>PFXI01000054.1 GCA_002791575.1 Zetaproteobacteria bacterium CG_4_9_14_3_um_filter_54_145 | reverse complement strand
GCTTGAGATTTGCTGTTTGGTAACTACAAATCTACCACATCCCTTGGGAATTCAGACCTTTTTCATGCTGTCATTTCTTTGACCGGACAGCAATGTTTTACGCTGAATGAATCAACAGCCTGTTGGCATCCTGTCTTAAGCCACTTGCGTCATCGGCAACTCGAATCATAAACGAACAACATAAAAGCGGCAGACCGACAATGGTGTTATATCTAGTACTTTTGTACTATATAGGGTAATCCTTTCGGCTGGTTTACATCAGGAGCCTGACGGTCAATGATTGGTGCTATGAATATCCTTATTGCCGACGATCATGCCTTGTTTCGAGACGGGATGAGTCTGTTGCTGCAGGCGCTGGGGCAGGTACATGTGGCCGAGGCCAGGAATCGCCGCGAGATCGAGGCACATCTGAAGCATCAGGATTTGTTTGATCTGTTGCTGCTCGACCTTGATATGCCCGGCATTACCAATGCCGATGGCGTAAAACGTATCTGCGAATCAGCGCCGCAAACAGCGGTGGTGGTAATCTCGGGCAATGATGCCGGTTATGTGGTGAAAGCCTGTCTGGATGCTGGCGCCATGGGTTTTATTTCAAAATCATCTGCGGGCAAAGTGATGCTTGCTGCGATCCAGATGGTGCTCGCCGGCGAGCGTTATGTCCCGTCGATATATTTTGATAACAGTAGCGAGTATTCGTCGGATGCGGCATCAACAGCCTCGTCGATTTCACCACGCCAGCAACAAATATGGCAGATGTTGATCGATGGCAAATCCAATAAAGAGATCGCTATTGCTCTGGGCCTGACCGACAGTACCGTGAAA
Source organism: Zetaproteobacteria bacterium CG_4_9_14_3_um_filter_54_145 (assembly GCA_002791575.1). Classification (GTDB taxonomy): domain Bacteria; phylum Pseudomonadota; class Zetaproteobacteria; order Mariprofundales; family Mariprofundaceae; genus Mariprofundus. The sequence goes on along the minus strand of PFXI01000054.1, from coordinate 16,071 downwards.
CAGCATGTTTCTGCCCTTTTTCGCAAGCTCGGCGTCAATAGCCGCACCCAGGCGATCCAGAAGGCCCGCACCAACAGTTGATAATGCTCAGGCCTTATCGGTTCATCAAGCAGGCGCGAGATCGGGTAGTCGCTGATGCTTTTAAGCCTGAGTGCTCATATCCATCGGCGGTTTGCGCTCTCCCTGCTTTAATACGAACTGGATCAATGCACGCAAACGCACCGCTTTAACCGGTTTGTGTAACACTTCAAAACCGGCGGCTTTCATCTCCTGCATACGGGCAGGCTCTGTATCCCCGGTGATAATAATGCCCGGCAACCGGGCATCCCCGGTAATTTCCCGTACCGCTCGAATGGCTTCGACGCCGGTTTGATCATCGCGCAGTCGGAAATCTGCAACGACCACATCGGGGATAAGCCCGTCTTTAAGCAGTGCGGTGGTCTCATCGATGGACTGCGCCGGTAACACACGGCAACCCCAGCTCGATAACATCCTCTCCATACCCTCTAGAATAGTCGGATCATCATCAATGACCATGACACGGGCATCGAGTTTGCGGCTCACCTCAAGCATCGTTGGGGTCACATCGGTTGCCACGCCCACCGGAACGCAGATGGTAAAGCTGCTACCCCTGCCTGCTTCCGATGTGAAGCTAAAAGGGTGGCCCAATAACTGGCTGAGGCGCTTGACGATGGAAAGCCCCAGACCAATGCCCTTGCTGCGGTCACGTTCCGGATTATCTACCTGATAGAACTCATCGAATATTTTTTCCTGCTCGGCAGCTGCAATACCTATGCCGCTGTCGCTCACACTGAGAGCAAAGTCACCATCCTGTTGTCGGCAACGCAGGGTGATCTCCCCTGCTTCGGTGTATTTGAGCGCATTGGCCAACAGGTTGCGCAGCATGTTCTCTAACAGAGCCGGATCAGAATCAATGTAACAGCTCTCCAGCAGTGCTGCATCCATATCGATTTTGAGCTTTAAGTGCTTATCTTTTACCTGCTGTGAAAACTCTTCCTGAAGATTATAAACCAGTGTCGCCAGCGCAAATGATCGCCGCTCCACATGTACCAGTCCGGCATCGAGTTTGGAAATATCGAGTAATGAATTGAGAAGGTCGGACATGGAGTCCACCGAATCGCGCATTTTACTTAGCAACTGTTGCTGTTCCCCGCCTTTCAATTTGTTTTCCAGTACATCGGCAAACAGTTCAATGGCATGAATCGGCTGGCGCAGATCATGACTGGCAGCAGCCAAAAAGCGGGTCTTTTGAAAGTTGGCGCGTTCGGCTTCCTCTTTTTTGATTTCCAGCGCCTTCAACAGGACCATATTTTGTAAACCCTTCTCTATCGAGCCACTCACCAGACGGGAGAAATGGATCGAAGCCATCGAGGCTGCAACAAAATAGATCAACAGCAGCGGCGCATAGGCAACCAGATTCTCTTCGATGGCCAGTCGGGCATCCAGCATCAGAATAGAGGGCGTCGCAAAGGCGAAAAAAGCTAAGGGGTAGGCAGAATTTGTGCCGATGGCTGCCGATACCAGACCGCACGTGATCACGATCAGGGAAATAACAACAAATGCTGATGAGGCATCCATCACAATCCATGGCAGCATACCCAGAACAATCCCGTTGGTGCCGGAGCCCAGAGCAAACAGCCTGGCCCAATAGTGAATAGATGCATCGTCCGCCATTAACTGTCGAAACTGATGTGCTGTCCAGGCTTGTGCCAACAGGACTGCCGCCATGCAGACCAGCCAGAGCAGCAGTGACAGATGCGAACCGTAACTCCAGAAGAGGGTCGCCATGGCCAGAAACGTGACCGCGGTGCCAATAAGTACCAGTGCAGCATTGTCAAAAAGCAGCTTTATTTTTTCATAGGCAAGCTGCTTCTCAAATGCGATGTCATTGATGGCGGATGCATTATCCATGTCAGGAGAATAGTGCCAACGACAGCGTTTGGCGAATAAGAATGCATCGCAGAGAACGGCTGTGGCACCGGGACCGATGCAGGTACTATTATCATATAACCCCTGTCCACTTCACTTTCTAGTTTCATGATGAAAAGCCTTTTACATTCGGCTTCCAACGTTCGGATCGAGGGGGGCGGTGCAGGCACTTATTGCAGACCTCGCTCACACAGGGAGTTTAGAGAACAGGTTTCATACCAGAGGCTTATTCCCACCGTCCTTCACACCAACAAACTAACCGACACCCTTTACTTTGGCCGCTCTGATCACTTTTGAGGATTGCTTTGGAAGTAGCGATGACAAGGCGAGCTTGCATACGGACAACTGGATCACTAACATGCCGCGCCACTGCAGCCACGCCGATGTGCAGTAACATAACCTTGCTCCGGACGCGCATAGTGGACCGGGGCGTACGAAAGTACACCGAAAGGAGCGCCGTTTGTATTACGAAACTATTTTTATAGTCAACCCTGATATCTCTCAGGAAAACACCGAAGCCATGACTGATGAGCTGATTGGTAAAGTGGAGAAAGCCGGTGGTCGCATTGTAAAACGCGAAAACTGGGGCTCACGTCCACTCGCCTATTCTATTGCCAACCGTAAACGCGGCAACTACGTCCTGCTGGTCACCGATGGTGAACCTGAGGCCCTCAAAGCACTCGAGCACGCAATCAGCCTGGAAGAGCGCATCATCCGCACACTGACCACCAAACTGACTGAACTGTCTGACGAGCCTTCTCCACTTGCTCGCCGCAAGAAGCCTGTTGAAGCAGCACCGGAAGAAGATGCCGGCACTGAAGCCGCAGCCGATGCAACAGCAGAGAGTGCAGAAGCAGCTAGCGAAACAGTAACCGAAGCCGTTGCTGAGAGTGATGAGGCAGCCAAGAGTGATGGAGCAGAAGCAGCAGCCTGAATTTAACCGGGCCCGGGTTACCGGCCGACTACAACAGATTCGTGACCGCTGGACGCCGGATGGCAGCAAAGCGTTAATTGCGGAACTGGTAACAGGTCGTCCACAACTGGGTCCAATTCGGGCAGGTGTTCAGAATGAGCAACCACTGCCTCTGCGTGCGACAGGCGATATCGTCAGCAAGATGGTCGCCCTGGATGGTCAGCATGTAACCATTGAAGGTTGTCTGCGCAGAAGATTCTACAGCCGGGAAGGAGAACCCTGCTGGGGTCAGGTGGAAATTTGGGTGGATCGTTGCATGCTAAATGAGCAGGTAATGGAATCGCACCAGACTAGAGATTGAGGAGATAGAGATGACTGAAGTAACAAAAACTGAAGCGCCAGCAGCACGTCCACAGGGCGATCGTCCGCAGGCAGCAGCACGCCCACAGGGTGACCGTCCGCAGGGAGCTCGCCCACAGGGTGACCGCCCGCAGCGCCGCCCCGCCGGCCGCTTCCAGCGTCGCCGTAAATTCTGCAAGTTCTGTGCAGAAAAAAATGTGGCGATTGATTACAAGAATCCGGATCTGCTGCGCGGTTTTATCACCGAGCGTTACAAGATCCTGCCTTCACGTGTGACCGGCACCTGCTCTTTACATCAGCGCAGCCTGACCACTGCTATCAAGCGTGCTCGCGTACTGGCACTGATTCCGTTCACCCCACTGCATCACGACTGATCATAAGCAAACTGATCTGATGCAGGAGCAGGCCCCGCAGGCGCTACCGCCAGTAGCATCACTGCTGCTGACACGCCGACTGCCTTGTGCGGTACTGCTACTGGTGATGCTGTCAACAGCGATCTGGATGCCGGTACTGCTGCAGAACATGCCTTCGTTCGTGATTGTCCTCGCCACACTGATAGGACTTTCACTGCATGTACTGACACCGGCACTGGTGGCCATCATCACACTGGGCGGCGGTATTACCTTTGCCACTCATGTTGTGGTATTGACAGCCATCGGCGCATCTGTGCTTTCCGGCTTCAACCTGCTACCGGGTCTGGTTACATTGACCGTTTATGGCTTGCTGCCGTTACTGGCGGCGGCAAGCCTGTTACGGCAGCAGGGACTGCAACATAGTGCCCGCTATCTGGCCGCAGGACTGGGTCTGATTGTTCTGGTTGGTTTGATTGCAGGCGCGCTGATACAGGATATCGGTCTGCGTGAATTTGTCAGTCAGTTGATGTCGCCCATGTTCACTGATGCACAGAAACAGGTACCGCCCTCCGAGGTCGAGGCCTTGCAGATGTTAGGGCAGGCGCAACAGATGATGATTTCGATGTTGCCCGGTCTGGTTGCTCTGAGTATGTGGTTTGCATGGTGGGGCGATATTGTGCTGGCAAGACATTTTGCCAGCCGCTATGGTTTTTACCGCGGTGATGCGTCCAGTCCGCTGGATCTGAGCTTTGGTAAACCGGCTGCATATCTGTTTCTGGTTTTACTGCTGTTGGCCAATTTGGCTACAGGAGATTTGCAATATGTCGGTATCAATGCAGCCATTATGGTGGGTGGATTGATGGCCGCACAAGGTATCGCGGTTGGACACAGTTGGTTAAAAGCCAAGGGTATGATGCTGTCCATCTCGATGATGTATTTAATGTTGTTTATATGGTCGTTCATGATCGTACCGTTCGTGATTGTCGGCCTGATGGATATTTGGTTTGATTATCGCCGGAAAATGCCGGCTGCTGGAGGATAATATGCAATTGATTTTATTGGAACGTGTTGAAGGTCTGGGTAACGTAGGTGACGAAGTCAACGTACGTGCCGGTTACGGCCGCAATTTTCTGCTGCCTAAGGGCAAGGCTACCGAGGCAACAACCGGCAACCGCAGAATTTTTGAGCGTCGTCGTGCACAGCTTGAGCTGAAACAGGCTGAAGTACTCGCCCAGGCAAAGGAAGCTGCTGTAAAACTGTCAGGCCTGAGCCTGGAAGTGGTTCGTGCCACCTCCGATGGCAAGCATCTGTACGGTTCAGTCGGTTCAGCTGAACTGGCTACACTGCTGGCTGAAAACGGCTATACAGTTGAGCGCCGCCACATCCTGCTGGATCAGCCTATCAAGGAAGTCGGCACACAGGTATTCCGCGTGCGTCTGCATCCGGATGTTACAGCTGACGTATCCATCCAGGTTGCTGCTGAACAGCATTGAGCCAACTGATTCCCCTGCGCACTGACTCGCTCCGCGAGCGTATACCGCCGCATGCTCATGATGCGGAGCGGGCTGTGCTCGGGGGAGTCATGCTTGACCCCGAAGCACTGGAACGGCTGGAAGGCTCACTCAGGCCCGAACATTTTTATGTCGGTGCCAACACAAAGATATTCCATGCCATTCTGGATCTGTCCACCAAAGGGCAACCGGTTGATGCACTCACGGTCAAGGATTACCTTGAGCGTCGTGAGGAGCTGGCCGGCTCCGGTGGTGAGGCCTATCTTGCTGACCTGATCAATGCCGTACCGACCTCTACCAATGTCCGCCATTATGCGGATATTGTACGTGAGCGCTCGGTACTGCGGGATCTGCTTTCAGTATGCAGCAAAGTCAGTCGTGATGTCTATGAAGAGGCCGGTCGTGATGTCAACGAGCATCTCGATATGGCTGAAAAGAATATCCTGGCTGTAGCCGAAAACTTCAACCGCTCGCGCCCCGCCTTCAACAAGATGGGCGCACTGATGGTTGCCTCCTACAAGGAGCTGGAAGCCCGCTATGCGGAGAAGAAAGCCGTTACCGGCGTTTCTACCGGCTTTGATGACCTCGATGTTATGATGGCAGGTATGCAGCGCGGCGATCTGATCGTTGTCGCCGGTCGTCCAAGTATGGGTAAAACCGCATTCTCGATGAATGTGGCCCAGAATGCCTCCATTCGCTCCGATGATACCGGCGTGGTTGCCATCTTCTCGCTGGAAATGTCCGCACAGCAGATTGCTATGCGTATGCTGGCCGTGGAGGCACGCGTCGACATGTCGCATCTGCGTACCGGCAGCTTTTCAGCCAGCGACTGGAGTCGCCTGGCCGGCGCCAGTGGTTCACTGGCCGAGTCCGCCATCTTTGTTGATGACACACCCTCTATTTCAGTGATGGAGGTGCGCTCCAAATGCCGCCGTCTCAAACGTGAGGAGAAAAAGCTGGATCTGGTCGTCATCGATTACCTGCAGCTGATGAGCGGCAGTGCCGGCTCTGAACGCCGCGAGCAGGAGATTTCTGAGATTACCCGCTCGCTCAAGGGGCTGGCCAAGGAGATGGATGTACCGGTGATTATCCTCTCCCAGCTCAACCGCTCACTGGAAGCACGCGCCGACAAACGCCCGATGATGTCGGATCTGCGCGAATCCGGTGCTATCGAGCAGGATGCCGACGTCATCATGTTCATCTACCGTGATGAGGTCTACAACAAGAAACCCGAGAACGAGGGGATCGCTGAAATCATTGTCGCCAAACAGCGAAATGGCCCGACCGGCATCGTCAAACTGACCTTCCTCAATAAATATACCCGTTTCGAAAATCACGCCAACAACTTCGACAACTGATCGTGGTTTGCCGGGCAGCATCTTTTCGTTGTTGCACAACGGGTTGCCAGAATTACCTTCCTTCTACGCTTTTTTAATCAGGCTCAGTGAGCGCCTCGCGGCGTAGCCTGTTATAGAGCAGCAACGCGCCCGCCATCAGGGCAATAATTCCCAGCAGATATGGGTTCATGAACCCGTCCAGTATCCGGGATGGGTAGTTAGCAAGCAGGTATAAGATGTCGGCCATAACCAACAGCGGCAACAGAATCAGAACCATCGCCACGGATAATGAGTGCAAAGTACAAGAGAGTCTCTTTATTTGCATATCCCTGCAGACAAACGGCCTGATGATCCAGGGCATATATATTTGATCAAACTGATCAGGTGCAATGATGTTAGCCAGCTCAGGCTGAGCAAGCATGGATTTAAAGATCTCGCGGCGAATACGCAGTAATTTTAGCATACGCAAATAGATCCAGATCACTGTAACCAATAGTAATGCCGGATATATTTTCACAAAGGTCTTTAACTCTACCGGAATCACCTTGCCCAGAGGCAGGCCAACCTGATCAAGGCTCGATTTAAGGCCGGCAAGCGTCGCCTGCAGCTCTGTTTGCAGTACTTGCAACTGTTTCTGCCGTTGCTGTTGCGCACTCTTCAGCACTTGCAAACTGCGTTCAATTTCAGACCAACCCCTGTTTGTATCACCATATAGGGTTGCGGCTTTGTCATCGATCTGTGCTGATATCCTGGCAATATTGTCAACCGTCGCCTCGGACATCGCCAGCTTGCCGCTATACACACGCCACCAGCTGTGATCATCGGGCTGTTTCACTCCGATATTGAGAATATCCTCTTTTAACCGCCTGATATCATTCTCAGCAAGCCTTCCGTTCAAAGCGGCAAGTTTTTGCAGCAACGGCTGTTTGATATTCGTCTCGATATCCCTATTGATCTTTACAAACTGCTGATCTATCCACACCTGTATATCTTCAACAGACCTGGATAGCGGCACATCCGGTTTTTCCATCGCAAGCGGCATGGACTGCGCCATTTGAGCAGTCATCTGAGGAATTTCGGCGCCGGGCTCCGACGCTAGCTGATCCGGCGCCATGCGACTGTCTGACGCTTGCCGAATGCCCTGGCGTAATGTCCCGGGAAATTGCGCCATAAGATGTTTTGTACTGGCCATGGCCTCTGCAAGCTGCTTTCTGAAAGCACTAATATCCTGCATCACCTGTGTAACACGCTGTTTATCCTCAATTTGCCTCTGTTGTTGTAGCTCAGACTGCTCCAGTTCATGGTTTAGCTGGATATAATGCCCGACAGCCTGATAAAGATCAGTTGCAGAAACACAACAGCCAGTACAAAGAACCCGGTAACCCGCATCGCTGATTTCGACTGCTCTTCAAATAATGCCAACACTCTTTGCAACATAGCGTCGTTCATCTCATCCTCCTGCTACGCGATTCAGATCAGCCAGCTGGCGGCTTCTGGCGACAGATAAGTTTATTCGGCCTGCTCTGCTCAGTTTCATGGTATACGTAATGAAGACCAATTTATTGCATTGCGCAATACACATATTGGTAAGCATGCGCGATCAACCGCTTGAGAAGATGGCGAACAAGGGTCTCATCACGCTAAAGCGTAGGCTGAAGCCGCTGCGAACAGCCGCAGCAATAAGCTATGTTTCATGCCACTTGAAGATTGCATGTGGAGGCGTCATTCTGTTGTGCCTGTTCTTAAGCAGTAACAGATTTACGGAGGGTCAGGCGATGCATACTCACGGATTGCGACAAAGCCGGAATATTCTCATTCAGCTGACGGTGGCCTTGTTACTGACCATCGCGCTGGGTGCTTACTTCTCCGATCTGTTGAACCTTATCTATCTCTCCAACCAGCAAACATCGGCGGGCTTTGTGCTTAATGGACTGATCCTTGCCCTGTTCATGCTTGCCCTGATCCGCATTATTGTGCTGCTCATCGCCTATGACCGTGAAGAGCAGGCACTCTCCCGCTTCCGGGCGAATCTGGATCAACAGCGGCAGGACCTGCTGGAGTTCGTTCCACCCGCATCCATGATCGCCGTGCGCATGGAGATCATGGAGAGTATGCAACTACAACGCGCTGAAATTCATCATCAGGCACTGGCGGCCACACTGCTCGCGCATGAGAGCACACGCACCGCGCTGATACGCTTTATTCACAATATTCTTATCCTGTGCGGCGTATTGGGCACGATCATCTCCCTCTCCATCGCCCTGCTCGGCGCTTCCACCCTGCTGGAGCAGGCAGTTTCATCCACCGGCATGGGCATGGTCATCCACGGTATGTCTACGGCCCTCTCCACAACCATGACCGCTGTAGTCTGTTATCTGTTTGTCACCTATTTCTTTTCAGCCCTGCAGAACCTGCAGACACGCGTGCTGGCAAGCGTTGAGCAGTTGACCAGCACACGCTTGCTGCCGATGTATCAGGTCAGCGAAGAAGCCGTTACCCGGCATGCACTGGATCTGGTCAAGGAGGCGCATCTGCTGGTGCAGTCGCTCAATGAGAAGGTCAATGCCATCGACCTGCAAAGCATCAGTGAATGCATCGAACGCAGTGATACCCAATCACGCCTGCATCACGAAGAGATGCTGGGCCAGTTGCGCGTACTCTCATCGCTGCTGAAAGACGGCTTCCGGCTGCCGAAAGACTGACGCCATGCAACAGGGATTTGTTGATCTGCGCCTGAACGGCGATCACTCCGGCGACGAGAGCTTCTGGCCCTCGTTTACCGATATCATGATGGTGATTGTGCTTATTTTCATGCTGGCCATGGTGACCCTGCTGGTAAAAAATATCGAACTGGTCCACCAGTTGCGTGACTCACTGGCGGCCGAACGTGCGGCAACGATGCAGGCTCACTCGACCACTGATATCAATACGCAGCTGAACATGCGCCTGATACGGCTGGAAGAGGAAGCTGCCATGTTGCGCATGCGCCTGATTAATCTGGGGGAGGAACATAGCCGCAGTGTCGAGCAGCTTAAAGCCAGTGAGCAGCAAAACAGCCAACTTAAAGCCAGCCTGCATGCCATCAGTGCCGAGCGGGACAGCGTTCTAAGTGAGAAACGTGCGCTGGAAAGCAGTAGCATGGAGCTGGCCGCCACACTGCAGCAACGCGATCAGGAGCTGCAAAAGCGGCAGCAGGAGCTGGCTCTGCAACAACAACAGTACCAGCTCAGACTGGCCGAAATCGCCAGCTTGAAAAACAGTAACGACACACAGGTGGATCGCCTGAGCAAGCTGGAAGCTGAATATGCCAATCTGGAAATCAAATATAACAAGCTGATCCGCCCTGCCCGTTCAGTATTGGGTAAACATGTCGTACTGGTTCGCTATCACAAGCAGGAGGGCCGGTTGTTCATGGAGATCAAGTCGCCAAGCGATGCCGACTATGTGCCCGTCAGCGGCACCGAGCTGCATAAGCGTCTGGCTGGACTACAGAAAGAGTATGGCAAAAAACTCTATGTCCGCATCATCTTCCCGGATGACAGCGGCCTCTCCTATACCGAGGCGTGGAACCTCACCGAATCACTGCTCAGCATGTACGACTACTACTATCAGGAATAAAAAGCATTTACCGCAGAGGACGCAGAGGAAAACTATCAGCGTAAAAGCAAAGTAATTCCAATCTTCGCATAGGGCAGAGAGTGAATATCTGATGCTGAAATGGCAGCAGTTATTCATTTTCTACAATGGATTTTCCTTCCTCTGCGTCCTTCTTGTCCGCTGCGGTGAAAAGGTTCTGAGTCCTCAGTCGGTCAGTGATTCCTGCAACCCTTCCAGCTCTTCCCAGCGGAGATAAGCTGCGGCCAGCGCATCTTCCAGCTCGCTCAAGCGCTGCTGATCCTGCTGGAAGGCTTTGGCGTCACGCGAGAAGTACTCCGTATCGCAAAAGCGCGCTTCGATCGCCGTCTTTTCCGCATCCATCGCTTCAATGGCAGCCGGGAATCCGTCCAGCTCCCGTTGATCCTTATAGGCCAGTTTACGCTGCTTTTTATCTGTTTTTGCCGGCGCTGTAGTTACAGGTGCTGCCTGTTTAACCACCTGCTTCTGCGTCTCAAGCTCTTCTAACCGCCGTGTTTTCCAGGCCAGGTAATCGGAATAGCCGCCCTCTACAGGCACAATCTCACCATCACCCTCAAAAGCCAGTACACGCGACGCCACCCTGTCCATGAATGCGCGATCATGGGAAACCAGAATAACCGTACCATTATAACGGGAGAGCGCCTGCTCAAGCACCGTCAATGTGCCGATATCCAGATCATTGGTCGGCTCATCCAGCACCAGCACATTGGCGGGCTCCAGTAACAATTTAGCCAGCATCAAGCGTCCGCGCTCACCACCGGAGAGTGCGGCAACCGGTGCATTCAAACGCTCCTTGTCGAACAGAAAGTCCTGCATATAGGAGACAATATGGCGAGGTTCCTTGCCACCGATATGTACATGATCACCGCCCAACGGCAGCAGCACATCCCTGAGCTTCAGCTTATGATCCAATTCTCGCATCTGGGTGAGAAATGCCGGCGCCAGCCGCGCACCGTGACGTACCCGTCCGCTATCCGGAGTAAGCTCGCCCAGCAACATCTTCAACAGCGTGGTCTTGCCGATGCCGTTGGGACCGACCAGTCCGACCCGATCACCGGCCATGATTTTATGGCTGAATTTGTTACAGATCACTTTATCGCCGAATCGATGCGACAGCTCAACCGCCTCCATCAGCATTTTTCCGGATTTGATGCCACTGGTGACACGCAGCTCCACATCGCCACTGAGCAGGCGTCGGGAGGCTCGCTGCTTGCGCAACTCCTCAAGCGCGCGCCCGCGCCCCTCGTTGCGCGTGCGCCTTGCCGGAATACCCTGCCTGATCCAGCGCTCCTCACCAGCCAACAGACGATCAAATTTGCGATGCTGCGACGATTCGATGGCAAGCATCTCGGCCTTTTTATCCAGATATTCCGCATAGGTATACGGAAAGTGCGTAAGCTTGCCGCGATCAAGCTCGATAATCTCTTCAGCCACTGCGTCGAGAAAATAGCGATCATGGGTAATAAACAGCACGGAGCCGGGGAAGCCGGCAACAAAATCTTCCAGCCAGTCTATCGATTCGATATCCAGGTGATTGGTCGGCTCATCCAGCAGCAACAGATCCGGCTCGGCAACGACAGAACGTGCCAGTGCCACGCGCCGGAGCCAACCGCCGGAGAGCTCTCCGACATCGCGATCGGGATCCAGATTCAGCTTCGAAATGGCCGTCTCAATCCGGTTCTGAAGCTGCCAGGCATTGGTGCGATCCAGTTCCGCCTGCAGCAATTCGAGCTTTTTGAATGCACCGGCATCCTCAGCATCCACTTCGAGCTGATGCAACACCGCATGGTAGGCTTCCAGCGTATCGGCCACATCGCCCAGCCCCTCGGCCACGACATGGAATACGCTTTGCCCGGCATCAAAATGCGGATCCTGCGGCAAATAGGCAACAGTCGCTCCGCTGCGCAGACCGATATTGCCGGAATCTGTTTCAACAAGGCCCGCCATAATCTTCAACAGTGTCGATTTACCTTCACCATTGCGACCGATCAGGCCGATACGTACGCTGCGTCCGATTGAGATGCTGATATCGTCCAACAGCACTTGCGATCCAAAAGCTTTATCCAGATGATTCAAAGTCATAATAGGCATGCGCGAAGCATAACCCTTATGCAGCAAAAAAACGCCCTGCTTCTGCAGGGCGTTTCTCAATGCACACTATTGCTGTTTATCTGTCGCGCCAGCGCTCACCGTCAGGGCCTCCGCGCTCATGCCTGTCTTTACCATCCTTGCGGAAATCGCGCTTGAATGCAGCAGCTTTTTCACGCTGCTCAGGTGTAAGCATGGCATGTATGCGGGCACGCACTTCACTGCGTTGAATCACCATCTGTTTGACCAGCTCGGCTTTTTCAGCCGCCAGACGACCTACCTGCCGGCTGTAATCTTTGGCACCCGGATCCAGTTTCTGCAGTGCATCACGATTCAACTGCATCGCTTCATGCATGGCTTTACCCGCTGCCCTGCTTTCATTGTGTATCGATTTGAACTGTTGACGCTGTTGATCACTCAGCTTCAAGTCATCGGCCATGCGTTGCATACCGTGCTCGCCACCTGGCGGGCATGCGTAAGCCACATTGGCAGTGGCAACCGCCAGTGTGGCTGCCACACCAAAGATGAGCATGGTCATCCAGTTTGAGGGTTCTCTGTTTATCCGGGTCATAATCTGCTCCTTGTGATACTGACTGTGTGCGTTTTACCGCACAGGTCGAATACTCTGCCGTGATCTGCAACGATGCTCATGGACATTGGAAAACTTGTGCAACAAGATGTAAAGAATACGTAAAAGAGACTTCCCGTAACGCATTTGCATGGCAATATGGCGGTATGGCAATTTTATTGATTGATGATGACCGTGAGTTGTGCGAGTTGATGAGTCGCTTTCTGGCCAGTGAAGGCTTTGAGGTGGCATGCGAGCATGATGGTATAGCGGGGCTGGCAAGACTCCGACAGGATCAGTTTGAGCTGGCCGTAGTGGATATCATGATGCCGGGCAAGAACGGCATGGATCTGCTGCGTGAGTTGCGGCAATCCTCCTCCCTGCCGGTGATCATGCTTACCGCACGCGGCGAGGAGATGGACCGGATTCTGGTCCTGGAGCTGGGGGCCGATGATTATATGCCCAAGCCGTGCAACCCCAGAGAACTGGCGGCACGCATCCGGGCTGTACTGCGTCGCAGCGAACTGCCGCAGGAGCAGCCTGAAAAACAGCTTAACCGCTTCGGCAGCATAGAATGGCACCCGCAGTCACGCACCATCTGTGAGAACGGCGAGCCGATTGATCTCACCGCCACTGAATACAATATCCTGACCGTGCTGATGCAACATGCAGGTGAAGTAGTCAGCAAATATGAGTTGAGTCAGGCTGCTCTGGGTAAACGACACGGACCGTTCGATCGCACGCTGGATGTGCATATCGGACATCTGCGTAAAAAAATATCTGCCGCCGACAACACCGAAGCACGTATCAAAACCGTACGCAGCGTCGGCTGGCTGTTTGTGCCCGAATAACCATGCGGCTGTTCTGGAAAGTATTTTTAGCCCTGATGCTGACATTGCTGCTGACTGCTGCGATGTCGACCTGGCTGAGTCAGAAATGGTTACTGGAAAATCAGGCAATTGAAATGCGCCTGATGACACTGGCCAGTCTGGGCGAGACGGCAGTCAGCCTGTATGAGCAGGAAAGCCCTGCCGATTATCACCGCTGGCTCAGGCATACCATGCGCAGCCAGCAATTTCGCGGCACCCTTATTGATGCCACAGGCAGACCCGTACTCTCTCGCCCGCTGCCACCGCAGTTGCAGCGCCTGGCCAAACAGGTTGCTACACAGCAAAAGCGGATCACCATTATGAAACCACCACTGCTGGCTGTTGCCACCCCGGTGCAGAGTGAATCAAAGCACTACTACTGGATTGCATCTTCCCATCTCTCGCCGGAGCACATGCGCGAAGAGATCTACATGCGCATTGCCATTGTGTTACTGGCAATCGGCATCGTCAGCTGGCTGCTGACGCGCATGTTCACACGTCCGATACGACAGCTGCAGCAGCGTACCGTACTGCTGGGCCAGGGCAGTCTGACCACAAGATCGCCGGCAGACATCGCTACACGTAAAGATGAATTGGGTGATCTGGGCCGCAGTTTTGATGCCATGGCCGCTCAGCTGGATGCGCTGATCAACAGTCACAAACAGCTGCTGAGAGATATCTCTCACGAATTGCGCTCGCCGCTGGCTCGCATGCAGGTTGCACTTGAGCTGGCCCGCAATGAAGCCGGTGGCAAAGCCGATGCGGAACTGGACCGAATCGGCCTGGAGGCTGAACGACTGAACGAGTTGATCGGCGAGGTACTGACCTTAGCCCGCTTTGAAGAGGGCGCTGTTCAGGTCGGCATGAGTCGGTTGAAACTGGATGATATGCTGCGTGATATTGCTGCCGATGCAGCTTTTGAAGCGGAACCGGAGGGGAAGAGTGTCAGCTGCCATGCACTTGCAGCCTGTTACGTTTCGGCTGACAAGCTGTGGCTCGGTCGGGCTCTGGACAATGTCATTCGTAATGCCATCAGGCATGAAAACTCAGGCAGCTGTGTAGAGATCACCCTGACGCTGCTCGAAAAAATTGCCTGTATCACTGTGCGTGATCACGGTAACGGTGTGGATGAGGCGAAACTTGCTCACCTGTTTGACCCGTTTTTTCGCGCCTCTGAAGCGCGGGAGCATGATAACTCAGGCTACGGTCTGGGACTGGCCATCGCCAGACGTGCTGTCGAAATGCACGCTGGATCTATTGTTGCGCGAAACCATACGGATGGCGGCTTGCAGGTTGAGATCACGCTGCCGGTAGTGGCATAGCGGTGGAATCAGTCGCGCAGATCAGGCAGCCCGGCTGATTTGTACACATAGGACCAGAAACATGACTCTCTGATAAAATAGTGCGTATGCCTGTGATATCTTACCAGCAGGCCATTGGCATGCATGCGCACCAGAAAATTCAGGTTACCGGTGAATCTGGCTGCAATTTTCTCCGCTCTGTCGATATTCATCATACACCTCCGGGGCCATCCCTCTCGTCACCAGTGGCCATAGCTTATGATTAAATCTATCGCATATATCATGCCATACATGACAACAAACAAGGCCTGTAAAACATGAACTGATATCGCATGAATGGGGAAAAACGATCCTGCCAGCCGGCATGTCTTGCCCATCGATGCTTTTAAATCGCAGCCAGCGCAGCGCCATGAGACAAAAAAAGAGGGGGCTTTCGCCCCCTCCCGGTAAATCAGAATGCTATCCTGTTGCTCAGAAATGCATGGTTACCGTACCAACAGCGCCCCACAGTTTGGCCTTTGTCGTACCCGCGGCATCAAGCTTGACATTGGTTAGATACTGCATCCACTCGGCGCCAACCGAAATCTGGTCGTTGACGGTGAAGTCACCGCCGAAACCGTAACTGAAGCCTGACTTCGTCTTCGATACGTTAACAGCTGTGGTATTGGGTACACTCGTAGATTTGAACTTGGCAGTCGTAGCTCCCAACATGGTATAGACGCGGAAATCCTGCGACACGGGGTACTGCAGCTTGGCCAGATAGGAGAGGAAGTAGTCCGTTGTCTGGGAGACAGTAACCGCTGTAGCAGCAACTACACCTGCTGCATGGGTCTTATCTCCGGTACCGATAGTACCACCACGCAGTTCAGCGCCGACATACTCGTTGATATCTACACCAACCTTGCCGTAACCACCGAAGACGGTGTTTTTCTGGGAAAATGCAGTACCGGCAGTCTTCGCTTCAATCCCGAAGGCACCGATGCCGATACCGGCATACGGTTTAAAATCCTGCGCCTGAACAGTTGCACTGCTTACCATGATCATTGCTGCGCCAACAAGTACTCTTTTCATCACATCCTCCGGGATTTATTTATATAACTGATCAAACTGATAATCAGTTACAGCTATAATTTATAGCCCATACCCCGATTATAGCCCATACCCCGATTATAGCCCATACCCCGA
>PFXI01000102.1 GCA_002791575.1 Zetaproteobacteria bacterium CG_4_9_14_3_um_filter_54_145 | reverse complement strand
TAACGCTTTGCGACCTGGTCGAATAGCTGGCGAGGAATAGCTCTGATTACTTGGTGAAAAATCGTGTTAGTGTGCTGCATGGTCTGAATTCTCCAGGCTTGAGATTTGCTGTTTGGTAACTACAAATCTACCACATCCCTTGGGAATTTAGACCTTTTTCATGCTGTCATTTCTTTGACCGGACAGCAGTGCCATGCTATAAAAGTATGGTTGAATGTGAATGTGAGTGGTGGGGGGGGCAATGGCAGCATTTTACTGGGACAGTAATTTCATCACCGACATAGCCGATGTCGATGAGCAGCATATGCATCTGCTGGATCTGATTAACAAGCTGGGGGAGCATCTGGCCGGCAACGATATCGCTCTGGATTATATCGAGGAGATATATCAGGAGCTGGCTGACTATGCACATTACCATTTTCAGTGTGAAGAGGGGTTGATGCAAGAGGCGGGGCTGGATCAGCGTCACCTCGATTTCCATCGTAAAGAGCATCTGGATTTTCTCCATGAAGTCACCTCGATGCATGACGACATCTCGGTCGATAGCCCCGATGCGGTCTCTTATCTGATGGAGTTTCTGACCCACTGGCTTGCCTACCATATACTCGGTGCCGATCAGAACATGGCACGACAGATGAAAGCCATTGCATCAGGGCTCACTGCTGCTGACGCCTACAAGGCGGAAGAGCGCAAGAGTGACAGCGCCACAGAGCCGCTACTGGCAGCACTCAACGGTCTGTTTCACCAGGTCTCGGCAAGAAACAAGCAGCTGGTTCAGCTGAATCAAACGCTCGAGGCCAGGGTTGCTGAACGCACCAAGGCGCTCTCCGAGGCCAACCTGCAACTTGAAGCACTCTCACTCACGGATGTACTGACCGGGTTACCCAACCGGCGCCACGCCATGCGCTCTCTGGCGGAACTCTGGGATGAGGCAGAGCAGTCGGACAGGCCGCTGGCCTGCATGATGATTGATGCCGATCACTTCAAAGAGGTGAATGACACCTACGGCCACGATGCCGGTGATCTGGTGCTGCGCGAGTTGGCACACACACTTCAGCAAGCGGCACGAAGTGGTGATATGGTCAGTCGTCTGGGTGGTGATGAGTTCTTTATTATCTGCCCCGATACAGATCAGCATACCGGTCTCTCTATTGCCGAGGCGGTGCGCAAGAAAGTCTCCGAGCTGCACGTAACCACAGGTGACGGGGTCTGGCAGGGCAGTGTCAGTGTCGGGCTGAGTGCACGTGCTGCGTATATGACGGATTATGAAGCATTAATAAAATGTGCCGATCTGGGTGTTTATGAAGCCAAGCGTGCCGGCAAAAACTGTGTAAGAACAGTGGTGAACTGAAAGCTATTGCATGACTGCATAGTGGGTGGCCGCAACCATCGGACTGCCGGTAAGTCCCTACTCCCGTTAAGTTTGAAATATTTTAATGCCGGACATATGCTCAGTCCATGTCTATCTCGGTGAAAACTAAACGGGCATACCTGATGACGACTATTGTGGCGATCATCGCTATTGCCGGAATGTCGATCGTGCTCCTGTATCATGTGGCGCTTGATGAGACGCGCGCCCGACTGGTTGAAACAGTACAGAGTCAGGCCCGACTGATAGGGGCTGTTGCCCGATACAATCAGGCCCACGCGACCAGTGATGACAGCGTCTTTGAAGCAACCATCACTCCGGTCAGGGATGCTTATAAACACTTTGTCTGGTTCGGTAAATCAGGCGAATTTGTGCTGGCCAGACAGGATGGTGATGATGTGATCTTCCTGTTGAACCATCGCCACAATGACCTGAATCCCATAAAGTTATCCTCTCTGGATAACAGCTATGCCGAGCCGATGCGGCGTGCACTACAGGGCCAATCCGGCACGGTGATGGCTCTGGACTATCGTGGCATGAGCGTGCTTGCCGCCTTTGAACCTGTACCGGAGCTGTCGCTGGGCATCGTGGCCAAGATGGATATGGCAGAGGTGCGTGCTCCCTATATGAAAGCAGGACTCATTGTTGTTCTATTGAGTATCGGTCTTATTTTTATTGCTGCACGCCTGTTTAATACCGTGACACGCACACTGATCCAGAGTGTGGCGGAGAGTGAGGGTCGATTCCGTACGCTGGTAGAACATGCTGCCGATGCCTTTTTTCTGCATGACCTGGACGGGCATATCATTGATGTGAACAGGAGAGCCTGCGAAAGCCTGGGTTATGCAAGAGATGAGCTGCTTAAGCTATCTATTCCGGATATCGATATTCAGTTTCCGCAAGAAAAGTTCCGGATGTTGATGGAAAAGGCCAGGGCGGGAGATCTGCAATCTGTTGAAGGGCTGCATAAACGCAAGGATGGCTCAACCTTTCCGGTCGAGGTCAGCACTTCATGTATTGTGCTGGACGGGGAAACACGGATGTTTGCAATGGCCCGCGATATCACGGCGCGCAAGCAGGCGGATGCCTTGGTCTACAAGCTTTCCCGGGCGATGGAGCAGGCCGGTACCTCTCTCCTGATCACCGACAGAGAGGGTACCATCGAATATGTCAATCCTGCCTTCACCAGAATTACCGGGTTCTCCGCCGAGGAGGCTATAGGCCAGACCCCCAGACTGCTCAAGAGCGGTAACCAGGATGCCACTTTTTATGAATCAATGTGGAACACCCTGTCAGCGGGAGATATCTGGAATGGTAAAGTGATCGACAAGCGAAAAGATGGCCGGCTCATTCCGGTCATGCTGAACATCGCTCCGATTATCAATGATGATGGTCTCATTACCCATTTTGTCGGCTCCCATTCCGATATCAGTGAACTGGAGAATATGGAACACCAGTTTTATCAGGCCCAGAAGATGGAGGCTATCGGTACGCTGGTCGGCGGCATCGCCCACGATTTCAACAATATTCTGGCTGGCCTGACCGGCAACCTCTATCTGGCCAAAGCCGGCGCAAAAGAGCTGCCCGATCTGTTTCAAAAGCTGACGACTATCGAAGAGCTCTCTTTCCGGGCTGCTGATTTAATCAAGCAACTGCTTACCTTTGCCCGCAAGGGTACGGTGAGTATGAAACCCCTGCCACTGGCCGCCTTCGTCAAGGAGGTCATCAAATTTATTCGTGCAACGGTGCCTGAGAATATCGATATGCAAATGGATATTTGCAGCGATTCCTTGACTGTCCGTGGTGATGCCACCCAACTCCAGCAGGTGGTCATGAATCTGATCAATAATGCCTGCGATGCGGTTGAGGGGAGCGGTCAGCCACGCATGATGATCAGGCTCGAGCCCTTCGCTACGGACGCAGCGTTTATGGCCGATCATGCATACTTCAAACCCGGCCGTTATGCGCATCTGCTTGTGGAGGATAACGGCAGCGGTATTCCGGAATACCTGCTCGAGCATCTGTTCGAACCATTTTTTACCACCAAGGAGCCCGGCAAAGGTACGGGCCTGGGACTTGCGATGGTATTTGGTGCCATTAAAACCCATCAGGGATTTATCGAGGTGGAAAGCAGTGCGGGTAAAGGGGCACTGTTCCATGTTTATCTGCCGCTGCTCGATGCCGGGAGCGAAAGCGCCCTCACGCTGCAAAAGAGGGAGACGGTCAAGGGGCATGGAGAAACCATACTGCTTGTTGATGATGAGCCACATGTGCTGGAGATAGGCAAAGAGGTGCTGCAAACACTCGGCTATCAGGTACTGGAGGCAACCAATGGTCTGGAGGCCATTGACATGTTTACTGCTAATCAGGAGCAGATATCGCTGATTATTACGGATTTGGTGATGCCAATACTTGGTGGTGAGAAGGCTGTAGCGCGTATCAGGGAAATTCGACCGGAGATGAAGGTTATTTTTGTTAGCGGCTATGATATGGCCTAGCCTGGCGGGAAAATATGCCGCTTCATGGCGCTGTGGTTGTTCACAAGCCCTATAATATTGAAGAATTCAGCAAGGTGGTCAGGGAGCTGCTGGACGCATAGTTGCCGCCATCCGGCGAGGACGGGTTTATGGGGGTGTAAGACCCCATAAACCCATCATCTGCTGGTTGCTTGACTGATCAGGATAATTCGTAAACGATTAAATAAACAGTGTAGTGCCGGACTCACTGGCTTCACCCAGAAAAGCCGCGACACCACCGATCTCGACGCCGTCAATCAGCTCTTCGGCCTGAATACCCATCACATCCATCGACATCTGGCAGGCGATCAGTTGTGCGCCGCCCTCGACCAGACTATGTAACAGGTGACCGGGTGTATCCACCCCCTTATCGTGCATCACCTTGCGAATCATTTTGGCGCCCAGCCCGTGCATATCCATTTTAGAGATGGTATTGAGGTGATCGACATCCGTGGGCAACATGGTGCTGAACATGCGATCCATCATCGGCTTGTTCAAATGCGGCGCATCTATCCGGCGGATGACATCAAGGCCCCAGAAGGTGAAGAACAGGCTGACCGGTTTACCCATGGCCAGTGCCCCGTTGGCGATGATCATGCTGGCCATCACCTTGTCGAGATCATCGGAGAAGACCACCAGTGTCAGCTTGTCGCGGTTCTCGCCTGATGGCGCTGCTGTGCCGTAGCGGCAGTGGCTGCCACCTTGCGCAGCAGGACAATGACCAGTCCCTTCTCGGCTTTGACCGACAACACATCATTGCCGGTTTTTTTCGCCCATGCACGGATATCGCGACCGAAGGCGGGATCGGAGGCGGTCACCTCGAGCAGCTCGCCGTCATCCATCGCCTGCATGGCTTTGTAGGTTTTCATGATCGGGGCGGGACACTGCAGGCCGACGGCATTGAGGCTGTGCAATTCACCGGTGGTGCCGGGAGCAAGCAGGGCGGCACTGACGGCACAGCTGCCACTGCGCTCTGCTTCAATCTCATCGGGATCGCGGCGTTTGATATCCTCATAGTCGAAGATGTCCGGGTTGGCCTGTTTGTCGACCGCCCAGGCATAGCTCTTGTAGCCGCCGGAGAGGTTCCTGACCTCGGTGAAACCATGCTGGATGAGGATGCGGTATGCGAGGTAGCCGCGCAGCCCGATCTGGCAGAAGAGGATGACCGGTTTTTCCCTGTCCAGTTCATCCAGCCGCTCCCTGAGTTGATTGACATCGATATTGCGGGCGCTGGCAATGGAGCCGAAGCCGAACTCTTCGGCCGTGCGTACGTCGATCAGTTGCAGATCACGATCCTGACTGTCCAGCTGATCGCGAAGCTCCCGCCAGCCGATCATGGCGTGGGAGTGATTGAGGATGTTGCCGGCCACATAGCCGGCGATATTGATCGGGTCCTTGGCCGCCCCGAAGGGCGGGGCATAGGCCAGCTCCAGATCGGCCAGATCCTCGACACTCAGTTTGCCGTGAATGGCGGTGGCGATGACATCAATGCGCTTGTCGGCGCCATCTGCACCGACCGCCTGAGCACCGAGAATCGCTCCTTCGGCCGTGAACAGCAGTTTCAGGCTGATCTGCTTGGCGCCGGGATAATAACTGGCATGCGAGCCGCTGTGTGTGATGCAGCTCAGGAACGGGATGCCGGCAGCGTTGAGCTGTTTCTCGTTCAACCCGGTTGTTGCAGCGGCCAGATCGAAAGCCTTGAGTATCGATGTACCCTGTGTGCCGCGATAGGTTTTTCTGTTTTCGAATATGATGTTATCCGCGGCCATGCGTCCCTGACGGTTGGCAGGCCCGGCCAGCGGAATCAGCACCTGCTTGCCGCTGATGGTTTGGGTAACCTCAATAGCATCGCCGACGGCATAGATATCCGGATCCGAGGTCTGCAGGTGGTTATTGACCCGGATGCCGCCCGTTGTGCCCAGATCGATACCGGCCGCGCGTGCCAGCGTGGTTTCAGGGCGCACACCGATGGCCAGTATCACCAGATCAGCCTGCAAACGGCGCCCACTGGCCAGATTATACCACGGTGTGATCATCTTTGTCTTCAAACTGCTCCACCTTGTCTTCCAGATAGAGCTCAACATTTTTATCCCGCATATGGGCATGCACAATAGCGGCCATCTCGTAATCAAGCGGGGCTAGAATCTGGTCGGTGCCCTCTACCATGGTGGTGAAAATACCCTTTTCATGCAGATTCTCGGCGACTTCAATACCGATGAATCCGCCACCGATGACGACGGCACGGCGCGGCGTGTGCGCAGCCATATGTCCCATGATGCGGTCCAGATCAGGAATATTACGCAGGCCAAAGACACGCGGGGAGTCTATTCCCGGCAGTTTAGGGCGCACACCTTCCGCACCCGGAGAGAGTAGCAGTTTGTCATAAGCCTCATCATATTCATCGCCGTTTACCACGTTACGCAGGCGTACGATTTTGGCTTTTCGATCAATAGCGATGGCTTCCGTGCTGCTGCGTACATCGACCCGATAGCGCGCCCTGAATGCTTCTTCAGATGTGACCAGTAACTGCTCGCGTGACTCGATCATGCCGGAGATATGGTAGGGCAGGCCGCAGTTGGCAAAACTGATATATTGACCGCGTTCAATCATCAGAATTTCAGCGGTCTCATCGTTGCGCCTGATGCGGGCTGCTGCAGTGGCTCCGCCGGCGACGCCACCGACTATAATGATTTTCATGGTATCATTCCTTCCTTGCGATGCCGTTTTGGCGTGCATAACGGCTAATGAAGCGCATATTAGAATATACTAATTAGCATAGCAACATTTATATCATGTGAAAAAAAGAGAGACAATGTTCAGCAAGATTAAGGAGTGAAGGTGGCTATGACAGGCGCATGGTCCGAGAACCATGCATCGGTGAATACGGTGACTTCACGGACGCTTGCAGCTGTTTTTTGCGTGCAGAGATGATAATCGATGCGCCAGCCGACATTGTTGCTGCGCGCCTGACCGCGATTTGACCACCAGCTGTACTGTTCCTGTTCAGGATACAGCTGGCGAAACAGATCGACGAAGCCTGAGTTCAGGCACTGGTCAAACCAGGCGCGCTCTTCGGGCAGGAAACCGGAGTTTTTGCGGTTGCCGCGCCAGTTCTTCAAATCAATGTTCCGGTGCGCGATATTGATGTCGCCGCAGATGATCAGCTCGCGTCCCTGCGTCTGCAGTCGCGCAAGCAGTGGCAGAAACTGCTCCAGAAATACTATCTTGCCGGCCTGTCGCTCAGGTGTGCCGGAGCCGGAAGGAAAGTAGACCGACATGATGGAGAGAGAGCCGAAGTCGGCCATGACAAAACGGCCTTCTGCATCAAAGCGCGACCAGTCGCAATCCGGGTCGATCGATTGCAGGCCGATATGCACGACATCCGGCTGCTTGCGGCTATAGAGGGCAACACCCGAGTAGCCCGCTTTGGCTGCGAAGTGACAGTGACGATGATAACCCTCAGGCAGTGATTCCGGCGGCAGCTGATGTGCGTGTGCCTTCAGCTCCTGCAGACAGAGGATGTCGGCATCCTGTTTGCTGAACCATGCCCAGAAGCCTTTACTGGTAGCAGATCGAATGCCGTTAACGTTGGCGGTAATAATTCTCATCAGCAGAGGCTACAAAAAGATGGCCACGGGGCAATTGCGGGTGAGCAGATCTTTGATGTTTGCGGCCGTTTTTCACACGCTTGCATGCATGAGTCATGCGTTAAAGCGAATGATCTCTTTTTTGATCTCTTCCTGTAGCAGGTGACTTATCGATTCGGCTGTATACGGTTTATGGATCAGGGGCAGGCCCAGTGTGTTGGTATCATTATCCAGCGCATCTTCCTGATCGTATCCTGTTGAAAGCATGATCCTTGCTGCGGGTGACTTGGCCAGAATCTGTCGCGCAGCCTTGATACCTGTTAACCGGGGCATGACCAGATCCAGTATGATAACGCTGATTTCATCGCCATGTTCGTCAAACAGTTCCACGGCTTGCTGGCCGTTAAAGGCGATCAGTACCCGGTAGCCAAAAGACTCAATCATCTCTTTCTGCACCTGCAGAAACTCTTTCTTTGTCGTCATCGGCAATTAATATCGTTTCGCCATGGCCGGTATTGATCTGTCCGGGTTCGGTCTCCAGTTCAAGTTGTGTTTCAAAACCAATGGGGATAAGTATTTGAAACACGGTGCCATGCCCGGGCTCACTGGCTACAATCAAATCTCCGCCAGCCTGTTTGATGGCGCCATAGGCCATGGAGAGGCCGAGTCCGGTTCCCTGGTCGGGTTGTTTGGTGGTAAAGAACGGGTCAAAAATTTTACGCATCACCTCCCCGGACATGCCGCAACCATTATCTTTCACCAGCAGACAGATATATTTTTCGTCTGTCATGGCTTGATTAAAGCGCATGATGGATTCATCGTTATCAACGATTTTTATTTCCAGCGTAATGTTTGGCGATTCAACACCGATGAGTGCATGGCGGGCATTGTTGATCAGGTTGATCAGGATTTGCTGAACCTGTGTCTCATTCCAGTGTACATACAGCTGCTGCTGATAAGAGATGAATTCGAGCTCGATCGTTGCTGGTATCATCATCGCACTGGCCATCTGGCATGCATTGCGTACGCATTGATTCAATTCAACCGAGTCCATCAACACCGAATCGTTGCGCGCATAGGAGAGGATTTGTTTGATGTGGATGGCTGCAGAATCGCATATGTGCTGAATGGAGGCGGTGCGTTGAACTACTTTATCCTGATCTTCCGGTGATTTGTTCAATAAATAGAGATTTCCGACTATGCCGGTCAGTGCATTGTTGAAATCATGCGCAATGCCACCGGCAAGTGCGCCGATAGCCTCGAGTTTCTGTGCCTCAAACACATGCTCTTCCAGTGCCTTGTGTTCGCTGATGTCACGCTGGTTGGCAATGTAGTGGGTCAGTACACCCTGATGATTCATGATTGGTGCAATTGTCATCAGCGCCGGATAGAGAGAGCCGTCTTTTCTTTTGTTGGTTAGCTCCCCTCGCCAGGCATTGCCGCTGGTGATGGTCTGCCACAGATGTTCGTAAAACGGTTTGTTCTGTTTGCCGCTGTTGAGCATGGAGGGGTTATTTCCGAGTGTCTCCTCAACCGAGTAACCTGTCATTTGGCAGAAGGCATGATTTACAAATTCGATAACGCCATCGGCATTGGCAATAATGACACCTTCACCTGAATGTTCGAGTGCCTGAGACAGCCATGCGGTTTTATCCATGGTGATGGCCCTGTTTCGTTCGCTGCGGCGTAACAGATAAAATAACGTAGTAATAATCAGTATGGCAATAAGAAGCAATACGGCAAAAATCATGGTTTGCCGCTCGATCGCCTGTTCGGTGTTCAGGTGTATCTGGTTGTCATACTGCGCGGCCAGTGCTTCGGCATTGAAGAAGTAGAGGTCATGCAGCAGGTCTTTATCTGAATCCTGAGTCAGATGAGTGTAGTTGCCCTCAACATAGGCAGCCAGTTTTTCCACGCTCTTGTTCAGCGCCTGCACGGATGCAGTAGATTGCGGGGTCGCGCTGATCAGTTCTGACATATCACCCATGTGAACGTTGCCATGATGCAGCGCGTTCACCTCAGCGGTAATGTTACCTACAGCTTTGATCAGCGCTATGTTGTCAGTCGCTGCGTGGGCAGATTCGTTACTTTCGTGTAGCAACTCGTGTGTATGGGATAAGTCGACCCGGATCTGCATGACTGTATCAATCAGAGGGGCCTGCCGCTGCAGAAGCTGCTGGCCTGAGCTGTATGCCCATACAAACATCAACAGGGCAACGGCGGTACCGGAGATCATGAGCAGCGATGAATTGGTTTTATCCGGAGTATCCATACGAGCCGTTTTTGCCATTGCCACCCTCCACGGTTAAGCAAAATCTCCATGACCAAGCCGGAGACAATTTCCCAGTATAGCAGAATATTTCACTTCTGCATGATGGAGGGTGGGCAGTTGGTGCTGTCTGGGAAGAGAGCATGTCGGGAGTGAATTTTACCTGTGGTCGTGGCAGATCGCTCCCGTAAGTACGCGGCGATTACGCTGGTGGATGGATTGATGCTGTGGGGCGTATTGATGGCTTCTCATCAATGGCGTACGTTGAGATTTGATCTGAAACAGGGGGCGTGAACAGGTTCGGACAGCATCGTGTGCGGGATACCTCTGATCAGCGGATGGTTTCAGGCAGAACAGTGCGCTTTAGCAAGAGATTACGCCAGCCGTATGAGCCTGTTCTCAAGCCAGACCGGGTTTTAGCGCTCGTGTTGCCACTTTTTAATGGCTGAGATGTAATCGGCTTCTTCTTTCAGTTTTTCAATATCCGGTACAAACAGATTCATACCGGATGATGTCAGATGATCCAGCCAACCACCGAGGAACTGCCGCCAGGTGGTATCCATGCGCGCTGTGTTGCTGATGGCATCCGGTCCGACGTATTCAGGGCTGGAGGCAATTTCACCGCGCACGGCAATATCCAGATTGCCGATAATGTGCGCAGTCGTGGTATCCAGTGCCTGAAAGCGGCCATCTGCATCCAGATAAAGCAACCAGGGTTTGCCCGGTGTCATGCCTGCAATGCATGCTTCCATAGCCTGCCGCTCAGGTAACGGCACATCCTGCAGGTGATGGATCACCGCATGGGCAAAAATACCACGCATGAAAAAATCGAATGTGCCGGCTTTTTTTTGTGCGATGAGATGACCCTGCTTGTCTTTTTTCAGGCGACGGCCGACCCAGTATTCCGCCTTGTCGTTATCGGTGATGCGGGCATCGTGGGATTGCAGCGATTCACTGTAGGTGCAGGGACGCCAGCTCTCGTCGTCCTGCAGTCGCCATGCCTTGTCACCTGCTGCGGAGAGTGCATCAATGGAGTAGCAGCGGATCATTGCGCCTGCTCATAGGCTGATATCTTCGGCAGCCCGGTTTCAGGATTCAGGTGCAGGCATATCTCTCCGCGCAGCAGGCGGATCAGGTCGTGACCAACCAACTCATAACGCCAGCCATGCAGGCAGGCGACCTCGGGTGGTTCGCCTTTGCAGCGATAACCCCAGGATGCCAGTGCGGAGAGGTCCGACTTGCTGGCAAGAATAGTGCCTGATATTTCACCGACTTCTGCTTTCAGGCGCACCAGTGTATCGAGCATCTCCAGACGCAAATCGGTACCCGGGGTGTTGCCTTTGCGCGCCGCTACCTTTGGCCATGCTTCCTCGGGCATCTCCATACCCCGTTGCCAGCATGCAATGATCTCTTCACCGAAGCGTTTGATGAAGCCGGCATTGATGCCCCGGATGCGCTGCATGGTTTCAATGTCCAGCAGATCCCTGCGCGCCAGCTCCAGCATCGGTTCGTCAGCGATCATGCGGCGACGTGGTATATCCCGTTTCTGCGCGCCGCGCTCCCGCCATGCCGCCATCTCCTGCAGCACTGCCAGGTGGCGACCCTTGAGACGGTTGAAGCCCTTGACCCGCCAGAAGGCATCGGCTTCGTTCGGCTCATAGGTAGCCACGGAGCAGAGGGTCTGTTGTTCTTCCTGCAACCACGTGCTGCGTTTTTCAGCATCGAGCCGTTCTTTCAGGTGCTGGTATACAGGCATCAGCCAGATTACATCATCTGCAGCATAGGCCATCTGTTTTGCGGTCAGTGGACGCGCCTTCCAGTCGGTGAAGGATTCACCCTTGGGCAGCAGTTTTTTGGTGATGCGCTGAACCAGATTACCAAAACCTACCTGCTGGCCATAACCGAGCAGGGCTGCGGCAACCTGGGTGTCAAACAGAGGCAGCGGCAAGCCGCCGGCTGCCTTGAAAATGATCTCCACATCCTGACGTGCTGCATGAAATACCTTGAGAATGTTAGGGTTGAGCATCAGCTCCCAGACAGGGCCGAGATCAGTCAGTGTGATCGGATCTATGACCCAGCACTGCTGATTGCCGTAAATCTGCAACAGGGCAAATTCCGGGTAGAAGGTGGATTCACGATGAAACTCGGTATCCACGCATAACACAGGACAGGTGGCCATGGCCGCAGCGGCCTTGATCAGATGATCCGGTGTGTTGATAAATTCGATAGGGTTAGTTGACATGGCGGCAGCCTACCATCTGATGCAAAGAGTGCATGGGAAAATCAACAAAGGCTACTGACGGGTGGATATATCACATACTCTATAGCCGGTTCATTGAACATTGACCCGTCGCAGGCCACCTATAGAGTGCCCACGCACTCCGGCACAGGTGTGCAATTCTGATTGTGGAGTCGTCTTGATTAAACCGTACCTGCTCTCATCCTCCGGTTGCGGCGGGATCGATGCGATCATCAGGCTGTGCGCGCCGGATAATACCGGTGTTGCTGATACACAGCAGGTATTGGCCAATCGTTTTCCGAAGGTCTGATTTGACGCACGACAGAGGCTACAGCGCAGGCAGAGAAAACCGGATGCACGGCTTTTCTCATGGCTTACTCTGTGGTGAAACGCTTTTGCATTTGAAGGAGAGGGACGATGGCTAAGGTTTGGATCGCGGATAAAATGAGTGCGCGTGCCATTGAAGTATTCAAGGCACACGGCATTGAAGTGGATTACCGGCCCGGTCTCTCCGATGCGGAGCAGCTGGCCATAGTCGCTGATTACGACGGCATCGCTGTGCGCTCATCCACCACCCTGAAAGGGGCGTTGCTGGATGCTGCTACCCGGGTCAAGGTGATCGGGCGAGCTGGCATTGGCGTGGATAATGTCGATGTCGATGTCTGTTCTCGTCGCGGTACCGTGGTGATGAATACGCCATTCGGTAATACGATCACCACGGCAGAGCTGGCGGTGGCGCATATTGTGGCTGCTGCCCGTATGATCCCTCAGGCCTCAGCCTCCACACGTGCCGGCTTATGGGAAAAATCACGTTTTATGGGCATGGAGCTGACCGGCAAGAAGGCGGGTGTCATTGGCGCGGGCAATATCGGCGCTATTGTCTGTGATCGTTTGAAGGGCCTGCACATGGCTGTCTATGTGTATGATCCGTTCATCTCGGATGAGCGGGCCGCGGCCATGGGTGTGACCAAGGTGGCTACTGTGGCTGAGCTTGCCGCCATTGTTGATGTACTGACTGTGCATGTGCCGCTGTTACCCGCAACACGTAATCTGATTGATGCCGATATCCTGGCTGCCATGAAGCCCGGCTCGATCGTGGTCAACTGTGCTCGCGGCGGCATCGTCAATGAGGCAGCGTTGTACGAAGCCTGCAAGTCCGGTCACCTCAGGGCCGCAGCACTGGATGTGTACGAGCAGGAACCCGCACGGGAAAACCCTTTGTTCGAGCTGGAAAATGTCAGTTTTACGCCGCATATCGGTGCATCCACCGATGAGGCGCAGGAAAATGTAGCGGTACAGATAGCCGAGCAGATGAGCGCATACCTGCTCTCCGGTGTTGTCACCAATGCGGTCAATGTACCATCGCTGTCGGTTGAAGAGCAGCGGCTGCTGGCGCCCTACCTGTTGCTGGCCCAACGTATGGGCAGCTTTCTCGGCCAGACCATGCGTCCGGGCTATTCGCGCATGAGCGTGCATCTGGAAGGTCATGCGGCATCGATCAATCGCAAGCCGCTGATCAATGCCATGCTGCAGGGGCTGTTGTCGCAGAGCATGGAAGAGGTCAATGCCGTCAATGCCGGTATGTTGGCCCGTGAACGCGGTATCGAACTGATTGAGTCGGCACGTGAAAATTCAGACAGTTTTGCCACCATGATCCGCCTGCAGGTGGAGGGCGATGAGGGCATGCGCTGTGTGTCAGGCACGCTGTTTGATGAAACCCGTCCGCGCCTGATCAGCTTTGATACCTGCGGCATCGAAATGGCACCGGCAGGTAATCTGATTTTCCTGCAGAACGAGGACAGGCCGGGTGTGATTGCGGCCATCGGCGCGATTCTGGCGCGGGCTAATATTAATATCGGTGATTTCCGTCTGGGTCGGCGTGAGGATACCCGTAATGCTGTGGCACTGATTCAGGTGGATACGCTACCGTCGGAAGCTGTACTGGCCGAGTTGGCCGAGTTGCCGAATATGCTGATGGTTAGATTTGCCGAACTGGGCGAACTGTAATGACTACGCAACCGATTATCGGACTCAATGATGCCTTTGGCTCGCAGGCTCGCGCGCTGCGCAAATTGCAGGGGCAACTGCTGGATCTGTTTGCCGAAGCTGACTATGAAGAGGTGATCCCGCCTATCGTTGAGCGTCCGGATGCATTGAAATCCGGTGCGGGTCGTTTTCTGGCTGACCAGACAGTGGTATTCACCGATCCTGCCGGTGCGGGACTGCTGGCTTTGCGCTCGGATATTACACCGCAGATTGCCCGTATTGCCGCCACACGCCTGCTTGGTGCGGAGATTCTCAAGCTCAGCTATTCAGGTCCGGTCATGCTGGCCCGGCCGGAAGTAAGGGGCGGCTCGCGTCAGCAGTGGCAGACAGGGATCGAGTGTCTGGGCATCGCCGGTGCACATGGCGATGCTGAAGTGCTGCATCTGGCCGCGCGCAGTATGCTGACTGCCGGCTTTACCAGGCCGGTGCTACAGGTCGGTCACATTGGCCTGCTGAAAGCTTTGGTTGCAGGTAGCGCCAAGCCGCTGGAGAAATGGACGCAGCTGCTTAACCGCCGCTCGCCCGATGATCTGAAAGCGGCTATGCAGGGAGAGCCGCTTTCCGCGCCTGCGTGTGCGGCGCTGCTGGAGTTGGCGGCCGGTTTGGCTGATCGACGCTGGATAGAAAAGAACCGGGATGCCTTTGGTGCCGACTTCAAGAGTGCTGCTGATGAGCTGCTGGCGCTGGTTGATGAGGTGGGTGAGCGCATGGAAGGGGACGTGCATGTCTATGCCGATGCAGGTGTTATGCCGCGCTTTCTCTATCACAGCGGCATCCTGTTTGCCGGTTATGCCGATGGTGTTGCACATGCATTATTACACGGTGGCCGCTATGATGCGATGATGGCGGCACATGGACGCGATATGCCTGCAACCGGTTTCTCATGCGATTTGTGGGCCTGGCTCGACGCAGTTTAAAATATACACCGCAGGGGAGGCAGAGGAAAGTCAGCATAGCTGGTTTTCTATCGCGCAACGGGATTGCCGTTGCTTGCTTCTTCGTGGTGCAAACGTTTGGGGATTGAAATGACAAATACAATAGCGATCGGAATCCAGTGGGGAGATGAAGGCAAGGGTAAGATCGTTGATCTGCTTGCGCCTGATGTCGATGTAGTGGCCCGTTTTCAGGGTGGTCCGAACGCCGGCCATACACTGGTTCTCGGCGACAAGAAGACGGTATTGAACCATATCCCGTCCGGTATCCTGCATGAAGATACACTCTGCCTGATCGGCAACGGCACAGTTGTTGATCCGAAACGACTGGTGGAAGAGATGGATATGCTGATCGAGGCCTGTATTCCGGTTACCGAGCGGCTGAAAATTTCCGAACGTTGTCAGTTGATCCTGCCTTATCACCGCAGCCTTGATGCAGCGCGTGAGGTGGCCAAGGGCAAGGCCAAGATCGGCACGACCGGCAAGGGCATCGGCCCCTGCTATGAAGACAAGACCGCGCGCCGTGGTATCCGCCTGGTCGATTTGACCTCGGATGATCTGGACGAACGCATTGATGCTAACCTTGAATATGTCAATTTTATGCTGGTCGAATATCTGAAGGCTGCACCTGTATCCCGCATGGAAGTGGATGCCATGCTGGATCTGGCGCGCGAACGCCTGCTACCGCTGGCGGCCGATGTGCCGCTGATTCTGCAACGCCGTATCAAGGCCGGTGACAGCATTCTCTATGAGGGTGCCCAGGGCTCAATGCTGGATGTGGATCACGGTACTTACCCGTTTGTCACCTCATCGAATACCGTCGCCGGTGCAGCCCTTGCGGGGCTCGGTGTCGGTCCGGGTCAGGTGGATGCGGTGCTCGGTATCTGCAAGGCTTATACAACACGCGTCGGTGCCGGCCCATTCCCGACCGAGCTGTACAATGCCGAAGGTATGGAGTGTCCTTCCGGCAAGCATATGGCCGAGAAGGGTAACGAATTCGGATCCACCACAGGTCGACCGCGCCGTACCGGCTGGTTCGATGGTGTTGTTGTGCAGCATGCCGTACGCATCAATGGCGTTACGGGGCTGGCCATCACCAAAATGGATGTGCTGGACGGTCTTGAAGAGGTGAAGCTCTGTGTCGCTTATGAGCTGGACGGCGAACGCCTGGAATCGGTGCCTGCATGCTGCAAGCAGCTGGAAGCGGTAGAGCCGGTCTATGAAACATTGCCCGGCTGGTCGGAAAATACATTTGGCGCAACGTCAATGGAGCAGTTGCCGGCCAATGCCAGAGCACTGCTCAAGCGCATTGAAGAGGTGTGTGATTGCCCGGTAACGATGCTCTCTACCGGTCCTGATCGCTCCCATATTATTCATCTGTAATGGCAGGATTTTCCTTGAATTGATTAGATGATGTGCTGCCGGTAAAAATAGGCACACATATTGCTTTCTGATCCTGAGCCCGCATCGGGCCGGGAGCAGTGATTGAGATGACCTTGTTGCAGTGCAATGGATTTGCACGATCTATAACCATCGTTGCCGCGTTGTTGGCCACCGTACCGGCATTTGCCGATGAGCGGCAGAGCATGGTCGGCAGCACGATCACGGTTGGCAGTGAGCTGGATTATCCGCCCTATGCCAGCGTGGATGCAGCAGGCCATGCTGCCGGGTATTCGGTTGATCTGATCCGGGCCGTTGCCAGGGAAGTCGGCCTGCAGCTGGATATTCAGGTTGGACCATGGAGTCAAATCAAGGCGAAGCTGCAACGCGGTGAGCTTGATGCACTGCCACTGGTGGCCTATTCAACCGAGCGCGACAAGTATTTCGATTTTTCCACACCGCATATTATCAGTCATGCCTCCGTGTTTGTGCGCAAGGATCATCCGCGCCTGAGCACGCTGGACGATCTGCGCGGCAAAGAGGCTATTGTCATGCGCGGAGACTCCTCGCATGAGTTTATTGTTTCCGCTCAGGTGGCCAAAAAGATATTCACCACGGATACCGTGGCAGCAGCATTCAGGCAGCTCTCCTCCGGCAGGCATGACTTTGTGGCGCTTCACGAAGTTGTGTGGGCAGCACAAGTCGAACCTGCCTGATTGGGTGCCGGATACAGGTCCAAAGCACCCAAGTGAAAGTAGATCGCATT
>PFXI01000121.1 GCA_002791575.1 Zetaproteobacteria bacterium CG_4_9_14_3_um_filter_54_145 | reverse complement strand
TAGTGATGAAACAATCGCCTCCACCAAAACGACAACCAACTGAAAATTTAAACCAACTGAGCCTGATCAATGTTTAACCGGACAGCAGTGATATATGATGAAAAATCACTGCTGATTAACAGCAACTTCAAGAGCAAGGCCGATGCCGATAATACCTTTGCATACCGCGGCGAGCTGGTACTGGTTGAAGGCGAGATTGGCGATGCCAAGGGCCGCAAGAAGCCGCCTGTTTCCGTCATGCGCAATGCAGTGCTGCTCAGTGTCGATGATAAACTGGCAATGGCAGTAGGCTGTCTGGATCAACTGAGCCAGCTCAGTGAACTGGTTGCCAAGTACAAGGATGATTTTGCTGCCGATATGCGCGCGCTGTTCTTTGTTGTTAACATCACCAAGCCGTTGCAGGTGGAGCTGGAGGGCGTGACCTGTGTATTGATCCCGCTTACCGAAGGTATCGCCTGGAATGAGCTGCTGGATATACTGCATCTGGAGAAGAGCGACCTGAAAGGCCAGTCATCGGCCGAGAAGGTTGTCACAGCCTATAAAGAGTTCGCCAGCTTCAAGGCCAAAGGTGATGTGGTCAGTATGGAAGAGGCAGCAGCCTTTACTGCTGATATTAAACGTGAGGGTTACGGCGCGATCTAAAGCCGCGCGGCTTTAGTCATCATGAAGCCGATACTCGACTGGTCTGTTTACCGGGATGCCGGCATGGGCGATGCCTATGCCGACATCCCGAAAAGCGGCGGTGACTTTGCCAGAGCGGTTGCCGTCTGCATCAATGCGCGCCAGTGCGAGAAGAAGGGTAAGGGCGTGATGTGCCCGAGTTACCGGGTCAGCGACAGCCCTGCGCTCTCCACCGGCGGCCGCGTGCGCCTGCTCAAACAGGCACTTAACGGCAAGCTCTCAATAGCAGATCACGCTCTGGCCGAAGCGATGGAACTCTGTCTGGCCTGTAAAGGCTGCAAGCGCGAATGCGAAAATGAAGTCGATATGGCGATGATCAAGATTGAATATCTAGCGCAACGCTATCTGCAACAAACACCATCGCCGCGCACACGTATGCTTGCTGCCATGCCGCAATTGCTCGAGCGCCATGCGTGGATGCAGCGGCTGATCTCCCTGCGCAACAAGCATGCGCTGCTGGCCAGAGCCGGCGAGATGTTTGCCGGCATCAGTGCTGATGTCAGCGTGCCGGAGGCGGCTATACAGAGCTATGCCATGCAGAACTCTGCTACGCAGGTGGAGCCCGTGCCGCCAACAACACAGTTTCAGGCCGAGGTGGTGCTGCTGCTCGATAGTTTCAGCAACCATTTTGCGCCGCAGAATATCAGTGCCGCAAAAAAGGTGCTGGAGATGGCCGGTTACCGGGTTTTTATCAGTCGGGCCGAAATCGGAGAGCTACCGCTCTGCTGCGGTCGTACGCAGCTGGCGCACGGACTGGTAGACGATGCCAGAGCCAACGCCAAGCGCATGCTGGCTGCCCTGCTGCCGCATGTAGAGGCCGGACGCACAGTGATTGGGCTGGAGCCTGCCTGTCTGCTGGCCGTACGCGATGATTACCGTTTTTTAGGGCTGGGTGAGGGGGCTGAGCAGGTGGCTGCTGCATCCCTGCTGTTTGAGGAGTTTATTGCCCGTGAGAGCGTGGCCGGTCGCTTCAAACTGGCATTTGCACCTGTTGCTTCGCCCACACCGCTGCTCATTCACGGCCATTGCCATCAGAAGGCGGTAGGGGCGATGAAATCAATGCGGCGGGTACTGAAGCTGATACCGGGGCTGCAGTTCGACATCATTGATTCCACCTGCTGCGGCATGGCCGGCTCATTCGGTATCGAGAAGGAGCATGTGGCGATGGGGCGGGCGATGGCTGAAGAGAGCCTGCTGCCGGCGCTGCGTGCGAGTCCGACCGCCGGGATTGTGGCCAATGGTTTTTCCTGTCGTCATCAGATCAATGCATGCGAGCAGCGTGAGGCCAAACATCTGGCGGTACTGCTCTGCGAGCAGCTAGCCTGACAATTGTAGTAGTTGCGACAAGTATGTATTGCATTTTTTGTTGAAAAAATTGGGTTTGTTATCTGGCATGCCTGTTGCGTTAGCAGTTGT
Organism: Zetaproteobacteria bacterium CG_4_9_14_3_um_filter_54_145; assembly: GCA_002791575.1. Taxonomy (GTDB): domain Bacteria; phylum Pseudomonadota; class Zetaproteobacteria; order Mariprofundales; family Mariprofundaceae; genus Mariprofundus. The sequence goes on along the minus strand of PFXI01000121.1, from coordinate 1,951 downwards.
AAGAGGACGGATCGCCATGACGAATGTAGCAAACAGTACAGTCGCATCAACACGTTGGCAGCCATGATACGGCGGCTGTTCCTGAGCTTGTTGCTGATCAGCCAGTGCTCGGTTGGTGTGCTCGGTGCGCGTGCCGCAGAGATCACAACGCTTGCCGCGGCACACCTGCTACCGCTGCACGTAGCAACGGCAGAGATGCTGGATCAACATGCGCCACGCCAGATAAGCCAGGATGCCATATTCGATCTGCCGGATGCCGATAGCGTGCGCCCGCGCAAGCTTGCACCGATGCAGCATCCTGCTGTTTTTATGCCGGCACCTGTTCCGGATCTGTTACAGCTATGCCTCACGGCTGATCATGCAGCTCCGCTTGCCGATGTGGCTGCATTGAAACAGAAAGCCGGTAAACGGATCACATCTGCCAAACCGAAGGCGGCCAAAAATGCGGCATGAAGCGCTGATATGCCGCTATTTCACTACCTACAGCGGGGTGGCTTTGCCGTTCAAGCTGGTCGGAGAGCTGGAAGCATCCGCGATTAACAATCGCAATACCTGGTTTCAGGGCTACTTCGATGCAGGTGGCGTGCTGCATATGCTGCAAAAGGTGGTCTACGGCGAAGTGGAGCTGGAGCATCGTTATGCCTACAGCGACGGCAAGCTGCAGCGTTGTGAAATCATCGATGCGGACGGCGTGGTGATGGTGGTGGAAAATAGCTGATCCCCAGCCGGACTCCGTTTAGTCATATTGTCTGTGGACGTTTTGGCCATGACATGGTTGTGTTACAGTGGCTGTAGTTAAAGGCTCTGTGTTTGGCACAGAAATATGCCAGCCAGGGTCGCCCATGAGCAAGTCTGCTGAACTGAACGTACTGACACATGATACGGCTGAAATTCAGGAGAAATACCTGCTACAGGCTGTTATCAATGCAGTTCCTACGCCTATTTTTTTCAAGGATAGTGAGGGGCGCTACCTCGGTTGCAATCGAGCCTTTGAGGCGTATACCGGTAAAACGCGCGGCGAATTGATCGGCAAGGGTGTGTATGAGCTGTTTGAACGGGAGCTGGCGCAGGTCTATTTTGAAGCCGACAAGGCCCTGTTCGAAAGCCGCGAGCATCAGGTGTATGAAGCCCAGGTTGCATATGCCGACGGCTCGGTCCGTGATGTGATGTTTCACAAGGCTGTTTTTCAGGCCAGTCATGAAAATGTCGAAGGCATTGTTGGTGCTATTCTGGATATTACCGACCGTAAAAAGGCGGAGAAAATGTATCAGGATATGGCCCTGACCGATGCCCTGACGGGGCTGGATAATCGCCTGTCGATGATGAACCATCTGGGACATGCTTTTGACAGAACGCTGCGCTCAAACAGCTCGCTTGCCCTGCTGATGCTGGATCTGGATAATTTCAAGGAGATCAATGACAGCTACGGCCATCCGGCCGGGGCTGCCTTCCTCAGGGAGGCTGCCGGCAGGCTGAAACGTTCAGTGCGCAAGGCAGACGTTGTCAGCCGCCTCGGAGGCGATGAGTTTGCCATCATTCTTGAAGATATCACGGATATTGCCCAGGCAACCCATGTCGCCGAAAAGATTCTCGCGCAGTTCGCGCAGCCGGTGGAGATTGACGGACACTGCCTCACCATGGGCGGCAGTATCGGCATTGCCATGGTGCCGGCTCATGCCGATAGCGTGACATCGCTGATGAAGCACTCCGATATCGCGCTTTATCTGGCCAAGGCGAAAGGCAAGGGTGGTTACAGCGTTTACCAGCCCTGAACAGGGAACTCGTGCAGGCGATGCCCGATCATCACGGAGAGAGTAAATGGAATACAGACAGCTTGGTAACAGCGATCTACCCTGAATAATTCATAAAAAGAGGTGAGCCCCGCCTAACCCATTGATATAATGGTGGTTCCGCAACCCGTGCTTCGGACGAAGCAAGCCAACGAGGCTCA
>PFXI01000122.1 GCA_002791575.1 Zetaproteobacteria bacterium CG_4_9_14_3_um_filter_54_145 | reverse complement strand
TCTACTTTCACTTGGGTGCTTTGGACCTGTATCCGGCACCCAATCAGGCAGGTTCGACTTGTGCTGCCCACACAACTTCGTGAAGCGCCAAAAATTTGAACTGCAAGATATTTTACTGATCGGATATTCGATATGCCTGTGTCTGGGGATAAGATTCATGCGGTTGGTGAGCTGCCGGGTTTAAGTGACAGGCGCTGGAAATGTGGTTTTGGCTAGCTGTTGCCTAATGAATGGTTTTTTGTTGCCGGGCCTTGCGTAGTCTGCGGCATGTGATGAATACAATGATTTGGAGTTGGTCATGAACAAGTCGGTAGTAGTGATTGGTATGGGTGAAATCGGGTCTGTGTTTGCGCGCGGCTTCCTGCGGCTGGGCTATCCGGTGGTGCCGGTGATGCGCGATATGGATATGGGCGTGGTGGCGGCAGAAGTGTCCGAACCTGAGATGGTCATTGTTGCCGTAGCGGAGAAGGATCTGCATGCGACGCTGCAGCAGCTGCCGGATGTGTGGCGTGACCGGCTGGTACTGTTGCAGAATGAGCTGTTGCCGCGTGACTGGCAGCAGCACGGGCTGGAAAAACCGACGGTGATCTCTGTCTGGTTTGAAAAGAAGCAGGGCATGGATTCGAAGGTGGTGATCGCTTCGCCCGCTTATGGTCCTGTTGCCGGCCTGCTGAAAGAGGCGCTGGCCACAGTAAATGTTCCGGTGACAGTGTTGGCTGATGAAGAGGCGCTGCTGTTTGAGTTGGTGCTGAAAAATCTCTATATCCTGACAACCAATATCGCCGGTATTCAGGCTGGTGGGAATGTGCGTGAGTTGTGGCTTAACCATAACGAACTGGCCTGTGAGGTGGCAGCCGACGTGTTCGATCTTCAGGAGTATCTAACCGGCCGCTCGCTGTCTCGCACAGCACTCATTGAAGGCATGCTGCACGCTTTCGATGGTGATCCGGCACATGGCTGTATGGGGCGTTCGGCACCGGCACGGCTGCAGCGTGCACTGGCGATTGCCGATGCGGCGGGGCTGGAGGTGACAACTTTGCGCCGTATCGCGGCAGGGCCGTTGCCAACGAGCGAGCAGCCGTTACTGCAATAGCCAGAACGCACTGTTTCCGGATGAGCCCGGCAGTGCTATTCGTTTCATGTTGAGCCGCTTTGCTCTATAATCTTTTTTATGTTTCAAACCCATATGCGCCGCTTTGTGCTGATAACCGGCATGGCTATGGCGCTGTTTCTGTTTCTGCCTCTGCACACAGCGATCGCCAGCGGGGTTGCTGAGCCCGATGCTGCAGCACTCAAACGCGCAGTGGAGCGGATCAAGCAGGAACCGCGAGGGCCGTTCAGGCGCATCCGCTGGTTTTGTAACGATGGCAGCATCCTGCCGACGGGTGAATATGTCTGCCGGGAGCACGGTGGTGGCCACCAGCACGGTGAATGGAGCCAGCAGACGCTTACCCTGCGCAATCAGGGTTTTCTGATCGCCAATGTGCTGGCTGCACTGCGGCCTGCGGACTTTACCGGGCCTGATGCGAAGCTGGATGAGTTGAAGCAGATCTTGCTTGAGCGCTATCTGATCGGTGCCGACGATGGCTGGGTATTCCGCAAGGCGCGTTATTATCGCGGATCACTGCAGGATGAAGATGAGCAGGGGGCGGCAACGCGCATACTGCTGGCTATGCTGGGTGATCCTGCCTGGCGTGCGCCCGAGCGCTTTCTGCTGTTGCGTGAAGCGGTGCGCATGCTGCCGTTACCCGGCGAGAGGCACCTGGCAACAAAGCTGCGGCAGGCGGCAACGGACCTGGCTGAAAAAGATCCGGGGTTTAATTTGCTACGTATCAAGATTCATGGATTGCCGGATGCATTGGATCCTGCGCGGGTAAGAACCTATGCCATCGAATCCGGCAAGCTATCGTTGCAGGCGGCGTATGAGCAGCTGGCCCTGCTGCTGGATATGCTTTATGCCCCGCGTACGGCGACGACTGAACTTGCGCAGCTGGCCAGGGATGCGGCAAGCAGTGATTTCAAGCGTCAGATCGATCCGTTGGTGCGGGTGCTGGCCGCTGACAGCGATCCGGTCGCAGTGATTACGATGGCGGCTGCCAGCATGCAGGCCTGGCGCGCTACGCTGCAGCAGCCGGAGGGTTATACCGTACAGGATCGGTTGCGCCTGCTACAGGCCTCGCTGATTCTGGAGCGGGAGATATTTGTGCTTGGTAATCGACTACCGACTGCCTTTCCCCATGCTTCACGGGCTGTCCGCCTCGGCTGGTTACGCCATCTGGCTGCAGCGCTCAATGGCGCGGGGCTGCTCTCCGCGCGGCAGTGGCAGGCTTTTGCCGGTGAGCTGGATCGTCTGCTTGCGCAATCATTACTCACCGCCGAGGAGTACCACGCAGGCCTGAGCTATCTGGCACGCATGGCGCAGTGGACGCAGCGCTCGCTGGAGTTTCACTATGAAGTTGTGGTCGGGCGCTGGATGGCGCTGACACCGCTGGCAGGGCATCTGGTGCCGGATCGTCTGCGCGAGAGTCCGTTGCTGCCATTTTCACACCTGCTTGATCAGCTGGTGGCCGATGCCGGCAGGCTGACGGGTATCCGCCACCGGGTATTCGGAGAGGAGGTTGAGGGCACTGTGCGCGCTCTGAATCCCGGGCTAAAACGGGGCCTGTTGATGCTTCCGCCGGAGCATGGCGAGCCGTTCAGGCCTGACGGTATCTATATACTGGACTCGACAACGCAGGAGTTGCCGCCGGTTGCCGGTATCATCACCCGTGGCGAGGGTAGTTCCCTCTCACATGTGCAGCTGCTGGCGCGCAATATGGGTATTCCCAACCTGGTTGCAGATGAAGGGGCGTTGCGGGCGATCAGCACTCATATAGGCGAGTCTGTTGTGTTGGCTGTGAGTAGTCGCGGTTCGGTCGCTATCGAGCAGGATAGCCCTGAGTGGGATAAGGTGTTCGGCATAGATAGTGCCTCGGATCAGGTCGTTATTGATGCGGATATGGCAAAGCTGAACCTGCAAGATCATGCGATGTATGCGCTGCGCCGGGTGCATGCGGAAGATTCGGGGCGTATTGTCGGCCCGAAAGCCGCTAACCTGGGAGAGCTGCGCAGTCATTACCCCGGACTGGTCTCTCCCGGACTGGTGATTCCCTTCGGCCTCTTTCGCCGCTATCTCGACAAGCCGCTGTATGAGGATGGCCCTTCCGTGTTTGCGTGGATGCTATCGGAATATACGCGGTTGAAAAACATCGGGGACGCAGTTGAACGGCAGCGGCAGACCAACGCTTTTCTTGCCCGCCTGCGCGAATGGATTGTGGCCAGTGATCCGGGTATGGATTTCCGGCAGCAGTTGCGCTTCACCTACGGGCGAGTTTTTGGTAAAGATGGCAACATCGGTGTGTTTGTGCGCAGCGATACCAATGTTGAGGATCTGCCGGGTTTTAGTGGTGCCGGGCTTAACCTGACACTGGCCAATGTGGTTGGCCTTGAGGCCATCGTGGAGGCGGTCAAACTGGTATGGGCATCGCCATTTTCGCAGCGCGCCTATGCCTGGCGTCAGTCTCATATGCGTCATCCCGAGCATGTCTACCCCGCCGTGTTACTGCTGGAGAGTTTTCCTTCTGAGAAGTCGGGTGTGATGGTGACAGCCGATGTGGACAGCGGTGACCGCAGCTGGCTCTCCATTGCTGTTAGTGAAGGTGTCGCCGGTGCTGTCGACGGTCAGGCAGCCGAGGAGATCAGGGTACAGCGCGCAACTGGCAGGGTGCGCCTGCTGGCGCAGGCAACAGCCCCGGAGAAAATACGTCTGCTTGAGAGCGGTGGCAGTGAGAAGGTGGCGGCCAGTGGCCGGGAGCAGCTGCTCAGTGTCGCGGAAATCGACCAGTTGCGACAGCTGTCTGCCGATGTGGAGCAACGCTTTCCGTTGCCACAGGATGAGACAGGTGTGCCGATGGCCGCTGATATTGAGTTCGGTTTCGCCCACGGGCATCTGGCTCTGTTTCAGCTGCGTCCTTTTGTGGAGAGCAAGCGCGCCAGAAAGAGCGCGGTGTTGATTGCCATGGACCGGCAGCTGCCCGGGCAGGCAGCAGCCAGAGTTGATCTGGGTGAAGTGCCTGGTGATGCTGCGGAGCCTGGCCCCGGAATCAGTATGCAAAGCCGCTTGCAGCAGAGTTTACTATGATACGTGTATGCATGTTTCTGCTGCTTTTGTCCGGCCTGCCGGGTCTGGCGGCGGCCTATCCGCTGGATGGCTTTGAAGAGACCGGTATCAGCCGGCTCGAAGGTTATCGCCTTGCCCAGCAGGGCAGGGTGGCGGGCAACCGCTTGCCGGCGGGCGCACTGCTGGGACAGGCGCAGGTGCAGTTGCATCCGGCTATTGCCGCTGGAGATCTGCTGCGTTTTTCCGACGCGCAGCTGACAGCCGAGCTGGTGGCACTGTTGGGTGCGGATGCTGGTGATTACAGTGTCAGTCTGCTCGATTTGACCGACCCCGCGCGGCCGCGATATGCCGAACACAACGGCTTGCAGATACGCAATCCGGGCAGTGTGGGCAAGCTGCTGGTGGCCCTGGCGCTGTTTCAGGCGCTGGCCGATATTTATCCTGATGATCTTGCGGCGCGCGAGCGGGTGCTGCACGATAGTATGATTGTGGCGGATGAATTTATCCGCTCTGATCATCATACGGTGCCGTTCTGGCAGCCTGAGCCGATGCGTTTGCTGAAACGGCCGCTGGTTGAGGGTGATACCGCCAATTACTGGACCTGGCTGGACTGGATGCTGTCGGCCAGCTCAAATGCTGCGGCCAGCATGGTATTCAAGCATGTGATGTTGCTGCGCCATTTCGCTCGCAGCTATCCGGTCAGCCCGGCGCAACAACGGGCCTGGTTCAGCCAGACGCCGAAACAGGAGCTGAGTGCGGCCCTGCGCTCGGCTTTGCAGGAGCCGCTTGCGCGCAATGGGCTGGATCCGGATCAGTTGAGACAGGGTGGTTTCTTCTCCCGTGAGGGTAAACGGCGCGTACCGGGCACCAACAGTATCTGTACAACGCGCGAGCTGATGCGCTATCTGTTGCTGTTGGAGAGAGGGAAGCTGGTCGATGCCTGGTCCAGCCGGCAGCTCAAGCGGCTGCTCTATATGACCGAGCGCCGCATCCGCTACGCATCGTCACCGGCACTGTCTCCCGCTGCTGTCTATTTCAAGTCCGGTTCATTCTACAAGTGCAAGGCTGAAGCAGGGTTTGTATGCAGGAAATATCAGGGTAATGCACTGAACCTGATGAATTCGGTGGCCATCATCGAGTCGCCGGCAGGAGCACCGCGGCGACACTATATGGTGACTGTGACATCGAATGTACGTAAACAGAACTCGGCAGTTGCCCATCAGACGCTGGCAACGCGCATAGATGCGCTGATTGAGGGCTTGCACCCGGCTGCCGCAAGTCAGTAGCGGATTACGCCACTACCCTTGCGCCATCACAGGCTGGCTGCCGGGTCGGGAGATGTAGATACCCTGGCCAGAATCGTAGCATCAGCTGCTTTTGCCAGTTTTGTGGCCGGCTCCACAGCCAGGATAATGTGATCCATCTTGCGGATCAGCTGTTTCATCCATTCGCCGCCGTGGCTGTCGTTGGCCAGAGCCACGGCGATGTAACTGCGGCCGTCATGCTCGATAATCGCGCTGTCGGCATGGTAGGTACGCCAGCTGCCCGATTTTCTGAATATTTTTGCATCGGTGTCGCTCAGGCCTTTGACAAATTTGTGGTTGATGCCCGGTCTGGAGAGCATGTTTTTCATCTGCCGCGAAGATTCGGGTGACACCAGTCGGCCCGTTTCCAGCATATAGTAGAAGCGGGCAACCTGAATGGCGGTAGCGCCATGGGAGAGGTGGTGCAGCGGATCGCGATGGAAGGCCGTGCCGCTGGCATACTCCTTGCCTACCCACAGGCCACCATTATAGCGCTCGTCATAGAGGCGGTATTTGGGGGAGGCCATAACCGTGTTGATGTAGTCCTTGCCAACCATACGGATCATGGCTGTGGCATCTTTGTTGGATGAGTAACGGATCATACGGGTCATGGTGGTGCGCGTTTCGTCGTTCAGCGGCAGCTTGCCCTGCTGGATCAGCTCAAAGGCGGTCAGTAGTACGGCAATTTTGGGCAGGCTGGAGGCATACATCATCTGGTCACCATTTACCTGGGCGAGGGCCGGGTTGGACGGATCGGTAATGTCGACCAGCGCAACGGCCAGTCGCTTGTCACGCACGGCGCGACTCAGGTGGAGGCTGGCGATGCTCTGCTCCAGCATCTGCTGCAGCTCGGGGCTGGCCTGCTGGCGGATGGGTGGGGTGATGTTCGCCTCGCTGGCGGAACAAACAGGTGTCAACGCCATAAAAACGAACACCAGCGCGGACAGAAATTTTAACGCCATCAACAGACTCCTGATAAACAAAAACGATGCGAACGTAACAATATGCAATAACCAGAGCAATCATCGTGCCGGATTGCTGTGTCATTCCGACATGCTGCTGTAGTGAATTGCGCAGCTGAATCGGTACGCAAGAGAGACTATAAGCGTTATTTGTAAGGGGCCGTGATGCCAGTCACAGGCTTTTGGCGTGTTGTGACTCCGGATCAGTTTGAAACAGGGTGCTTGACCGTGAAAGAGCATTATTGATAATGCGCGCCTGTTTTGTCACCGCCTGGAGGTTAGCATGCAGAAGCAATGGCTGATAACTTTACAGGGACTCACGGCAGCTGGCCGCAGCTGGAATACCACCATATCCGCAGATGTGCTGGGTGATGAACAGCGTGGTCATGTGGATGCTATTCCGGGCCTGGTGAAGGATGTAGCGTGGGCGGCTTCCCTGCAGCGCATGGGTAATGTCTACCATCTGAGTGGTCAGTGGGATACTGCGATCAGACGGGAGTGCAGCCGTTGCACAGTTCCGTTTGACTGGCAGGCGTCAGGCGTGATGGAGCGCGATTTTCAGCTTGGCGATGCCCATGGTCTGGATGCGCGCGATGCGGAAGCGGCATCAGGGATATGCGAGTATCTGCCGGCACCGGGTGAGTTGGACTTGCTGGATGTATTGCGTGAGGACATCTGGCTGGGCTGGAAGGCGGATGTGGTATGCAGCGATGATTGCAAGGGTCTTTGCCTTGGCTGCGGCTGTAACCTCAATACAGACGCGTGCAGCTGTACGAAGGATGAATCCAGTAACCCGTTTGCTGCGCTGCGCAAGCTTAAGCTGGAAGGATAGCGCGCCGATTGGCAGGATGATCGGCTGGCTGACAGTTTTAAATTAAAGTACGGATGCGTGTGAGTTGGTTTATCACGCATAAAGTTCACCTGAAGGTGACAGGAGAGTTGAAATGGCAGTACCAAAGAGAAAGACCAGTACCTCCAAGCGCAATATGCGTCGGGCCCACGATAAAATCATACCAGCCGGTATGTCCGAGTGCCCTGAGTGCGGAGAAATGATGCGCCCACACCACGCCTGCCCGCATTGCGGCACCTACAAGGGTCGTGCAGTCAAGTCTGTAGAAGACTGAGTCAACATTGTTAAATCCCGGCCTCGCTGGTCAGGACATGGTTGATCGGGCTCTGTTTTGAGCGACGGGTTCGAACAACAGCACCCCGGCGAGAGTGTTCGTGTTCTGGTGGACGGGCATGGCGGTGATGATGCGCCGGGAATGGTACTTGATGCGTTGCAACAGGTGCTTTCCCCTGTCTTTGCCAAACGATTTGCTGCACCCCTGACATTCGGCATTGTCGGTCAGGAAGATGTTCTGCGCCCGTTGCTCAAGGCACGCGGGCTCAGTGACAAGGTTCTGCTGGTTCCGGCCGCAGATGTCATCGAGATGTGCGATGCCCCGGCGCTGGCGTTGCGCCGCAAGAAAAACTCATCCATCCATGTCGGCGCCCGTATGGTGCGCGATGGCCACTGGCATGCGCTGGTCTCGGCCGGCAATACCGGTGCGCTGATGGCTGTGAGCAAGTTTATCCTCAAAACCTTGCCGGGCATCGATCGCCCCGCGATTGCCTCCATGATTCCCGCTACCAATGGCGGCCGTACGCTGATGCTTGATGCCGGCGCCAATTCCGAATGTACCTCTGATCACCTGGTTCAGTTTGCCATTATGGGTTCTTGCTATATGCAGGCAGCCGAAGGCGTGGAACGTCCTCGCGTCGGTTTGCTGAATATCGGCAGTGAAGAGATCAAGGGTACCGATGTCATCAAACTTACCTCCACGAAGCTGGCTGTGACCGGGCTGAATTACATCGGCAATGTTGAAGGGACGGACCTCTTCACCGACAAGGTTGATGTGGTTGTTTGTGACGGTTTTGTCGGCAATGTGGCACTGAAGACCATGGAAGGCACGGCTCGTTTTCTGGCTGAAAGCATGCGGGCGGAATTAACCTCCGGCCCTGTGGCGAAAGCCGGCGCGCTGCTGGCAAGCAGTGCACTCAGGCGATTTAAGGACAGGGTGAATCCGGGCAAGTATAACGGGGCACCGCTGTTGGGGCTTAATGGCATTGTGGTCAAGAGTCATGGCGGCGCGGATGCCGATAGTTTTGCCTGTGCGATATCTGTAGCCTGCAGGGAAGTAAACGAGAATTTGACCGATCGTATTACCGAATCGGTACAGGAGCTTATGGACGCATGAGTCTGGCTACGGTGCATATTACAGGTATAGGCGGTTATCTGCCTGAGCGGATACTGACCAATGCCGACCTGGAACAGTTGATTGATACAACCGATGCCTGGATACGGGAACGTACGGGTATTGAACAGCGTCATATCATTGCCGAAGACCAGATGACTTCTGATCTGGCGGTGGCTGCAGCCAGACAGGCGCTGGATGATGCCGGTATTACCATTGATGATATTGATGCGCTGGTGGTGGCAACCACAACACCGGATATGATTTTCCCCTCCACTGCCACCGTGGTGCAGAGTAAGCTGGGCGGCAAGGACTTTCCGGCCTGGGACATTCAGGCGGTCTGCTCGGGTTTTGTTTATGGGCTGGCTCAGGTGGATGGCATGATGCGCTCGGGTATGTTCAAGCGCGTCCTGCTGATCGGTGCCGAGTCGATGTCCCGTATTGTGGACTGGCAGGATCGCGGCACCTGTATCCTGTTCGGTGATGGTGCCGGCGCCGTGGTGCTTGAGGCGCGTGACGCCAGTGTCGCCAACGGCATGATAGGCTCGGTGCTGCATGCAGATGGCTCTTATCGTGACCTGCTCAAGGCGCACCACCCGCATCGCCCCTCCAGTCCCGATATGCACCATGGCGCGGCCGATTTTTCACTCGATTCTGCCGGCGCTGCCGCAGTTGAGATGAAGGGTAACGAAGTGTTTCGTGTGGCTGTGGCGAAGTTGGGCGGCGTGGTGACAGAGATACTCGATAAATATGAGCTGACTGATGCCGATATCGATTGGCTGGTACCACATCAGGCCAATATACGTATTATCAAGGCGACCGCGAAAAAGCTGAAGATGAGTATGGACCGGGTAGCATTAACTGTTCCCAAACATGGTAATACCTCCTCGGCCAGTGTGCCGCTGGCCCTGAATGATCTCTATCGCACAGGGCGCTTGCAGAAGGGGCAGGTGATTTTACTCGAAGCCTTTGCCGGTGGTTTTGCCTGGGGCGCAAACCTGCTGCGCTGGTCCAAGTAGGCAGGGTTAAATATGATTTGCCGCGTACAGTACGAAGACAGGCATTTGCATTGTCCTGTCCTGCGTTTCTGTCAATTTTCGTCTGTTGTATGGTGGCAAACAAAAGGATGTGAACGTGTCTGAATTTGTGTTTTTATTTCCCGGTCAGGGCTCCCAGTCGAAAGGCATGCTCGATGCTTTTGATGGTTTTGATGTGGTCAAACAGACGCTGGAAGAGGCATCGGACGCACTGGGCTATGATATGGCCGCACTTATTCGTGATGATGCCAGCGATATGCTGGCCCAGACTGAATTCACCCAGCCGGCTCTGCTGAGTGCCTCCACGGCTATTCTGCGGCTGTGGCGCGAACGTGGTGGCCCGCTCCCTGCGCAGGTGGCAGGTCACTCGCTGGGTGAATATTCGGCGCTGGTTGCTGCGGGCGCTATTGATTTCAGTGATGCAGTGCGACTGGTTGAGTTTCGTGGCAGGGCTATGACCGATGCGGTAGCAGCCGGCGTGGGCAAGATGGCCGCTATTCTGGGTCTGGATGATGCCGTGGTGGAAGAGCTCTGTGCAGCAGCCTCCAGCGAACAGGCGAAAGTGTGGGCGGCGAATTACAACTGCCCGGGGCAGCTGGTGGTGGCAGGTCATGCTGCGGCAGTCGATCAGTTGATGCTTGATGCAAAGGCCGCGGGCGCCAAGCGCGCATTGCCGCTGGCAGTTAGTGCACCGTCGCACACGCCGCTGATGCAGCCTGCTGCCGATGCCATGGCAGAGCGGTTACAGCAGATCAATATTCAGGTGCCGTCATGCCCTGTATGGGGTAATGCCAGTGCCTCGCCCGAGCAGGATGTTACCAAAATTCGTGCAGCACTGGTGGCACAGCTGGTCTCTCCTGTGCGCTGGACGGAAACCGTACAGCAGCTGGCAACTAGCGGTATTACACAGGGTGTGGAAATGGGGCCGGGCAAGGTGCTCTCAGGCCTGGTTAAGCGTATCGATGGCACTATACGGGTTGGCGTAAGCATCAATCCGGCACAGATAGACGCCAGCCTTGCGATGATTGCGGGGGAGTGAGGGAAATATGAGTGATGTGAAAATTGCACTGGTCACCGGCGCCAGCCGGGGGATCGGTTTTGTCGTCGCCAGCCAACTGGCTGAAGCCGGTTATAATCTGGCTATCTGCGGCACGACACAGGCTACGATCGATGCGGCAGCGGAGCAGATTCGCTCGGCATGCGGCGTGGAGGTATTGGCAAAAGCTGTGGATGTCTCCGATAAGGATCAGATGCAGGGTTTTGTGCAGGAGACCGCCAAGCATTTCGGCCGGCTCGACGTGCTGGTCAATAATGCCGGCATTACCCGCGACAATCTCTCCATGCGTATGAAAAGCGATGAATGGAATGCGGTGATTGATACAAATCTCTCTTCCGTATTCCATGCCATGCAGGCAGCACTCAAACCAATGATGCGTGCGCGCAGTGGTCGTATTATCAATATCTCATCTGTAGTTGCAGGCATGGGTAATCCCGGTCAGATCAACTATTGTGCCAGCAAGGGTGGTGTGGAAGCGATGACACGCTCACTGGCACGCGAAATCGGCTCCCGTGGTATTACGGTCAATGCTGTTGCTCCGGGCTTTATTGCCACGGATATGACAGCCGGTCTGGGTGATGATGCCCATGCCAAACTGACCGATCAGATCCCGCTCGGACGCCTCGGTCAGCCTGCGGATATTGCAGCGGCAGTGGTGTTTCTGGCAGGTGAATCGGCCGCATATATCACCGGGCAGGTGTTGCATGTAAATGGTGGTATGTATATGTAGTTCCATGCTGTATGCTTGCTTGCAGGCATGCAGAACCGGCCCAGACTTGTGTGCATCTGGGCCGTATGATAGAAGCCGCATCTATAAATAATTTCGGGAGGACTTTATGTCTGCAGAAATCGAAGCTAAAATCATTAAAATCGTTGGCGATCAGCTGAACGTCGACGAAGGTGAAATCAACCCTGATTCCTCATTTGTAGACGATCTGGGCGCTGATTCACTGGATACCGTTGAGCTGGTAATGGCTTTCGAAGAAGAATTCGGTGTTGAAATTCCGGACGAAGATGCTGAAGGCATCCAGAGCGTTCAGAATGCAATCGACTATATTGCAGCTAAAGCTGAGTAAGTCATGACCAGACAAGTTGTCGTCACCGGCGTCGGGCTGGTGACTCCGCTCGGCACAGGCACTGACCTCACCTGGAAAAACCTGATTGCAGGTAAGTCAGGTATTCGTCGTATCAGTTATTTTGATGCCGAAGCCAAGGGTATGGCCTGTACGATAGCCGGCGAAGTACCGGACTTCGATGCCGAGAAATTTATCAACCGCAAAGATGCGCGTAAAATGGATCAGTTTATCCAGTTTGGCGTAGCGGCATCCATGATGGCACTGGAGCAGTCCGGCCTTGCCATCGATGAGAGTAATGCCGAGCGCGTTGGTGTTGCTGTTGGTGCCGGTATTGGCGGTCTGGTAACGATTGAAAAAACCATGCGTGCCTACGAAGCGGGCGGGGCCAGAAAGATCTCCCCCTTCTTTATACCACAGACCATCATCAATATGACATCCGGCTGGGTGTCGATGATGACCGGTGCCAAGGGACCGAATGTAGCTACGGTGACGGCCTGTGCAACAGGTACACATGCCATTGGTGATGCTTTTGAAATCATCGCCCGTGGTGATGCCGATGCCATGATTGCCGGCGGAACCGAAGCTTGTATCTGTGAACTGGGTGTTGGCGGCTTCTCGGCTGCCCGGGCCCTCTCCACGCGTAATGATGAGCCGGAGCGTGCATCCCGTCCGTGGGATAAGGATCGTGACGGTTTTGTTATGGGCGAAGGTGCCGGTGTGCTGGTGCTGGAATCACTGGAGAGTGCCAGAGCACGTGGTGCCATCATTCTGGCCGAGGTCATCGGTTACGGTATGAGTGGTGATGCTTATCATATGACTTCTCCCTCTCCGGGTGGCGAAGGCGGCGGACGCTGTATGAAGGCGGCGATGAATCGTGCGGGTATCAATCCGGAAGATGTGGATTATATCAATGCGCACGGTACATCTACACCTGCAGGTGACGTGGCTGAAACACAGGGTATCAAGTCGGTGTTCGGCGATCATGCCAAAAAGCTGATGGTTTCATCATCGAAATCGATGACCGGTCATCTGCTTGGCGCTGCCGGCGGCATTGAAGCTGCATTTTCAGTGCTGGCTGTACACAATGGTATTGTTCCACCAACCATTAACCTGGATAATCAGGATCCTGAATGCGATCTGGATTATGTGCCACATGAGGCGCGTCAGGCCAGTATCAAGGTGGCTATATCCAACTCGTTCGGTTTCGGTGGTACCAACGCTTCTGTTATCGTACGCAAGTTCGACTGATTTAAACGTGATCTGACGTGATATTCCGCGTCATTGCCAATCAGGGCCGTAAGCTATCCGCTTACGGCCTTTTTTCTGTAAATCCCGATTCATTTGCAGCGATTCTCGAAGATCCATCGGGTGCGGGTCGACAGTTCCTTGTCTCCAGTAGCGGCATCACGCAATCGCTGGCCTGTGATGCATCTGCTGCCGCAGCCAGCCTGTTTATTGCGCAGTGGAAAACTGCCGTGGGAGCAGCACGACAGGATTCACCTGCCATCCGTTGTCTCTTTTATGCAGCTTATGAGGCAGGGGGGCTGATTGAGTCACTGCCGAAGGCCAAGACAGATCTGCCCGGACCGCTGTTGTGGACACACTCTCCTGATTACTCGCTCTGCTTTGATGATGAAGATATTTATCTGTCGGCAACTGATGAGGCCTCTCTGGATGCGATGACCTCCATGCTGGCAGTGCCGGCAGGAGAGGCTGTTGGCGGATTGGCATGTGACTGCCCTGAAGCATCGGTAACATCGGCAGCGCTCTACATGCAGGCGGTGGAACAGGTGAAGGCATATATCGCTGCCGGTGATGTGTTTCAGGCCAATATAGCCCGCTTCTGGTCCATGCCGTTCAACAAGCGTGATCTGCCCGGCCTGTATGATCAGTTGCGCCGGGTGAACCCGGCACCATTCTCCTCTTTTGTGCGTATTGGTGATGGGCAGGCAGCAGGGGAGCTGACACTGCTTTCGGCTTCTCCCGAGCGCCTGTTTCGTCTGCACGCCGACGGGGCGGTGGATACACGCCCGATTGCCGGTACGCGCCGGCGCGCGGAAGGGGTGCAGGACGACGATGCTTTACGGGCCGAGCTTCTGCTCTCGGAAAAGGAGCGTGCTGAACATATTATGCTGGTTGATCTGGAGCGCAATGATCTGGGGCGGGTGTGCGCACCCGGCTCGGTCGAGGTGAACGAGTGTATGGTGATTGAGCAGTACGCCACGGTGCAGCATATCGTATCGAATGTGCGCGGACGGCTATCGGCAGGCAAGGACGTTGTGGATATGTTTCTGGCCATGTTTCCCGGCGGCACGATTACCGGTTGTCCGAAGGTGCGCTGTATGGAGATTATTCACGAGCTGGAGCAGAATGCACGTGGCCCCTATACCGGTGGGCTTGGCTACGTTGCATGGGATGGGTCATCCGATATGAATATTCTGATACGAACCTTCTGGCACTGGCATGATCAGCTGCACTGGGCGGCGGGGGCCGGCATCGTTGCTGATTCTGATCCGCAGCTTGAGTTGATCGAAACCGAACATAAGGCGGAAGGGCTGCTCAGGGCGCTGTCGATCAGTTAAAATGTTGTAGTCGTACGTAACAAAAAACAGGGAGCCGAAGCTCCCTGTTTTGTTTGTTATTCCGGAATGAGAAAACGACCGTCGCGTTTCATGCCCGGAATGAATATATGGCCCTCATCCCTGTTTTTTGCCTGTGCTTTTACCTCTGCTTCCTGCTGAATCTGTTTGCCCTGAGCCGCAGCTGCCTTGTCCAATGGCGTTCCCCTTTAGTTATATTTCCCATCTACTTTAGATCCACACAAAGTATGGTCATTGCTAATCGCTAGAAGGTTTTCAGTCAATGGTTACGTAGATGATTTGACCCCATTTTTTATCCCGTTGTGCCCATGGCGTCGTTGCTGCTACAGTCGTTTTTTTTGTCGGGCTGGTGAGGCTGGGATATTTATCAGACCGGGTTAGTATCCTGCGCCATCACCAGCCAGCTTATGGCGCATCATCAGCCACCTATACCCTAGTCGCTTGCTCGGGTATCATCGGGCGCCGAACCGGTATAATTTCTGGAGGAACAATGACGACACAGGCAGACACAACGGATATCATCAGTAATGATCAGGCTGCGCGGCAGCCGTTTCCGAACTCCCGCAAGATCTATATTGAAGGTTCACGGCCTGATATCCGTGTGCCGATGCGTGAGGTTTCCCTGTCGCCAACGACAACCCGCACAGGTCTCGAAGAGAATCCGCCGATTCTGATATATGATACATCGGGTCCCTATACCGATCCGGATGTGGAAATCAGCCTGGAGCACGGGCTGAACGCGGTTCGCAGCGCGTGGATAGAGGAGCGCGGCGATACCGAGTCACTGGGCGATCTGAGTAGCGATTACGGGCGTGCCAGGCGCGATGATGAAAAGCTGGATGCGTTGCGTTTTGCCCATCTGCGCCGTCCGCTGCGGGCCAAGGCCGGCAAGAATGTCTCCCAGATGCATTATGCTCGTCAGGGTATCATCACACCGGAGATGGAGTTTGTTGCTATCCGGGAGAATCAGAGGCGTGAGCATCTGCGTGAAATTACCAGTCAACATCCGGGGCAGAGCTGGGGAGCATCGATTCCGCAGGTGATTACAGCGGAATTTGTACGCGATGAAATAGCCCGCGGTCGTGCCATCATTCCGGCCAATATTAACCATCCGGAAGTTGAGCCGATGATTATCGGGCGTAACTTCCTGGTCAAAATCAATGGCAATATCGGCAATTCCGCGGTCTCTTCCTCGATTGAAGAGGAGGTGGAGAAGATGACCTGGGCGACGCGCTGGGGTTCGGATACCATTATGGACCTCTCCACCGGCAAAAATATTCACGAAACACGTGAGTGGATTATCCGCAACTCTTCCGTGCCGATCGGTACAGTGCCTATTTATCAGGCGCTGGAAAAGGTGGACGGTGTTGCAGAAGACCTGACCTGGGAGATTTTCTGCGATACGCTGATTGAGCAGGCCGAACAGGGGGTGGATTACTTCACCATCCATGCCGGCGTACTGCTGCGCTATGTGCCGCTGACGGCCAAGCGCCTGGCCGGTATTGTCTCACGCGGTGGTGCGATCATGGCCAAATGGTGTCTGGCTCATCATCAGGAAAGCTTCCTCTATACCCATTTTGAAGAGATCTGCGAGATCATGAAAGCATATGATGTCTCCTTCTCGCTCGGTGACGGTTTGCGCCCCGGTTCGATTGCCGACGCCAATGATGAAGCGCAGTTCGGTGAGTTGCGTACGCTGGGTGAGTTGACCAAAATTGCCTGGAAGCACGACATCCAGACCATGATTGAAGGCCCGGGCCATGTACCGATGCATATGATCAAGGCGAATATGGAAGAGCAGCTCAAACATTGCGATGAAGCACCGTTTTATACCCTCGGCCCGCTGACGACTGATATTGCCCCGGGCTACGACCATATCACCTCCGGTATCGGTGCGGCACAGATCGGCTGGTACGGTTGTGCGATGTTGTGCTATGTGACGCCGAAAGAGCATCTGGGACTGCCCAACCGCGATGATGTGAAAGCAGGGGTGATTACCTACAAGATTGCCGCTCATGCTGCCGACCTGGCCAAGGGTCATCCCGGTTCGCAACAGCGTGATGATGCACTCTCCAAAGCCCGCTTTGAGTTCCGCTGGGATGATCAGTTTAATCTGTCGCTCGACCCGGATACGGCGCGGGCCTACCACGACGAAACCCTGCCCAAGGATTCCGCCAAGGTAGCGCACTTCTGCTCCATGTGCGGCCCGAAATTCTGCTCGATGAAGATTACGCAGGATGTGCGCGACTATGCCCATGAACATGGTCTGGAAACGCGTGAGGCGATCAGCGCCGGTATGGCTGAGCAGTCGGAAGTATTTGTAAAAACAGGTTCGGAAATTTACCACAAGGCATAATGCCGGATTGATCCTGTTGGCATCATCGGCCCGCTGACTGCAATGCAGTCAGCGGGCCGATTGCATTATCACGCCGGTAATGCGCGGGCGGATCACCGCACTTATTCAGGGGCCTCACGTACTGATATCACGGGTTATCAGTATCTCAGTCAGCGTGCACACTGATAAATCATACTAAAGTCGTATTGTCTTGTCTGGCCATTCATCTGATGATTGCACTTACACAAGGAGGCTTGCGATGCCATCAAACCTGCAATATCACAATCTTCATAAACACACCATTTTTGACTATATCCCTGAAGCGTACCGCGACTCGTTAAAGGTTGCTCTGCTTTTTTCAGTCGGATTTGTTTCGCTGGCGCTGCTGCTGCTGATTGGTCAGAGCATGTAATTTAATCACAGAGAGCTTTCGCAAGCGTTACGCTGAGTGCCACAACAACTGATCAACTGAAAAAGGAGTAGAAATGAGGCTTGATTATGCATG
>PFXI01000108.1 GCA_002791575.1 Zetaproteobacteria bacterium CG_4_9_14_3_um_filter_54_145 | reverse complement strand
GCGATCTACTTTCACTTGGGTGCTTTGGACCTGTATCCGGCACCCAATCAGGCAGGTTCGACTTGTGCTGCCCACACAACTTCGTGAAGCGCCCACTCTTTTATGCACGAATGCTGCCCAAGCGTGGCGAGTCCGCAAGTGAGCGGCATCACCCGGATGATTGCCGTTACAAACAGAGGGGGTGGTTTATGCAGATATGAGCGTAGTTATGCCCTCGCCATGGGCTGTTCCGAACAGATTAAAGCATTATTCAGGCGTGACTCAGGGGTATTAAAAATTGACGACCAGTGTAATGGCCGTTTCCAGATCGACCTTTTTGGTGCCGGCGGGGACTTTGCTGTTATGCTCGACAGAAAAGCTTATTTTGCTGGCCAGGTGTGAATTGATTTGCTGTTTCAGGGCAGTTACAGACTTGGATTCCCAGCCGCTTTTTCCGCCTTCAGTGGTGATATCCTGAATGAGACTGGCTGAATCGACGATCTGCCACTGCGCTCGCGTGGCCCCGCGGATGATGCCTTCGTTATTTGATGTTTTGTTGGTCAGTTTACTCTGGCGCAGACCGCCACCAAGCTCCACATTCCATTTGAAACCATCGTTGATGATCAGGTCGCGGCCGTAACCGATGGTTTCGCTCGTGCGACGACGAAAGCCGGAAAAGCGGTCACTGTTAAAGCTGAATCGAACAAACAGGTAATCCCGTTCGGATATCTTCCAGTCTTCCTGCAGGCTGGCCGAGTATTTTTCTGCGGTCGTATTGTTGTGATCCATGGCTGCATGGGCACCGGCCTCAAAGGTGTCGCGCAGGTAGCGTCCTGTGTGGCTGATGCGGGTTTTTGCATTCAGGGTAAGCGTGCGAGTATTGCCGGATGTTTGCAGGGCACCCAACTCGGAGCTATTTTTCCACTGATTAGTGGCTTCGATATCGGCCGCGACAGCGACAGCAGGCATCAGCAGTGCACAGCTTACCAGCAGGGAAATAATAAATTTCATGGGAGACCTCCATTTGGCGGCGCAGAATACGTATTGAACCTGCAATGACCAGCGTGGTGTCTCCCCCACATGGTGTTAAGCCTTCTCTGTCAGGCGCAGTGATTGTGTGTCGGTAGTAGCGGAGTGGGGTTTTAACCCGAGCGAAACAGCAGATGATTGAACGTCAGACGATGTGATTGCAGGCTTTTCTGCTTATGACACTAATGCTAGCGCACGCGTAGCATGCCGCGGTACATACCCATCTGGCACTGGAATGTGAAGTCCCCGACCTGCTCCGGCAGCAGCCGGATAAGCACCGGTTTACCCAGCGGCAGCTCTTTCTGGATACCCATATCCGGAAAAATTACCTGAGCAGCGCAGGCAGTTTCATCCTCACGTATAAAACGCAGTGATACGGCCTTACCCGTGGTGACAGTGATCAGTGAGGGCTCATATACACCATTGCTGACGCGGATTTCGATAATCTGGCCGGGCGCTGCACTCACGCCCGTTCCGGGCCGGTAGAGCCAGAACCACCAGATGATCAGGCCGATGAGCAACAGACCGGCTATATTGACCAGTATCATTCTTTTACCTCGGGCCGGAACAGGCGTAGCCGGTTGGCGTTGGTCACCACGGTCACCGATGACATGGCCATGGCCAGTCCTGCCAGCATGGGATTGAGCATCAGCCCCATTATCGGATAGAGCAGGCCAGCCGCAACGGGGATGCCCAGGCTGTTGTAGATAAAGGCACCGAACAGGTTCTGTTTGATATTGCGCAATGTGGCTTTTGAGATGGCAATGGCAATCACCACGCCATCGAGTGAGGAGCGCATCAGTGTGATATCGGCCGATTCAATGGCCACATCGGTGCCGGCGCCAATGGCAAAACCGACATCTGCACGCGACAGCGCCGGGGCGTCATTGATGCCGTCTCCAACCATGGCCACAATTTCACCATTGGCCTGTAATTCAGCCACTTTGCTATCTTTATCCTCAGGCAGTACGCCTGCAAAAACATGGGTAATGCCGACCTGAGAAGCGACAGCTTCGGCAGTATGGTGATTATCACCGGTAAGCATGACCACCTTTAGCCCCATAGCCTGCATCTGCGTAATAGCTTCTTTAGAGCCTGCCTTGATCGGATCAGCTACGGCGATCAGGCCTAACAACACACCATCTCTGGCGACCAGCATAGGCGTTTTAGCTGCGGCTGCGAGTGTCTCCATCTGCGCATGATGATCTGCATCGATGGTAATATGGGATGCCGCCATCAGCGCTGCATTGCCCATCAGGATGGCCTGCCCATCCACCCGACCGCTGACGCCCTGCCCGACAACGGCCTGAAATCCCTCACATGCAGGCACGCTCAGTTCCAGCCGTTGCGCTTCTGCGACAATGGCCGCAGCCAGAGGGTGTTCGCTACCTGTTTCGACTGCGGCTGCCATGCTAAGGATGAGGTTCATATCATCGCCGATGATGTCCGTGACGGCCGGCTTGCCGGCGGTCACGGTGCCTGTCTTGTCCAGTACAATGGTTGTCAGCTTCGAGGCCCGCTCCAGCGCTTCGCCCTTGCGGATCAGGATACCGAACTCCGCCGCCTTGCCGACACCGACAATCAGTGAAATCGGCGTTGCCAGTCCCAGTGCGCACGGACAGGCGATAATCAGTACGCTCATGGCCGCAACCAGTGCGAAACTGATACGCGGCTCCGGCCCGAAATTGAGCCAGATCAGGGCTGTGATGACAGCGATAATCAGTACAGTGGGGACAAATACCCCGGCTACCTTGTCGACAATACGGCCGATGCGCGGCTTTGAAGCCTGAGCGTTTTTGACCATCTCGATAATATGCGCCAGCACCGTATCAGCGCCAACATGGCTGGCTGTATAGAGAAAAGTGCCGGAGCCATTGATGGTGCTGCCAACGACACGGTCACCGGCCTGTTTGCGTAGCGGCATCGGCTCGCCTGTCAGCATGGATTCATCAACAGTGGAATCACCTTCCAGTAGATCACCATCGACAGGAATTTTTTCACCGGGACGTACCCGAATGACATCTCCCGGCATCACTTCGGCCAGCGGCAGGTCTCTCTCTTCCCCGTCCCGCAATACACGTGCGGAACTCGCCTGCAGCCCGATCATGCGGCGGATCGCTTCGCTGGTTTTGCCGCGTGCGCGCACCTCCAGAGCTTGCCCCAGATTGATCAGGGCGATAATGATCAGCGCCGCATCAAAATAGGCATGTCGGCCCATGCTGGCGACGACATCGGGCACGATCTGCGGCCACAGGATCAGCGCCATGGAGTAGAACCAGGCCGCTCCCGTTCCTGTGGCGATCAGGGTATCCATGCTGGCGGAATGATGGCGCAAGGCGCGCCATGCAGCGATGTAGAAGTGACGACCGGCTTGGATCATGGCAGCCAGTGTGATTATACCGATCACCAGCCATAGCGCAGGATTGGCCGTGATAGTGGGCAGGAAATGGAAAAGCATGTCGGCAAACAGCGGTGCAGCGGCGACGCCGGCAACGATACAGCGGCCGAACAGGCTCTTCATATGGGCTGCTTCAGTGGCTTGCTGCTCGGCTATATTATCCATGCCCTGAAGGGTATTGGCATCAAAGCCGACCGACTGTACGGCGGCGATCAGCTCATCCGCCGACACGCTGGCTCCGGCCTCTACGGAGGCAGTGCGATCTACCAGATTAACTGCAGCCTGCTGCACGCCCGCAACAGCCGCCAGCGCAGCCTCTACCTTGCTGACGCAGCCGGCGCAGCGCATGCCATCAATGGCCAGCTTGTATCTATGTGTCATCTCAGCGATCTGTCCAATGGGGCAATTTGCATCAGCGCATCTCCTGCCAGCACAATAGATTGAATGTTTAGGCTGTGATCGTCAAATATCCATCTCATCGCATACGCCATGCGCGCGTATGCACAGAGACGCTGATTCGGCAGCAACATTAATCAGACGAATGCGAAACATATAGCGTAAACGAACGACGCGAAGCGGCAAAACAGCAGGCTTCTTGTTGGCTGCTTATTTGCTAGAGAATGATATGTGTACACTGCTGTCCGGTCAAAGAAATGACAGCATGAAAAAGGTCTGAATTCCCAAGGGATGTGGTAGATTTGTAGTTACCAAACAGCAAATCTCAAG
>PFXI01000046.1 GCA_002791575.1 Zetaproteobacteria bacterium CG_4_9_14_3_um_filter_54_145 | reverse complement strand
GATCAGCAACAGGCTCCCAAAGGGGGTGTCGACTTCACCGGAATAGGGTGTCGCGTTCGACTGGAATCAGGTGCCGACTTCACCGGAATACGCAGAGGTGCGCAATTTGGTTAAGATGCATGCCAAAAGTATCCTAGAAACAGGCGCCTAACAATCCCATGAACTCGGACAGCCAAATGCTACGCTCCTTCGTCGCTCCGATTTTGGCTGCCGGTTATGGGAGTCGTTAGAGAAGAATAAAAATGAATATTGGCACACAATATCAACCCGATGACAGAGATAGGGGTCAGGACTCGTTTCGCGCATTCATCCCTATTAAAGTGAATGGCCGTTCATGGCCGAGACCCGCCCAGTGAGTTTATAACTTATTTCCATCTCATATGTTCCCGACAATAGATTCAGTACTTGATGACGATACCTGCGACAGGGATCGCATGCAGGGTGTACTTATCAGAAGGGGTAAAGAATAAAGGCCCCGCATTGCGAGGCCTTTATGACTGGGTCTGATGCCCAAAGGGAGGGAGGGAGGGGGACACCAGACACGCGAGACTTTAGGGGGTGTCTGTGATGCGGCAGTTAATTGGATATTAAAAAGTATTAACCTTTTTGCTCGCGTCCGAGCAGGCGCAGTAGTCCGTGTTTGCAGTCCAGCGCAATACCGAGCGCTGCCGGCACCGAGTAGAGGGTGATGATAGTGGAGAACATCAGACCCCATGAGAGAGCCAGTGCCATCGGTGCAACAAACGGATCATGGCCGCCCCAGCCGTAGGCTGTCGGCAGCAGTCCTACAACGGTGGTAATGGCTGTCAGCAGTACCGCGCGCAGGCGGCGCCTGCCACTTTCCAGGATGGCCTGTCGCCATGGCACACCCTCATCAAGCAGGCGCTGGATAAATACAGCCATCACCAGGGAGGCGTTAACAACCACGCCGGTCAGGGCAACAAACCCCATCATGGCCATAAATGAGAGCGGTGCGCCGTGGATGAAGAAGCCGATGACAATACCGATAACGCCAAATGGAATCGCCAGCATAACCAGAATCGGATAGGAGATGCGATTGAACTGGATGGCCAGAATGACAAAAATGCCGATCAGCGCGAAGACAAAGCTGAAGATAAGACCGCGCACGGATTCCTGGCTTCGTTCCTCTTCGCCGCCCAGATGCACATGCACCAGTTCTGCATCACTGCCCAGCCACTCTGACTGTTTTGCGGTAACTGCGGCATTGAGCTCTTTAGAGGTCAGCAGCTTATGATTCACTTCGGCTGAGACATTGATGATACGGTTGCCATCTTTATGGCGAATACTGCTGGTGCCGGGTTGCCGGTCGATATGGGCGATACGGTATAGTGGGATCAGGCCGCCGCGCAGATTCGGTATCTCCAGGTGCATCAGTGTATCGCTATCGCGCTGTGCAGCTTCCGGGTAGCGGATGGTGACATCCACCTCCTCCTTGCCGCGCTTGAGCGTTGAGATGCGCAGGCCATCGAAGGCGGCCCGGATATGGGTGGCAGCAGTGGCCAGATCGACGCCGGCATAAGCCGCCAGCTTGCGATCAAGCACGATATGCAACTCCGGATCACCCGGCTCCAGATCGCTTTCAATCGCGTATGCTCCCTTGATGTCGGCCAATACTGTGATCAGTCGCTCGGCAGTGCGGGTAATAGCCAACTCATCGCTGCCGGTCAGCTCAACCTGCAGGGCGCGACCAACCGGTGGCCCCGCTTTTTCCATGGCGAAACTGATCTCCAGTTGAGGGAAGAGTGCGGGTATGGTTTTTTCAATGTCCGCCATCACCGTGAAGGCGGAGATATCGCGTTTGGTGAACGGGATCAGAATCACCCGCTCAAAGCCGAAGCGGTCACCCAGCTGTTTCAGCGCTTCGCGCTGATCAGCACTGTTTTCGCCTGCGATCATTGTTGTTGTTTCGAGAATAGCGGGATCAATGTGCTTGCGTACCTCGACATCAAGCGCTTTTAATTGCGTCCGCATCTCCTCCAGCGTGGTGCCGGTTGGCATGGTGACACGCAGGTAGAATGTCGCCTCTGCACCGGGTGGAAACAGCTGGAACTTCATCTGGCCAGCCAGCGCAAAGGTGCCGAGCAGTCCTGCTAGCGTTAACAGGATGGTCAGATAGCGCAGTTTTACAGCTCTTTCCAGCGACCAGACGTAGATGGTGGTAAGCCAGACAAACAGACGTCGTTCCTTTGGCTTTTTGTCCGCGCGTGCAACATCACGAATATGATTGGGCAGAATGAAAATTGCCTCCAGCCATGAAAAGAGCAGCAGTGTTACCACCACAACCGGGATGGAGTAGATAAACTTGCCGATAATGCCGTCCATATACATCAGTGGCAGAAATGCGATGACTGTGGTTAACACGGTGGCGGTGACCGGCCCGATCAGCTCGGTTGTACCCTTGATGGCGGCGGCTTCCGGGCTCATACCCTGTTCCATGTAATAGGTGGCGTTTTCGCCGATAATAATGGCATCATCAACCATCAAACCCAGCACCATGATAAAGCCGAACATGGTGAGCAGATTCAGCGTGACGCCGGCCATATAGAGCAGTAGCAGGCCGGAGAAAAAGATGATGGGCAGGCCCCATGCGGTGGTGAAGGCAACCGCAGGACGCAAAAACAGCATCAGGGTCAGCAGCACCAGCGCCAGACCGATGGCGCCGTTGCCGGTCAGTACACCCAGCCTGAGGCGGGTGATGGTCGAGAAGTCGTTGTAGACGCGTACATTGACCTTTTCACCATAGGTGGCCGGGACGGTATCCAGATAGGCGCGCACCCGGTCAACCAGCTGAATGATATCGGCATCGCCTTTTTTGAGGATGATCATATTGATCGCCGGATCACCCTCGGCAGCGACATAACGGGTGGGTCGCGCCAGAGTGGCTGTAACTTCGGCAACATCTTTCAGGTAGAGCGCCTGACCGCGCTCATTGGCACGCAGTACCAGATTACCGGCATCCTCAGCCGATGAAAACTCACCGGTGATGCGAATAATACTCTGCCCCTCCGGTGCCTTGAGCCGGCCGCCGGGAGCATTGATATTCCAGCCGCGCACCAGAGTGATGATATCGTTGATCGATACGCGGTGAATACGCATCTGCTCGGGCAGCGGCACAATGCGTATCTCTTCCTTGCGATCGCCCTGTACCAGTACATTGGCAACGCCCCGGATATTACGCACATCATCCTCGATGGCATCGCTTAAATGTTTGAGCTCCAGCGGTTGAAAGTCGCCGAAGATAGAGAAGGTGAGTATGGGAGCCTGTTCCGACTTCACTTCGGTGATGATGGGATCGGCTGGCAGATCAACCGGCAGATCGGCACGATTGATCGCCTGCTGGATATCCGAGACCAGACGAGAGCGATCCTGAAAGTTCGGGTCCACCTCAATGGTTAACTGCATGCTGCCGGCATAGGCGGTGGAGCGGATGACATTGATGCCATCCACCCCCTTAAGCTCCCGCTCAATCGGGGTAACCAGAAGCTTTTCCACTTCTCTGGGGGCAGCGCCCGGATAGCCGGCACTTACCGCAATGACATCAAAATTGACGCTGGGAAAGGCCTCGCGCTGGATATTCAGGCCGGCATAGATGCCGCCGCCCAGCAGCATCAGGGAGATCAGGTTGACCAGTACGCCGCGGCGTACGAAAAAAGTGATCAGTTGTTCCATGCGTCAACCCTTGTTTTGTTGTTTGTTGTCAGCGGTGGCAGGTCACCCCTGGCCCACGCCAGCTGTGTTGCGGCCAGTTGCAGGGAGAGCCGTTGCAGTTCAGCCCGTAGCTGGGCATTACGCAAATCACCCTCAAACTGGACTACGGTTGCGGTATCCGAGCGGCTTTCGCGGTAACGCGCCATTTCAGCAGTGAATTTGCGCGACTCCGCCTCGGCCTGTTTGCGCGCCGCCTGCAGTGAGGGTGCGCCACTGATCAGGGCTGTTGATGCGGCAGCCAGCTGATCGCTGATCTGCTCGGTGCTGCGTGTCTGCTCGGCTAAAATGCGCTGGCGCGAAAGCTCCGCCTTGCGCATGGCTGCACGCGCGGTGTTACGCCCCCATACATCGGAGTACTCCACCGAGAGGGATGCAAAATGATCATTGATGGAGAGGGCCTGAGTGGCGGCGGTAGCCGGGCTGCTATTGAGTGTACGCGTACCCACTTTGGCGATGAGATCCAGCTGGCTCTGGTCGCCATCGTTGGCGATCAGCAACTGGGCATCAGCCGCATCGAGCTGTGCCTGCAGCACCTTCAGCTCCGGTCGCTGTTGCAGGGCGGTTGCCAGCAGTGTGTCGAACGCTTCGGGTTCGGGCAGCGGGGTGGATGCAATGCTGATGGTCAGTTCAGCATCCGGTTTTCTCAGCATCAGGCGATTTAACAGGCTGAGGTCTGATGCCCGTCTGGCCTTTGCCTGTTGCAGGTCGGTTTTGCGCCCGGCCAGCAAGGCTTCGGCCTGCAGGCGGTCGGCCCGTTCAATCAGGCCGAACTGCTCACGTGTGTGCTGGTAGCTAAGCAGGCGTTCGGCACGTGTGACGGCCTGCCCGGCAATGCGTATGTCGATCTCATCCGATGCCAGCTGGTAATAGTTATTGATCGCTTGCAGGGCAAGGGTGTGCGCTACCACCATCTCCTGCAGTCGGGATGCTCTGGTGCTGGCCTCATTGGCAGTGATTGCCCTGTTATAATCCGGTTTGTCAGCGCCGCGCAGTAACGGGTGGCGGTAAGCGAGATTGATCTGGTTACGGTAGGCGGGATTGAATCTGGCAACCTGGGCCGCGATAGCCGGGTTGGCAAAGCTCTGGCTGACGCGGTTGTAGGTAAAGTCTGCCGATACAAGGTCGCCGTTGCCGAGCGGTTTGCTGAGGCTGCCGGCGATCTGGGCGGTGCGTGTATCGGTTGCCTGAAAAACACTGGAGACAGGTAGTTTTTCCTTACTGCCTGACAGGCTGGCAGTGGCAAGCGGATCCAGCAGCCCTTCGATACGCTGGCTGTCGCTGGCTGTAATAGCTGTATCCATACGGCTTATCTTCAGGCCGGGGTCCTGGCTGATGACTGTGTCGATCACCGCAGCGAGCGTCATCTCCGCTGCCACTGCATCTGTAGCGGTGAATGAGACAAGCATAAGCAGGGTGACGCGTAACAATCGTTTCATAATACTCCCTTTGTCTGACCCGATCAGGATATGAGATCAGCAAGCTACTGATGAAAAAACGAAAAGTCAGTGTGCGTCTGCCCGAAAAAAAACAGCGGCCCGATCGGACCGCTGTTGATGTAAGCAGGTTTGCTGTTCCAGACAGCTATTGCCTGACGTGATTCAGGCGCGTTCCATGTATTCACCGGTTTCGGTGTTGACCTTGATCTTGGTGCCGGACTCGAGATAGGGCGGTACCATAATCGATGCGCCGGTTTCCAGGACACCCGGCTTGTAGGAGCTGGTCGCTGTCTGGCCCTTGATGGAAGCATCACACTCCACCACTTCCAGAACGACAGCCTGTGGCAGCCGGACATTCAGCGGGCGCTCATCGTGAAACTCTACCGTTACCTGCATCTCAGGCAGCATATAAGGCAGTACATGCTCCAGCATCTCGGTGCCGAGCGTGATCTGATCGTAGGTTTCCATATCCATGAAATGATAATCTTCACCATCGGCATAGAGATACTGCATATCGCGCTGTGACAGCACTACACGTTCAACTTTTTCGGAAGAGTTGAAACGTTTGTTGGTTTTTGTGCCGATTTCAATGTTGCGCATCTCCAGCTGCATGCATGCCACACCCTTGCCCGGTGTTACGTGCTGGGTTTTTAGAATGCGCCATAGGGCGTTATTCCATTCCAGAATATTGCCAACGCGAACGCTTGTGACATTGATTAACATGGTTGGTTCCTCTCGATAGTTGTGCGAATAAAACAGTGCGATATGGTAAAACGGTCGCAAACATAGCCATTTGTAGCTTTTCGGGCAAGAATCGGCGCGTTTTCTGACGGAGGTTCCATGTTTCATTTGCGGTTGCAGCGATGATGTCCCTGACTACGGTGCAGGCAGCGATAGACGATTTTATGCGTTATGCCGATACAGTAGAAAAATCCGATACGCAGGCTTCGCCCGATCAGTGTCTGGAGATGTTGAGCCAGTATCTGGTACATTACTCCGATCTGTTTGATGAAACGGAGCCTGAAGAGGAGATGGGCGATTTCGCTGAATGGGAGGAGGGGCTTGATGATCATATGAGCGCCCTGCTTGAAGGTGATGTGGAAGCTGTTGGGCACCTGGGTAATCTGCCGCTGGAATCTTTGGATCCGGAACATCTGCGTGACTTTCTCGGCTGGTTTGTGTTGCGTGAAACCAGTGACGGTGAACTGCTGCAGGCCTATGCTGATACCCTGCGTGCATGGGTTGATTTCATCTTTGCCCGCGGCTGGTTCAAGCATGACGCCTATATCGGTTTTATCGGTGTTCTCGAAGAGGTGACGCCGGAGGCTGTGCGCGTGGCGCGGGTTTCGAAGGTGCTGTTTCACTTTATCCGCTCCGGTGGCGGCGTGCCACCGCGCATGCGCGGCAAACAGTTTTCCCGTTTTGTCGAGGGACATGCTCAGGTGTCGGCAGTGACCGACTGTTCCCTGCAGTTCAGTTTTCATCATCAGGATGAACAGATTGGCCCTGTGCTGCTGCCCGCTCCCATACTGGCTATGATCGCGGTAGGTGATGTCTTTGATCTGGAGCTGGGCTTGCGTGATGCATGGGTGATTGTGGATGTCGGGCCGGTCTACCCCTCCTGTGTCTATGTCGAGGTGGAAGAGTATCATGGGCTGGATAAGCGCTCCTGAGTCTGTTACACATGGTTAAACAGCTCTCTATAACGTTTGGGAGAAGAGCGGGAGGTTGCAATGGCAGCGAAAGGACGATTTGAGGGTGGTCACAACTATCGGGAGCAGGCGCTCAAGTTGTATCCCTGGATCTGTGCGCGTTGCGCACGTGAGTTTGCCGGCAAACAACTGCGTATGTTGACCGTGCATCACAAGGATCATAATCACGATAATAATCCCCCTCACGGCAGTAACTGGGAGTTGCTGTGTATCTACTGTCATGACAACGAGCATCAGCGCTATCTGGAAGCGGATGCGCACGGTGATCTGCAGCGCGATGAGCCTGCTGCCGGAACCTATAATCCCTTTGCGGGGCTGGCTGATCTGCTTAAAGAGCGTTAAATCCATGCTTCGCTTGATGTTGAGTGACGTCCGGCTCTGGCAGCAACAAAAGCCTGTTGCCTGCGCGGAGACCGGGCTATCCTGAGTCGCCCTGATTTTCACGTTGATCAAGATCGGCAGTTGGTGTGGCTGCGGCAGGGGGATTGGGGTCACAGGGCGAACTGACTGACTGCGCCTGAGCCGTATTTCCGGGATAGGGCCTATAACGAAAACAGCGAGGATGGCAGGCTGAATGATTCCCGCTACGCGTCTGCCCGGCACCTCCTTGATGCCGGTGGAAATATCTCCTCTTTCTCGATTGCACGTAACGGTTATAGTTTGCCACGTAGCATCACGGAGGCTTGCATGTTTCACGGCACGATGACCGCATTGGTCACACCTTTTGCAGGTGGAAAGATAGATGAGGAAGCATTCCGGGCCCATCTGGAGCGACAGGTGGAAGCGGGCGTGGACGGCGTGGTACCCGCCGGTACGACCGGTGAAGCGGCAACACTCTCGTTTGCTGAGCACAAGCAGGTGATTCGTATCGCTGTGGAACAGGTGGCGGGGCGGGTGCCGGTGATTGCAGGTACGGGCAGCAATAATACAGCCGAATCCATTGAGCTGACGCAGGCCGCCAAGGCACTGGGTGCCGATGCCGCACTGCTGATTTCACCCTATTACAACAAGCCGACCCAGGATGGTATATTTCACCATTACAAGGCGGTTGCCGATGCCGTGCATCTGCCGCAGCTGATCTATAATGTGCCGGGACGTACCAACTCCAATATTCTGCCGGAAACGGTGGGGCGCTTGTCGCATGTATCCAATATCGTCGGCATCAAGGATGCTACGGCTGATATGGAGCAACTGGTTCATACTGTGGCTGCCTGCGAAGGGCGTGTGGAGTTTTATTCTGGTGATGATGCCACCGTGATGCCATTTATGGCTCTGGGCGGACATGGTGTGATATCCGTTGTGTCGAATATTGCCCCGAAAAGTATGCGGGCGCTGACCGAGGCGATGCGCGAAAATCGCCCGGATGAGGCAAGAGCTGTCCAGTTTGCGCTACGCGAGCTTAATCAGGTGATGTTTATGCAATCCAATCCGATTCCGGTGAAGGCTGCCTGCTGGCTGCTGGGCTGGATGGGTGATGAGCTGCGACTGCCGCTGCTGCCACTGCATGGTGCAGCGCTACAGTTGTTACGCGATGTGATGCAGGGTTTTGCCGGGGTTGATGAGCAGCTGGAGCTAGCCGATCGCTGAGCATGTGATCTCATCGCTGCGCCGGATGTTCAGTTTCAGGCGCATAGTCCACTCCTTTGCCTATTTTACCGCTACGCTGGTGGCAGTTGCCGTATTCGCGATGGTACTGATGCTTGCCGAATCCCTCGTCTATGCGCTTACCGGTGAGCCGGTATCGCTCTGGTCGATGGTGATAGCGGCCATCGCTGCCGCTTTCGGGTATGCACCGCTCGTACAGTCGATGCAGCGCACTCTGGATCGCATCTTCTTTCGCCATCAACTCGATACGCTGGCGGCCATACGCCAGCTTGGTGCGGGCGATCTGGCCCAGTTGCCGGAGCAGGATGTCGAGCGGGCTCTGCTGGAGCGCATCTGCAAGGTCAGCCACCGTCGCTATGCTGCACTGGATGAGCGGAAGTTGCCTGAAGGTAGCTGGTTCTCCTTTCCGGCCAATGCCCCGAAAACGGATATCGATGATGCAGTCAAGGGTCATGCCCGTTATGCATTGTGTTTGCCACTGCCGTCGCCCATGGGTGAGGCTTGGTTGTGGCTGGGGCCGCGCGTGGACGGCTCTCTGATGGATGCGGATGAGCGGGCAAGCCTGGATACGCTGGCGCGCTTTGCCGCCATGAGCCTGGAGCATGCGCGCCTGACACATCAGCAGGCAGAAGCCGCACGTCTGGACTCACTCTCCAGGGTGACCAAACAACTGCACTCCCATGATTTGAAAAACAGACTCCATGATCTCTCCTTTCTGGCCCATAATCTGGGCTCGGGCAAACTCGATGAAGCGGATGTACAACGCATGCTGGCGGCGATTCGCAAGGTGACAGGGCGCATGCAGACATTGATGAAGCGCATGTCAGATCCCAATGTGCCGGTTGACCCGGTACTGTCGCCTCTGGACATGGTGATGTTACTCAAGGCCAGCATTCGTGATCGTTTGTGGCCTGAGGCCATGACGATCACACAGCAATTTGCTGCGCTGCCGGCGGTTGCCGGGGATGCAGACCTGTTACGGGGGGTCATTGAGAATCTGTATGATAATGCGGTTCAGGCCATGCAGGGGCAGGGTGAAATCATTGTGCGCACCGCACTGGTTGATGCTGATGACGGCTCTGACGCGAAGATGGCGCTGATTCAGGTTGCTGATCAGGGCACGGGCATGAGCGAAGCGTTTATCAGCCAACGCTTGTTTCATCTGTTTGCAACCAGCAAGAGTAACGGCCTGGGTATCGGCCTCTATCTGAGCCGCAGAATAGTACTGGCTCATGGCGGAACGATTACAGCGGAAAGCGCGGGTGTGGGTAAAGGTTCCACCTTCAGTGTGCGTCTGCCACTATGGCAGTCTGGCCACAAGGAGTAGAGATGAAACGTACTGTATTGGTTGTGGATGATAATGATATCAATCGCCTGAATCTGAAGCTGCTGCTCAAGGATGACTACAGCGTTCTGGAGGCAGGGGATCTGGATGCTGCGGATGCGGCACTCTCCGGTAACCGCGTGGATCTGGTGGTGCTGGATCTTGCCCTGCCACCGGAGCCGGATAATCCGGAAATCGGTATGGCCTATCTGGCCAAGCTGCGCAGTGAAAGTCCAGATACGCCGGTGGTGGTCATTACCGGCCATGATGAGCGGGCTCTGGCAGTGCGTGCACAGGCGATGGGGGCACAGGACTTTTTCGGCAAACCCTTCGATCCGGATGAGGTGAAAAGTACTATTGATCGCAGCATGGAAGCGCATTGGCAGTTCATGCGTGAGCAGGAGATGCAGCGCGCACTGGAAACCCGGGTCAACAGTGATCTGCTGGGTGAGTCAGCAGCGATGCAGGCACTGCGTGCGGTGATAGCACAAGTGGCGGTGGCACCCTCCACTGTATTAATTCGGGGTGAGACCGGTACGGGTAAGGAGCTGGTAGCCCGCAAACTGCATGAAGCCAGTCCGCGTAAGGGGCATCCGTTTGTCGCTATCAACTGCGCAGCGATGAGTGAGCTGTTGCTGGAATCGGAGCTGTTCGGCTATGAAAAGGGCGCCTTCGCCGGGGCCGGCAAACGCAAGCTGGGCTGGTTTGAACGAGCCAGTGGTGGCACGCTGTTTCTCGATGAGGTGGCGGGTCTGCCTCTGCCGGTACAGGCCAAGCTGCTCAGGGCTCTGGAATCCGGCGAGTTTTCCAGACTGGGTGGTGAGGCTATTATCCGCTCGGATGTGCGGCTGATCTGCTCAACCCGAGAGGACCTGGAGCAGCGGGTGGCTGAAGGCGATTTTCGCGATGATCTCTACTACCGCATCCACGTTGTGGAGGTCGAAGTGCCGCCGCTGCGTGATCATATTGAAGATCTGCCACTACTGGCCGATGCCATCCTGCTGCGTAAGGCGGCAATGTGCGGCAAACGCATGGAAATGCTGGCCGATGCCGTGTTGGAGCAACTTGAGCGATACAGTTGGCCGGGTAATGTGCGCGAGCTGGAAAATGTTATTGAACGCTCTGTCGTGCTGGCCACCACGAGCGTGGTGGACGCCATTCCTTCATTGAGCGGACCGCAACCGGTCTGTGGTGATGTCGATCCGCTGACACTGTGGTTGCAGCAGCTACCCGATAGCGGTATCCGGGCAGAAAAAGCGGTAGCCGAATTCGAACGTCAGCTGGTGGAAGAGGCGTTGTCGCGCAACCAGCATATCAAGGCCCGCGCAGGACGCTGGCTGGGTTTCGGAGATCGTGCCAAGGACAAGATGCGCTACCTGTGTGATAAATACGATATAGAGGTGGCGGATAACTCATGAGGTGGCAGAACTGTTTGCTGCTGTTTGCACTGATGTGCTCTGCACTGCCGGCGCAGGCGGCCGATAAGGATTACCTCTATTATCGTGATGCCAATGTGCCGCTGTTTCAGGAGTCACGCGAATTTTTCGATATGCCGAACCGGCCGGGTCAGTATGAGGTGACACTGGTATCGGAAAGTGTCGGACCGCTGACGTTCCGCATCGTGCGCGTGCATGATGAAAAGGAGACCACGCTGGTCCAGTCGCGCAGTTATGCAGTAGGTAATCATGAATTTCATGGCCGTTTTGATAATTCGGACGGGACAGATGACCTGATCGTTGAGATTGCCAACTCGAATCCTGTGTCGATCGCGCGGGTATCCGTGATCGTTGTCGAGTTACCTTAATCCTGCCAGCGCAATAGCAATGCTGTAGCAGTGAAGTGTGTCGGATGACGTGCCTGCCTGAGTATTGACGGCAGCATGACCAGGCACTTGGAATAAGCCTACGCAAGCCCCATAGGTGTGCTATGATAAGCGGTACTTATGCGATGATCGCGCATAAGTCCGTCGGTAACTTTCAGGAGCACAGATATGGATATGAACCGTATGACCCAAAAGGTGAATGAGGCGATGGCTGCCAGTCAGTCACTGGCGGTGCGTCTGTCGCATCAGGAGGTGGATGGCGAACATCTGCTGACTGAGCTGCTTGCCCAGCAGGATGGGCTGGCACCGCGTTTGATTGAGCAGGCCGGGGCATCGTTGCCGTTGGTGCAGGCGCAGCTTCAGCAGGGTTTATCCAGGCGTCCGAAAGTAAAGGGTAGCGGTGGAGTTGAGGCGGACAAGGTCTATATCACCCAGCGCCTGCAGCAGCTGCTGGTGCGTGCCGGTGATGAAGCCACCAAACTTAAAGACGAATATATCTCTGTCGAACACCTGTTACTGGCCTTTATCGATGAAGGTGACAAGACAGATGCGGGACGGATATGCAAGGAGCAGGGGGTCACGCGTGAGCGCTTTCTGCAGGCGCTGGATGCGGTGCGCGGGCACCAGCGCGTAACCACGGATAATCCGGAAGGGCAGTACGACTCACTGAAAAAATATGGCAGCGACCTGGTCGAGATGGCTCGTTCAGGCAAACTCGATCCGGTGATCGGACGCGATAGCGAGATCCGTTCGGTGATCCGCATTCTGTCGCGCAAAACCAAAAATAACCCTGTATTGATTGGTGAGCCGGGCGTCGGTAAAACGGCGATTGCTGAGGGGCTGGCTCAGCGTATTGTCTCCGGTGATGTGCCCGAAGGGCTGAAGGATCGTACCATATTTTCACTGGATATGACGGCTTTGATGGCCGGCGCCAAATATCGCGGTGAATTTGAGGAGCGGCTGAAGGCGGTGCTCAAGGAGATCAAGGAGGCAGAGGGGCGGATCATTCTGTTTATTGATGAGTTGCACACCATCGTCGGGGCGGGCAAGACCGAAGGCTCGGCCGATGCCGGCAATATGCTCAAGCCTATGCTGGCACGTGGTGAGCTGCACTGTATCGGTGCAACCACGCTCGATGAATACCGCCGGTATATCGAAAAGGACGCAGCACTCGAGCGCAGGTTTCAGCCGGTTAAAGTCGATGCGCCGGATGTCGAGGATACCATCTCTATTCTGAGGGGATTGCGCGAGCGCTTTGAACTGCATCATGGGGTGCGTATTGCCGATGCCGCCATAGTGGCTGCGGCGACGCTCTCTGATCGCTATATCTCCGATCGTTTTCTGCCTGACAAGGCGATTGATCTGGTGGATGAGGCCTGTGCTTCAATCCGCACGGAGATGGATTCAGTGCCGGCTGAGCTGGATGAGGTAACACGCAAGGTCATGCGTCTGGAAATTGAGGAGACGGCGCTGAAAAAAGAGAAGGATGCCGCCAGTGTCGAGCGCCTGAAGGTGTTGCGTCGGGAACTGGCTGATCTGAAAGATAATCGCGATGCCATGCGCGCGCAGTGGGATGGCGAGAAAGGGGCGCTCGGTGAAGTGCAGGCGCTGCGTGAGCAGATCGAGCAGACCCGCCTGGCGATTGAACAGGCGGAGCGTAAGTATGAGTTGGAGCAGGTGGCTGCGCTGCGCTATGGGAAACTGCCGGAGCTGGAAAAGAAGCTGGCTATGATTGAGGCTAATGCGACCGAAAAGACGCTGTTGCGTGAGGAGGTTAGTGAAGAGGAGATTGCCGAAGTTGTGGCGCGCTGGACAGGTATTCCCGTGACCCGCCTGATGGAGGGCGAGCGGGAGAAGCTGCTTAAGCTGGAGTCGGTGCTGCACGAACGGGTCATCGGCCAGGATGAGGCGGTGCAGGTTGTGGCTGATGCCGTACTGCGTGCTCGCGCCGGCATTCAGGATCCGAACCAACCGATTGGCTCCTTTCTGTTTATGGGGCCGACAGGCGTCGGCAAGACTGAACTGGCACGTACGCTGGCGCGCACGCTGTTCGATAGTGAACACAATATGGTGCGTATCGATATGTCCGAATATATGGAGAAGCATGCCGTTTCGCGCCTGGTTGGTGCGCCTCCGGGTTATGTCGGTTTCGAGGAGGGCGGCCAGCTGACCGAGGCCGTTCGGCGCAAGCCCTACTGTGTACTGTTGTTCGATGAGATCGAAAAAGCGCATCCGGATGTATTCAATATTCTGTTGCAGATGCTCGATGACGGGCGCATTACCGATAGCCAGGGCCGTACAGTGAGTTTTCTCAATACCATTGTCATTATGACCAGCAATATCGGCAGTGATTTCCTGCTCAGCGGTATTGACGCGCACGGCAATATCTCGGAATACGCACGCAATCAGGTGATGCTTGCCCTGCATGCGCATTTCCGACCGGAGTTTCTCAACCGACTGGATGATACGGTACTGTTCAAGCCGCTTTCCGAACAGGATGTGGCTACCATCGCTGGCCTGTTTCTGGCCGAGCTAAAAAAACGACTGGCGAACCAGCAGGTGAATCTGGAGCTTAGTGATGCGGCGGCGCTGTGGTTGGGACGGGAGGGTTATGATCCTGTTTTCGGTGCCAGACCATTGAAGCGCTTTATTCAGCAGCAGGTGGAAACGCCGGTAGCACGACTGCTTATTGGCGGCCAGGCCATGCCCGGCTCAACCATCCGGGTGGATGTGGATGGCGAAAGCCTGAAATTCTCCTGCGCGTCATGACAAGCCACTTCAGGGGTCAAGTTCTGAAGAAAGTATCTGACCCCTGAAGCCCGGCGGGGGTTACCTTACTTTGCCGGGTGATAACTCAGGGTGCGATCCGGGTCGCCCGGGAAAATAAGCTGCAGGGAGAGCCCGTCTTTAGCAGTTACGACATGGACCGGCCCGTTCCAGCGATCACCGACGCCGAATCCGATCTGGTCATCCTTGATGACCTCAAGTACCGATAGCAGGCGCAGGGGCGGACTCTCGTCGGGCATTGTCAGCTTGATGGTTTCATCAGCATAGAACTGGATGCGCGATGAGCCGTCATTTTCAAGCCATTCGCCTTCAAGCTGCGTCAGTGTATCAACCGGAACCGGATTATCTGTTGCCATGCAGGCGCTAAGGGAAAACAGGGCAAGCGTGATGAGTGCAATGCGCTGCGTAACAAGTTTTATCATGGGTGTCTCTTGAGCTTGAGGATGTGTCCGGAGATGGTCATATGTTCTTTATTCACCGCCTTATAAACGGTCAGCGTTTCGGAGATGCTGCCGTGCTCGAATTGCAGGATAAACCCGTAGAGATAGAAGTCGCCGCCAAAGCGGGGGTCATGCTGTTCAAAGGTAGGCTTGATGTTCGTTATTTTACCCAGTGGCGCGGTAAGTTCGGCTACCTGCTGTTTCCATGCCGTCAGCGAGTGGGCCTTGAGAAACTCATCATCATATAGCGGGGTAACCTGATCCCAGTTGTTGGATTTGATAGCCTGATGCGCGGCCGTGACCAGTTGGTTGGCCTCATTACCCTGATCGGCCTCTGTCAGGCAGCCGGCAAGCAAAGGCAATATCATCAGTAGTATTAGAAATCGTTTCATCGAACCCCCGCATAATATGGCAATGCTAAGAGCCACGGTGCGATTGGCAAGCAGGGTGGCGCGCGCCGCTTGCAAAGTGTGTGGCATACGGAATAATGCCGTCCCATGACTGAAAACTCACAACCACTTAAACCCGGCGAAAAAATTCTGTTCACCGTGGCAGGCGTTTTTGTCGTTTTTGCCATCATTGCCTTTACTATCATGCAGTTTGTGATTGCCAAATCGGACAAGCCAATTTTTGAACAAAAAACCCACGCCAGTTTATCGGCGGAGGGGCAGAAGGGGTCCGAGTTGTTCCGTGTGAAGGGCTGTACGACCTGTCACCGTGCGCTGCGTAACGGTACCAATATGGGCCAGACAGCCGATCTGGATGGTGTCGGTTCACGCCGGACAATGGAATGGATGTATGCATTTCTGCTTGAGCCGGAAAAGAATTATGGTAGTGAGACCATGGATCACAGAGCCGGTCAGCGCTCTGCCGCCTATGTGGCACTGATGCCAAAAGAAGATTTGCATGCTATTGCCGTATTTTTATCCGAGTTGAAATCAGATCAGGGCTCCTCTTCCGCACCGATGCCTCCCAAAGGCGATTCTCCGTTTATTGATAGCATGGTGAAAACATGGGCGCCGAAGAGTTGGCATGAAAAGTACACAGATATTCGTGACAAGCAGCCGCAGGATGCAGGAGGTGCAGCCGAATGAGACAGCCTTGGGAAGATGAAGAGTATGTAAAATACACACTCTGGTTCATATTTGCCTGTGTAGTTTACAGTATCATCGGTTTTTCGTGGGGTGCGCTTATGGGCGGCATTCATGATTTCCGCCATTTCGTCGATCATCGCATGTTCGGCAAGCTGATTGTGCGCGCGCATACCCATATCAACCTGCTTGGTTGGGTGGAGATGGCAATTTTTGCAGCAGTTTATTATGTGGTTCCGCGCCTGGCCAAGAGGCCAATCTACAGCATGAAGCTGGTGAAGGTGCATTTCTGGACACACAACTTCGGTTTGATCGGCATGGTGGTCTTTTTCACGACAGCCGGTGTGGTTGGCGGCGTTGCCAGTCAGACCCTGCCACCGGCAGATGTTGAGTTGATGGTGCGTCCATGGCTGGCCGTCATGGGTATCTTCGGATCGATTGTGTTGCTGGCAAACTGTATCTGGGCTTACAATATTTTCCGTACATGCTCGGGCTGGAGAAAGAACTGGTGAAGCGTTTGGCGTTGATGGCTCTGCTTGCTACCGGACTGCTCGGTTGTGATGCTGATTTCGGCAGCGTTGGTGGCGGCGGTGTTTTTCTCGAAGGGAAGCAGGCACCACCGGTGAAGACGAAAACACTGGCTGATGTCGGCGGCGATATGTCGAAAATAACCAGTTATCGTTACCCTGACCCGCGTATGTATCAGATCTCATTTGATGATGCGCTGAAAGAGCATAAGCCGATTGTTATGGAGTTTGCTACTCCCGGACACTGCACCCAGTGTGATAAACAGTTACAGCTGATGAAAGAGATGATGAACAAGTACGAACATCAGGTCTTGTTTCTGCATATGGACCAATATTTTAACCCTGAAGCGTATGATGCGTTTCAGGTGCGTGGTGAGCCGTGGACTTTTGTGATTGATGAGACCGGCAAGGTGAAGGTGGTTTACCCCGGGCGCATGCTGTATCAGGAAATTGACCCGCTGCTGACCGAAATGACGGCCGGTAAGACTGGATCGGTGAGGTAGTCATGGCCAAGCGTTGGGATGAAGTGCAGTGCCAATTGCAGGCGGATAAGGCCGGTGTGCTGTGGGATCTGCTGCTCTATGTGCCTACTGTGGGTTTTCTGCTGCTTTGGGGGCTGAAGTTCTGGTATGGTGCTGATGACGATGCCTGGATGGGCTATGGTTTGATGTTTCTCGGCTTTTTCTTTCTTATGGTTGGTGGCGGCCGCATCATGCGTCGTCTGCTTATCCACCCGACCGCTCCGGTGGCGCTGGATATCAACCGTGAGCGTATCCGTCTGACTATGAAAAACGGCAAGGTCAAAGCGCTTGTTAAGGAGATTCGTTTTTTTACGGATCATGCGGGAAAATCATTTGGTCTGACCGGGACTGATAACCAGGGTGCCAAGTGTCAGTATGTGTTTCATCGCAAGCAGTTTGACGATGAGGTCTTTAAGGCCATCGAAAAAGCCCTGGAACGATATAAATAGTACTGTCTTCTTGTCCTGTCTGCACGACGCAGGCAGCAGCAGGTGTTATGGCTTCTATATTATTGTCTGAATGGTTGGTGTTTCCTGTACATATTACCTTGCAGGGCAACTAGCCTGAATAATTCATAAAAAGAGGTGAGCCCCGCCTAACCCATTGATATAATGGTGGTTCTGCAACCCGTGCTTCGGACGAAGCAAGCCAACGAGGCTCACCATGACAAAAGCTACATTAAAACAACTCAGATTTCCTACCGTTGATGGACTCAG
>PFXI01000092.1 GCA_002791575.1 Zetaproteobacteria bacterium CG_4_9_14_3_um_filter_54_145 | reverse complement strand
CTGTCTAGATAACTACAAATATACCATAAACGTTGGGAATTCAGGCCTACTTTATTACTGCGAAATCTTTAACCGGACAGCAGTGATGCAATTTCTTATATATATTACGGCTATGGGCAACAACAGTATGAACGCTAATACCAGCTATGCTGGCAATTTCTTCACGCGAATATCCTCTGGCCACAAAACCCAGAATTTCCTGCTCCCTGGAGGTCAGGAGGTTATTCTGAGGAGTGCACTTCAAGTATTTTTCATGTGGAATGAACGCATACAATATGCGGCGAGCGATCACAGGAGATATTACTGCTCCACCTTCAAGCGTTTCAATGACACAAGCAGCAATGTGAGCAGGAGTGGCGTCTTTTTTTAGAAGGTAGCCAGTAATACCCGCCCTGACTGCCTCTATTATGCTATGTTTATCATCGATCGAAGTAATCACTATCACTTCACTTTGCGGAGAAACCTTTTTCAGATGGTGGATAAGATCGGCAGCGCCGCCATCCCGCATGCCAATATCAATCAACATGACTTGATGCGCAGGCGAAAGGTGCTTTTTAGCTTCCCTGCAAGAGCTGAACGAACCAGACAACATCAACTGACTATGCCGGGAAATCGTTTCTTCCAGAGAACTCCTGAAAAATTCATCGTCATCTACAATTAAAACATAAGATTTGGAATGATCTACCTTGCCACGTAGCAAAACACTCCCCCTCAGGACATGTTGGAAACATTGCATGAAGCACAACCTCTCTACACAGCGCATAGAAAATTCGCTGATCATTGAGGTTGGAACAATACTTTGGTTGTTTTACTGATGGGATAACACTTTTGCGCTATATACATACACGCATTTTTGATCTGATCCATACAGAATCGGATGTATCAATCGTTTTACACTTAGTCATATGCTAATCTATTCTCCGAATACCCAGAAATAAGCAACCTCATGGATCGTGCGGAAAAAAATCTTCAGGTCTGACCCGCTCCAGAAATAGATCCACTGTTATGGCGCTGTTTCTACTGTGACCGGACTGGTCAACGTGAGCCTGGTACCGGCCCCGAAACGCGAGGATATCAGCAAGATTCCCCCCAGCATCCCGGCGCGCTTTTGCATATTATTCAGACCATTGCCAAAGTCAGGTACTTCATCCCAACCACGGCCGTTATCGGAAATTTCGATTAATAGCGCATGGTCAGGCTCCCTCCTGTCCACTGAGGCCCGAACCCCAACATGATCGGCACCTGAGTGCCGGGCAACATTGGTGAGCGCCTCCTGCACGATGCGGATCAGGTGCAGCCCCCCGCCCTCGGCGAGCATGCAGCCAACCGGCAACTGATCCATATCCCAGGTCGAATCAATACCGAGCGTCTTCAGCCTAGCTTGCAAGCGGTATCGCAACAGGCCAAGGGTCATGCCGACATCGCGGCACTCATCGCCGATACCATCCATGATCATGCGCATATCGAGCAGGGCCTGATCGATGGTCTCGGAGAATATCTGCCGATTCTCGATGCCATCGCCAATCATGGCCGAGAGGGCGGCCAGATGACCACCGAGGCCATCATGCAACTCCCGCTCCAGTCGCAAGGTTTGTTGTTGATGTAACTTCTGCATCTTGAGTCGCTCCTGCTCGAAAGCGGCCAGCATGAAGCCAAACGAGAAAAGCACGACTGTCATAAAAATGATCAGGAAGGTGATGGCATTCATATCACTGTCAGCGTTGACCACTGTAGATGCGCTCCAGCCTGCAACCAATGCGATTGCCCGATAAGCGAACATCGCCATCATCAGCAAGGTGGTTATAAACATCAGGTAGCGGCCGCTGCCCATCTCTTTCGACATCATCAACTGCCGTAATATCAGCGCCTCCTGTATTACATAAATGGTGCATTCGATAGCAACGCACAATGCATCATTATCAAACAGCACCACACTTGTGAGAATGGCCAGAGCTATGGGAAGCAGATAAGTAATGCGAGGTAATGAGACGCCACGCAAGCCGGCGATAGCATAGAGTAACAAGGCGATTTCGATCGCGGCAATAGTATTGCAGCTATGCACAAAGATCGCTTTGGGCAGAGACTGCTGCAGATAGTAAACGATATAGATTGGTGCATTGACCAGCAGCGCCAATGACAGTCGATTAAGGCTGGCCAGACCTCTGTTGTAACCGACAATCATGATAAAGCCGGCCATCACAAGGTTGGTGATCGAGATCATGATCAGCATCGTCAAAACATCCAGATTCATCAGTTTGTGTCTGTCAGGAATTGCATCGTTTGATTATCGGTGGCAGTTAGAGCTGTTGCCATAGACGGGCTCTGGAGTGACAAGTTCTTGAAAGACAAGAGCGACATCCCATTACCA
Organism: Zetaproteobacteria bacterium CG_4_9_14_3_um_filter_54_145; assembly: GCA_002791575.1. Lineage (GTDB taxonomy): Bacteria > Pseudomonadota > Zetaproteobacteria > Mariprofundales > Mariprofundaceae > Mariprofundus. The sequence continues at coordinate 15,395 of PFXI01000092.1, read as the reverse complement.
CATCTGCTGAAATCTGAATGAGAATGATCTGGACTGGCTAAGGCTACGGGTTTTCACATCATCCCGATATTCCAGCTGGATGGCATTAGACTTGAACAATGGGATATTTGCCGTAAAACCAATCGTTGTATTTCGTACCTTATCTCCCTGAGGCCTCGTATTGATACTGGTTTCGCCGCTCCATTGGCGCAGATAATCGAATGAGACCCACATGCCGGGTTTGAGCGTATAACTGATATGCGCATCCACTCCCCAGCGCCCTTTCTGATCATGAATCAGGTTGCCAAGATACTGATGATTGCGGCTAAAATAATGATAATTACCATAGATCTCAAAGATCCAGTCATTAATGGCCTGCGATATTGCCAGCTCCGGTTTGAACACCCAGCGGTTACCGCCCGGGTTCAGGATGCGAGTTTTATCATAGCGCCCGAATGGCGCGATAACCTGCAAACTGCCACCGATGATCAAGTCTTGCCGGTAATCACAAAACTCCTGAAATGAAACTGCCGGAGCGCCGAAAAAGTCCATGCCGATAACAAATGTTGGATCACTGATGCCTTTCACCTGCTCGTAATAGCCTAAGGCGGGAATGGTAATATATGCCGAGGCATAAGGGATATATCCTCCCACCAATGCAGCCTGACCAAACAGTTCGAAATATCTGTAATAGCGAAGCATTCCGGCTTTGGTGGTCGAATTGAAGGCCCCGCCACTGGTTTCCGACTGGAAGTAGAGTAGCTCCATGACATTCAACCCCACAGGCGCATTGGCATAAGCGCGGGCGCCAGCCTCACCGGCATGCACCTGCCCTGATATCATCATGGTGAACAGGCACAGGCATGCCAATTTCCATTGTCGCATCCGAAGCCCCTCTCCAGAAAGTGTAAGTCGCCTCCATTATAGCGGCCAATTTCACTTTTGCAGTTCGATTCATACAAGCTGAGGAATCGACAACCGTAATATGGTACCGGAGCCGGGAACGGAAACGATATCCAACTCACCGCCGAGCATCAGACTGCGGGCATGCATATTGCCCAGCCCTCTGCCACCTGAGTCATTTTTGACCATGCCACAGCCGTTATCACTAACCACAATAGAGATAAACCCCGTCTTTTCGGGATCAAGACCAATGCGCACATCCACCCAATCGGCACCGGCATGACGAATCACATTGGTAATGCACTCCTGAATGATGCGCAGCAGGTGCAACCCCCCGCCCTCTTGCAACTGACACTGCATGGGCAAGGCCTGCATATTCCAGCTCACCGCCAAGCCGGCAACCTGCAACTGATGCTCTAACCGTGAGCGCAGCATGCCCATCACCATGCCGACATCATCGCTGGCATCGCCGATGGCATCGATCACCAGACGCATATCGAGAATGGCCTGATCGAGTGTCTCCATCGCCCTGCTCTGATCACTGCCGGAGTCAGCCAGTATCGATTTCAGGCCGACCAGATGGCCGCCCATGCCATCATGCAGTTCGCGGGTAAATCGCTCGCGCTCGCCGGTGATGATATGACGCCGTTCCAGCTCAATACGCTTTTCATGTTCCCGTTTTAACTCCTCGGATACAACCACGATCTGACGCTCGATCTCTTCTTTGTGCTGCTCCTGCTGATCGAGAGCTGCGGCAAACTGGATCATCATCCAGCCGCCGATCAGCAACATCACAAAGGGGGGGCCGAATTGCATGATCAGAATGGTGTTCATCTGTTCGGCGAGCACAATAATCAGCCAGTCATGCACTCCGATGGCCAGACAGGAGAGGATAGCCAGCAGCATACCCAGCGCGCGCACCTGCCGTGTTTGCCAGTAGATTCTGGCGCACAGCCAGATCAGATAGGCACCTGTCACAATGGCGCCGATGTGGATGATGTGGAACCACTCCACCAAATGCTCTGCCCCGACCAGCCATGCTATCGCCGAGGTCAACACGAAATAGATTGCTACCGCGCGCTCCAGTCCGGGCCGAACAACACCGATAAAGCGATGTACAACCATCAGCAGTGCCAGTGTGTAAAAGCTGATCGAGGACTGCACCAGCCACTCCCAAGTATAGCGACTCATCAGTGGCGGATAGAGCAGTAACTGATTGACAATCACAATGGCCCAGAATCCCCCCGATGCAGCCATCCAGCCGAACAGGGATTGCCGCCGACGCAGCAGCCACAACGTTGTCAGCGCCAACGTCATCACCAACGTCATCACCAGCGCAGCGCTGCTGAGTGTCACATCGATAAAATAGGCGCGCTCATACAGCGGCTCCAGGCTTTCATGGCTACCGAGATAGACCGCGCCAATACCGCCACCGTCATTGGGCGAGGAGAAAACTCGAATATAGATCCAGTGGACCTGATGATCATGCGGTATCAGGCCGTGCAGCGGAAAATAGAGCGGCCGATGCCAGTTGCGGGCAACCGGCACGGACATCGAACCGCCATCGCCAATCAGGTGCTCATCCAGCCACAACTCGGCGTTCATGCTCAGGCGAGGCAGCAGAACAGCCATGCTGCCAGGGTCGATTCCGGCAGCGGGCACTGCCAGTCGATACCAGAGATAACCACCGTAACCGGCTTGTGTTTCATTCCAGTTATCCGGCAATGAGATTGGCACCCAGTTGGCCGAAACAGGGGGCGCTGCTTCACCAAGTTGCCCACGCACGACATCCGCCTGACTGATAACAGTATAGCCGGGAGTGAGAGGTTCTTCTGCTAAAGCTACGGGGGCAGCCATCAGTATAGCCACAACCAGTACGGCTATCCTTCTAATCATTGAGTTTGATCAGGCCCATTTGATACGCTTCATAAACCGCTTCGCTACGGCTGTGTACCTGTAATTTTTTATATATACTGCGAATATGCGCAACTACTGTGTGGCAGCTCAGATCAATCAGCCGGGCAATCTCCTCACGGCTGTAACCGCGCGCCACCAGCTGTAATACCTCCAGCTCGCGCGGACTGAGTAAATTATCCCCGCTGTTTTCAGGAGAGGGATCCGGTCTGAGCGCATTGATGATATAGCGGGCGACAGCCGGGCTGATCGGCGAGATGCCTGCCAGCATCTCCATAACAGCGGTGCCAATATCATCGGGCATGGCGTCCTTGAGTATATAGCCGGTCGCCCCGGCCCGGATCGCCTCAATGACGCGAAATTCGTCGGCAAAGATGGTGATCACAATGGCTTCGCTTTGCGGTGAGGCGGCCTTCAGGCTGCGAATCAATTCAGCGCCGTTACAATCAGGCAGCCCGAGATCGACCAACATCACATCGGGATTCATCGCCAGGAAGGGTTGCGCCTCCCGACAACCGCCGGCTACCCCCAACAGCCTGAGCTGCTTGTGGCGACTGACAGAGTTTGCAAAATATTGCCTGATTGCAACATCGTCCTCTACCACCAGCACAGTGAAAGTCTGCAACGATTCGGCCTCCGCCATGCTCATCCCTCCTGAATTGAAGCGCGAATTCAACTACCAGGTACAACGCCGGTGAGTTGCGTCGTGTTGGTGACGAATACCTCATCGAGTGCTCTGTAGCCCCGCGCCTTTCCTGGCCGATGATTGAGCCTGTGCATGATGTAGTCAATGTTGTCATCGCTAATAACACTCTCGTAGCGCCGCCGCATTGGGATGTACTGCTGCTCTAAAACTACCTCGACAGCAGCTGCTGCAGCGTAGCCGGGTCATTGCTCGGCAGCTTGCATCGGAAATTCTCGCAGACATAGGCGGTCACCTTGCCATCCACAGCTTTCTGGCCGCGTATAAAAGGTGCCAGCCGCTCTGTCTGTACATCATGCCATAGCACAACGGTGTTCGGTCGGTATTGGTCGCGCACAACAGCCAGCATGGCTGCGGCTTCAGCACTCTGCCTGTCGCCGACCAGTACCACCTCGCGAGCACTGCTTTCAGCCAGCAGCACAGCAGAGAGCATGTGCAGCAGACCGGTCGGGGCAGCCGCTGCTGCACCGGAAAAATGGTCGGCCACGGCCGCAGCTTCTCTCTCCAGCTCAGCACTGCCGGTCAAGCGCGACAGCCGCAACAGGTTATGCATGGCTACGGCATTTCCCGAGGGCATCGCCCCATCAAAGCCCTGCAGCGGCCGGGCAATCAGCTCATGATTCGCCTCAACCTGATAAAACCCGCCGCTTTTCCCTTTAAAGCGCGTAAGCATGACACTGTTCAACGCCACGGCCTCATGTAACCAGCGGCCATTGAAGCTGGCCTCGTACAGCTCGGTGAGCCCCCATACCATGCCGGCATAATCCTCCAGCTGGCCGGCAATGGCAGCTTTGCCTATGCGCCAGCGGTGCAGCAGTGTGCCATCATCGCGGCGCAGGTTGTGCAGGATAAAATCAGCAGCTTTTGTTGCCGCTTCAATATAACGCGGCTCATTCAGGATGCGCCCGCTCACAGCCAGAGCCGCGATGGTCAAGCCGTTCCAGTCGGTCAGCACCTTGTCATCACGGAAAGGGCGCACCCGTTCGTCGCGAGATGCCAGCAATTTTGCCCTCTCGGCAGCAAAAGCTGCCGGATCAATATCCCCTGTTCGATGCAGGATATTGGCCCCTGTTTTTTTACCGCTGGCCTCATCGCTGAAGTTACCGGCCTCCTCCACCCCGTAGGCCCGCATGAATGCAGCCGCGCGCTGGCCCAGCAGTTGACGGATCTCGGGCGCCGACCAGAGATAGAAGCGCCCCTCCTCCCCTTCGGAGTCGGCATCTTCAGCGGCATAAAAACCGCCCTGGCCATCCTGCATATCGCGCAGCAGGTAATCGGCAATATCGCGGGCTGTATCGGCAAAAGAGGACTCTCCCGTCGCCTGCCAGCCTTCGGCATAAGCCATCATCAGCATGGCCTGATCGGAGAGCATTTTCTCGAAATGGGGCAGCAGCCAGTCGGCATCGGTTGCATAGCGGTGAAAACCGCCACCGATTTGATCGTGAATGCCGCCCCGCTGCATGGCTGTCAGACTCTCTTTCACCATCGTCAATGCTTGCGATTGATCTTTCAGTACCCCGTAACGCAGCAGGAAGAGTAACCTGTGCGGCGAAGGAAACAGTGGTGCCCCGCCAAAACCACCACTGCTGGCATCAAACTGCTGTGCACTCTGCCGGTATGCCAGATCAGGCAGAGCTGCATCCAGCTTGCCCGGCGTGGTCTCATGCATTGATATGGCCACGGCACTGCCAATCGAATCGGCCGATAACTCAATGCGTTTGCGATCTTCCCGCCACAGCACACCCACGCGCTCGACCAGCTCGATCAAGCCCATGCGCCCGAAGCGCCCCTCTTTGGGCAGATATGTGGTGGCATAGAAAGGTTTTTTATCGGGCGTCAGCAGCAGATTCAATGGCCAGCCGCCGGAGACATTCATCATTTGTGCCGCATGCATATAGACCGCATCAATATCCGGCCTCTCCTCGCGATCCACCTTGATAGCAATGAAGTTGCGGTTCAGCAGTGCGGCCACAGCCGGATCTTCAAACGACTCATGCTCCATCACATGACACCAGTGACAGGTGGAGTAGCCGATCGACAGAAACACCGGCTTATCCTGCATGCGTGCCAGTGCGAATGCCTCTTCACCCCAGGGCAGCCAGTTGACCGGGTTATGGGCATGCTGCAACAGATAAGGGCTGGATTCGTGAATCAGGGCATTGGCTGAGGGCTGATCTTTGAGCATGATACTTTCCTCACTCCAGACTACCGGCACTAACAGTACCGACAGCGCCAGTAACAGACTGCTCAGGCCGTGTTTCAGCTGACCTTCCGGCGCAGGGCAAAGGAGAGCGCTTCACCCGGCTCATCGCCCAAACAGGTCACCGCATGCCAGACACAACTATCCAGATCGCGCTGCGGCATCAACAGCACATCGCCGGCATGCAGGATATAGCCATAGCCGCGCGCGCACAGGTAACCGGTAAAGGCAGCACAACGATCCATAATCGCCTCCACCAGTTCATGATCGCTCTCATCCAGGTAGGCTGCCAATGCAGCCGGATCCTGCAGCAGCGTCGCCAGCTCATCACGCGCTGTTGCATCCGGTAATACCGACTGCAGGGCATCGCTACAGGCGGGATCGGCGACAAAAGCGGCCAGCTCATCCATCAGCACCGGCTTAGCCAGCGCCAGCCAGAAGGTCGAGCCGCTCAGCTGTGCGTAAATCACGCCGTCATGGCCACGCTCAACATCATGATGCATCTGCGCGCCGCCATTGGGTGCATTGAAATAGACAATGCGCTCAACAAATGCTGGAGCGCCCCCCAGCACCGTTGTCAGCAGATTCAGCACCGCTGCATCTTCAGTCACAGCCGCTGACTCAGGAAACAACGCATCGCACAGGCTGCCGGCCCACTGCTGTTTGAGCGGATCAGCGGCAACATCCTCGAACCCTTCCATGCCGAAGGAGAAACGAAAGCGCAGCGATGCATCATCATCAACAAAGGAGAGCCACGAAGCCTTGCACCAGAGCCCCTCGGCGATAATTTCACCATCATCCCCTTCAGCATCAAAGTAGAGTTTTTCAATGCCCTGCTTGTCATGCTCCTCCGCCGAGGAGGCCAGCAGAGGCAGATATTGCAACCGCGGCAGATAGGGCTCGGCATCAAAAATCGGGGCTACCTGCTCTGTCTCCAGCACCTGCTGCATCAACTGGTGCGACTGCTCGATCTCTCCGGCAAACGGCGCCACATCGATCATACCCGGCAGCAGCACGGCCTGATCCTGTTGCCAGCAAGCCGTGATGGCTTCTACTGAAGGCATGCCCGGCTTTTCCGCAGCCTTTACCCAGCCCAGATCAAAGCCTCTGCGGCGAATGGACTGCATACCCGGTTGCGGATTATTTGTGGCAAAAGTGATCTTCATGCGAACTCCCAAGCAGATGCTTGTTTATTGGTTCCTGCCAGGCTGCACGGAATCATCCGGCACGTGCCTAGCGGGGGCCGGCAGCGAGAACTTCTTTGGACACTTCAGCTTCAAACGGGGCGAATGCCTCCTTGAAGCTGGCGGCGAGTTTCTCGGCCGTCTCTCTGTAGAGCGCGGGATCGGACCAGGTGCTGATCGGATCCAGCGTCTCCGGCATCAGCAGGCCGAAAATCGGATGTTGCTGGTATTTGATATCATCCAGATGTCCCGAGAGGGCTGCAGAGAGCAGCGTACGGGTAAGGTCAATATCCATGCGCTCACCAACACCGTATGGGCCACCGCTCCAGCCTGTATTGAGCAACCAGCAGCGCACATTTCCGGCGCGGATCTTGTCGCCAAGCATACGCGCATACACCGAAGGATGATGCCGCGCCATAAACGGCGCACCAAAACATGGACTGAAGGTTGCAGAGGGCTCGGTCACACCGGCTTCTGTACCCGGGATCTTGGCGGTATAGCCGAGCAGGAAATAGTACATCGCCTGTTCGGGTGTCAGCTTGGCAATAGCCGGCAATACACCAAAGGCATCGGCTGTAAGCATAATGATATGATTCGGCTGGCCGGCCACACCTGGATAAATGGCATTGGGAATAGCCTGAATCGGATAGGCGGCACGGGTATTCTCGGTCAGTGTAGTATCATCAAAATCGACACGGCGCGTAGCCATGTCCAGTCCGACATTTTCCAGAATCGAGCCGAAACGTTCAGTGGCGTTGTAAATCAGCGGCTCTTTTTCCTTCGACAGGTGATCCACCTTGGCATAACAGCCGCCTTCGAAGTTGAAGATATCCTTCTCGCTCCAGCCTAACTCATCATCGCCAACCAGTTTACGCTCCGAATCGGACGAGAGTGTGGTCTTACCGGTGCCCGAGAGGCCGAAAAAGATAGCCGAATTGCCATCTTCGCCGACATTGGCCGAGGCGTGCATCGGCAACACATCCTGGTCAGGCAACAGGTAATTCATAATGGTGAAGATGGATTTCTTGATCTCGCCGGCATAGGCCGTACCACCAATCAGCGCGATGCGGCGGGTCAGATGCAGGATGACAAAAGCTTCCGAGTTGGTGCCATCCTGGCTGGGCATGGCGTGGAAGTGCGGCACGTGCAGCACGGTGAATTCCGGCTCATCTGATCTGATTTCGCGGCCGATATCGACCGGACGCACAAACATCGTGCGCGCAAACAGTGCATGCCAGGCATCCTGAGTGATAACCCGCAGCGGCTTCTCGTAGCGGGAGTCGGCACCTACCAGACAATCCTCGACATAAATGTGCTGACCTTCCAGGTAGCGCTGCACGCGCGCATAGAGCGCATCAAACTTCTCTTCGGAAATAGCGCGATTGAAATTACCCCACCACACCCGGTCATGGGCGGCGGCATCATCGACAATAAATTTGTCCTTAACCGCGCGGCCGGTGAAATGGCCGGTGCGCACCACCAAAGCGCCAAGATGGGCCAGGTGCCCCTCGCGGTTGCGAATCACATGTTCGTACAGGCGTGGCGTGGGCAGGTTCCAGTATACATGTTCAAGGTTTTTAAGGCCCAGATGATTCATCGCCAGCTCTTCACTGATCTGTGTATTATTGTACGGCATGTTGTTTCCCTCGCCTGCTTACTTTGCTATCCGTTGAACCCAGCGCCAGTGTATCAGTGGAGATTTCCGAGGTCATGCTCAGACTTGTCAGGCCAGCGCCGGAAACAGGCCCTTCAAGCCATTGGCGATAAACTCGATGGCAATCGCCGCCAGAATCAGGCCCATGATACGGGTGAATATATTGATGCCTGTAGCGCTGATATGCCGCTCAATCCAGGGGGACAAACGCAGCACAGCCCAAACCACCAGGCTTAACATCAGCACACCAAATGCGATCGTCATATAGTGGGCAGCACCGCTGGCCTTGTGTGATGCCAGGATCACGGTACTGATTGATCCGGGACCGGCCAGCAGCGGCATGGCCAGCGGTACAATGGCCACGGACTCCTTGTCGATCGACTCGTCGGCTTCTTCATCGGTCTGCCTGATCGGACTGGTTTTGGCGTGCAGCATGGCAATGGCCATCAACAATATCAGAATACCGCTACCAACCCGGAACGAATCAATGGTGATACCAAAAAACTGCAGCAGAGGATCACCGAAGAAGAGTGACACCAGCAGGATGACAGCCACGCCAAAGCCCACCTGATTCACTGTCTGGCGACGCTGGCGGCCTGTCTCGTCAGCGGTCATGCTGATGAACAGCGGAATTGCCCCTATCGGGTTCACAATAGCCAGCATACCGACAAATATTTTTATGTACTCAGCATAATCCAGCATATTGATCATCCTCTCTATTCAACAACAGATAATCAATAGCCTAAACGCAGGTCAGTTGTACCGTGAATTTATGCCTTAACCGCAGCTTTCTTCAGTTTCAACGCTGCAAACACCTCATCGGCATGAAAAGATGAGCGCACCAGCGGGCCGGATGCGACCATGCCGAAGCCTTTCTTCTCGGCCAGATATTTCAACTCATCAAACTCTTCCGGCGTCCAGTATTTCATCACCGGATGATGTTTGGGGCTCGGCCTCAGATACTGGCCGATGGTCAGGATATCGATACCGGCCTCGCGCATGTCATCCATGACCTGCAGGATTTCATCACGCTCCTCGCCAAGCCCGACCATGATGCCGGATTTGGTTACGACATTGGGGTCAACCTCCTTGGCACGCTGCAACAGACGCAGTGAGGTGAAGTAGCGCGCACCCGGTCGCACCGAGCGGTAGAGGCGGGGTACGGTCTCGAGGTTATGATTAAAAATATCGGGGCCGGCCGCCATAATCGTATCGAGGCAGGATGCAGGTTTGCGCTGAAAATCCGGGGTCAGAATTTCAATCGTCACTTCCGGCTGGCGCGCTTTAAGCTCACGGATCACGGTAGCATAGTGACCGGCGCCGCCATCCTTCAGATCATCGCGATCCACGGAGGTGATCACCACATGCTTCAGGCCGATCTGGGCCACAGCTTTAGCCAGATTGATCGGCTCATCTGCATCAACCGGATCCGGTCGACCGGTCGCGACATCACAAAAAGCGCAGGTGCGGGTACAAACACGCCCCAGAATCATGAATGTGGCTGAGCCCTGCTTCCAGCAGCTGCCGATATTGGGGCAGGAAGCCTCTTCACAGACAGTATTCAGATTGAGCTTGCGCATCATCTGGACAATGGATTTGTACTCCGCTGACATCGGCGCACGCACTTTCAGCCACTTGGGCTTGCCGATCATGGGCTCGCCCTCGGCGGCAGTCAGGATAGGTATCACTTTTCTACTCATGCCGGCATGCTAACAATTCCTGCCCCGACGTCACCTTGCAGCGTTGACTTCGTGCGTATTGCATCGTTTTTTGGCATGATTGCCAACCTAGTGGCACGAAGTAAATTCAATGAGGAGATGAAATGAGTTTTTCCTGTTTTATTAAATTGTTCGCGGCTGCCCTTGCATTGTCACTGCTCGGCTATTTCTGCGCAGAACCCCTAGGCATGGCAACCATCCCGGTCGGATCTGTTCTGGCTACAGGCTTGTTTATCGGCTGTATTGCAGGCGGACTACTGGCAGTTTTTGCGCCCAAGTCGCTACCCGGTAGCAGTGTCAGCAAGACAGAGAGCACAACCAGTAACCTGTATGTAGGCAACCTGCCGTTCAATGCGGGCCAGGATGATATCAAGAACCTGTTTGCACCCTACGGTGAGGTGATGGATATCCGCATGGTTAAGGACAGACGCAGTAAACGCTTCAAGGGTTATGCCTTTGTTGAGATGAATACCGCCGGCGCCATGGCCGCCGTCAAGCAGCTCGACGGCAATGATTATGCCGGTCGCACGCTGCGCGTGAACGAAGCACAAAAGAAAGACGAAGAGTAAACAGAGGCGGGAGGCTTAAGGCGGTGGTATCCACCACCCCTCAGGCTTCCCGCTCTACCTTACTTGTTCCGCCGCTGGCGCACCGCTGCTGCCAGCTCCTGCAACAACACCTCAGAATCCTCCCAACCCAGGCAGGCATCGGTAATACTGATGCCGAATTCCGGTGTCTGACCGGCAACCACGTTCTGGCGCCCTTCATGCAAGTGACTTTCGATCATAACGCCTGCGATATGCTTGTTGCCCTCGGCAATCTGACCAGCCAGATCGCGGCCTACATCCATCTGACGTTTGAACTGCTTGCTGCTGTTGGCGTGACTGCAATCAACCATCAGATAGGGATAGAGCCCCGCTCCCTGCAGATCCGCTGTCGCCCGCGCCACACTTTCCGCATCATAATTCGGCTCACTACCGCCGCGCAGAATGATATGACAATCTTCATTGCCGGAGGTGGAGAAAATTGCCGACTTGCCGGCCTTGGTCAGTGACAGAAAGACATGCGGGTGGGTGGCCGCACCAATTGCATCAATGGCAATCTGAAAGCCGCCATTGGTACCATTCTTGAAACCGACCGGGCATGAGAGACCACTGGCCAGCTCCCTGTGTCCCTGCGATTCGGTTGTACGTGCGCCGATAGCGCCCCAGCTGACCAGATCAGCAAGGTACTGCGGCGAAATCAGATCCAGAAATTCGGAACCGGCCGGCACGCCCATTTCATTGACATCGAGCAGCAGCTTGCGAGCCAGACGGATACCCTTATTGATCTCGAACGACTCATCCAGATTCGGGTCATTAATCAAGCCTTTCCAGCCAACAGTCGTGCGCGGCTTTTCAAAGTAGACGCGCATGACAATCAACAGATCTGCGCCCAATTCACGGCGCATGGTTTTGATACGACGGGCATACTCGAGGGCTGCATCCGGATTATGGATCGAGCACGGCCCGATCACGACCAGCAAACGGTCATCTTCACCATGCAGGATCTGATGAATGACTTCACGGGTATCGTGGGTGCAACGAGCTGCCACTTCGGAGGTCGGGTATTCGCTGTGCACCTGTTCAGGTGATGCGATTTCGCTCATGCCACTGATACGCAAATCATCGGTAATATATTTCATTGCCATGCTGTTTCCTGCCTCTGCTCTAACCGGATAGTCCGCCAGCTGCCGTTGGCGCGCGGCGCAGTATTGCAGAATTCTAGCATAACTGTTAGTCCTGTAGCGTTTATGCTGATGTGCGAGCCCTTACCGGACGGCTAGACGCGATCACGGGTTCACGGCATGATCACTGCTCAGGGAGTCTCGATATGGCGGCATTCTGCCGTTACTTTTCGAGATACATTACGCTTTTCGGAATACCCGTATCAGAGGGATAGAGGGAAACGTTCATGCATATTGATTCATCCAGTGTAGATGGCGTGGCAAGCCTGCCTGCCGCCATGTACCGTACGGCAGAGCGCTGTGCGGCTGAACCTGCGCAATGGTACCGGGATAACGGTCAATACCTCTCCATCACCTACGCTCAAATGGCAAGTCGGGCCCGTTATCTGGCATGCGGCCTTATTCGTGCCGGCATCAAGGCCGGAGACCGCGTCGCTATTCTGATGGAGAACCGGCCGGAATGGGCCGCCATTGATTATGCCATTCTCTCTGTTGGCGCCGTCACCGTACCACTCTACTGTAGTTATCGTCCGCAGGATATGAGCTATGTACTGAATGATTCGGGAGCGGCAGCGGTATTCACCTCCGGCAGCAAACTGCTGAGCCATCTGCTCAACGCTGTGGAGCAGTGCCCGCATGTACGGCATATCTATGCGATTGATGCCTGTGATCACAAGCTGGTGTCATCGCTGGCCTCACTGGAGGCCGGTGAGCTCGACGAACAGGCTCTGGATAAGCGTCTCTCCGCACTGGGGCGTGATACGCTGGCCACACTGGTCTATACCTCCGGCACAACCGCCAACCCGAAAGGGGTCATGCTCACCCACGGCAATATTATTACCAATCTGGAATCTGTCCCCGCTGTCATTGATCTGCGTATGGGCCACACGGGCGACCGTATGATCTCGTTTCTGCCGCTGGCCCATGCACTGGAGCGTACAGGCTCACACTTTCTGGCTTATTCATTCGGTTTGTCTGTTGCCTTTGCTGAACGTCCTGACACCGTGGCCAAGAATATGGCCGAAATCAGCCCGACTATTATGATTACCGTGCCCCGTATGCTGGAAGTGATGCGCAGCCGTATCCTCGCACAGGTCGCACAGCAATCGCCGGTGAAACAAAAATTATTTACCCTGTATCTGAAGCTTGCAAGAAAACAGCAACTGAATTTCTTCGAGCAGCTTATCTTTCCCCTGTTGGACAGGCTGGTTGCTGACAAGGTCCGTCAGCGCTTTGGCGGACGCCTGCGTGTATTAATTTCCGGCGGTGCACCGCTGAGCATTGAGATAGCCGGCTTCTTTGAAGCACTCGGCCTGCCTGTTCTCGAAGGCTACGGCTTGAGCGAATCAGCCCCCTTACTTACCGTCAATCCGATGTCTGATCGTCGCCCGGGCAGCGTCGGCATAGCTGCCAAAGGTGTCGAAATAATCATCGCCGAGGATGGCGAGGTTCTGGCGCGCGGTGCTAATATTATGCCCGGATACTGGAAAAACAGAAAAGCCACCAAAGAGTCTCTGCAGCAAGGGTGGCTGCATACCGGTGATATCGGCGAGCTGGATGGGGATGGTTATTTGCGCATCACTGATCGCAAAAAAGATATTATCGTTAATTCGGGCGGAGAAAATATTGCCCCGCAACGCATTGAACAGCTGCTTATTATCGATAATAAAATCGATCAGGTCGTCGTATTTGGTGACCGGAAGCCCTATCTGGTTGCTCTGGTTGTCGCCAATGCTGATGCATGCACGGCATGGGCCAGAGAGCAGGGGCTGCCGGAATCCAGTTGGCAGAACCTGTGCGACTCACCGATTATGAAGAAACATCTGCAAACGAAGATCAACAATACGCTCAAGTCATTGAATCCATTTGAACAGGTGCGCCGGATCCACCTGATCAGCGAGCCGTTCACTATTGAAGGCGGCCTGCTTACACCGACGCTGAAAATAAAACGGCGCACCGTTTATCAGCAGTACGGGGAGATACTGGAAGCCCTCTATAGCTGAAGATGAGCATGGGTTGCGACCTCGAGTCGCCTTGCCAATCAGACGGTTTCTATCAGCTCTATGGCATAACCATCGGGATCGCGTACAAATGCAATGACTGTACTGCCATGCTTCATCGGACCCGGCTCACGCGTGATAACGCCGCCACCAGCACGGATCTGGTCACAAACCGCATGGATATCGGCTACACCTATGGCGATATGGCCAAAAGCATTACCGTGATCATAACTATCTGTATCCCAGTTATACGTCAATTCAACTACCGCTGAGTCCGATTCAGCGCCATAGCCGACAAAGGCGAGCGTAAATCTGCCTGCCGGATACTCCTTGCGACGCAATAATTGCATCCCGAGAACGTCGGTATAAAACTGTATGGCGAGGTCCAGGTCCACTACCCGGATCATGGTATGCAAGATACGCATATTTACAGTGTCTTGAGAAAGGCGAACATATCGGCCTGCTTGACCGGATCACATATGCGCTGGGCGGGCATCTTTGTCGAGGCAGAAGCATCACCGGTCAACGTTTTCACTGCCTGCTTGGAGTCGCAGAGCCATGCGGCAAGGTTTGTCTCATTCCAGGACCATGATGCGGATGCAAGCGAGTCGCTATAGTGCATATCGCTCATGCTGCCCGCCTTTCGACCCACCACTGCCTGCAGACCCGGTCCCACCTTCTTTTTATCATTGAAGTTATGGCAAGCCGCACACTTGCGGGCCAGGCTCTTGCCTTTGCCGGCGTCACCCACCAGGGCTGCCACTACCGCAGGTTTCGCTGCGGCTGCGGCAACCGGCGCGGCAACCGGCGCGGCAACCGGTTTAGGCGCGGCTACCTTTATTGGGGTCGATACCGCTTTAGCCGGTGCGACAGCCTGCTTCACAACCGGCGCTGCTGCGCTCTCTTTCTGTTTTACCACTGCTGCCGGCTCCACTGTGGCAGCTAGCTCCGACACGGTCGCTTCAGCAGCGGCTTTGCTCTGTTTGGCCTGATCCATCGACTGGGCCACGGAAGCAGCCACACTACCTTCCGGCTGCTTGGTTACTGCAACGGTATCTACCGCCTGCATGGCAGGCTCGCTTGCCATACCCGTGTCAACTTGCGCAGGAGCAGTAGTCGCAGGCTCAACCGTGGTAACCGGGAGCTGGCTGCTGCTCTGACTCACGTCTGCAGGTGTCTGTGGTGTTGAATGATCCTGACATGCGGCTAATGCCAGCGGGGTCAGTAGGATTAGCCAAGCTACTCGTTTCATAGTCTGTCTCCTTAGTAGTAATACGTTGTTTGCAACAATGCTGCAGAACAGTCTATACATGCACAACTGCGTATTCCGGTGAAGTCGGCACCTGATTCCAGTCGAACGCGACACCCTATTCCGGTGAAGTCGACACCCCCTTTGGGAGCCTGTTGCTGATCT
>PFXI01000097.1 GCA_002791575.1 Zetaproteobacteria bacterium CG_4_9_14_3_um_filter_54_145 | reverse complement strand
AGTGATGAAACAATCGCCTCCACCAAAACGACAACCAACTGAAAATTTAAACCAACTGAGCCTGATCAATGTTTAACCGGACAGCAGTGTATAAATGTATTGATTGATGATGGAAGCTTGCCACAGAAGTCTCTTACAGACTTGCAGGAGACAGTGTATGCTGAAGAAGCCGGAAGATATAAAGCTGTTGTACCGGTTCCTGACGACGCGCCCGAAATCAGACATGACAATCCTTTTCCTCCACCAGAAAAATATGCGGTTGCCGTTTCCGGCAATCAGGCGGACGTGCAGTTAACTGGCGAAAGTCATGGGGTTGCCATGAGAGACGCTGCTTCGGTGGAAATTTTGCAACCAAATGATCATGCAGGCTGGGTGTTGAGTGGCAAGAAAAGTCTTAAAGAAAATATTGAGCCTCTTTTAAATTCACATGGCTGGAAGCTGGCTTGGGAAATTGATCATGATTTCCAGGTGGGGATGGATGCCGGCGTTGCCGGAGGCATTACCGAGATTTTTGAGAAAATTGTCGATGCATATTTTAAGCGCGGGATTTTCCTCAAGCTGACCTGGTTTGATGGCAATCGTGTACTGTTAGTTCAGCAGGTGTTCGCCGAGCATGAAATGCGTGAGGTGGCAAATCCATGAAGCGATTTACAGTTCTGGCCTCGGCTGTGATCCTCATGATGGCGATAGTCTCCGGGTGCGTCACCAACCGCGAGGTCAACAATCGTTTTAAAGAGAGTTCAAAGCAAACTGATGTGCTCAAAGAGCAGGTGAAGCAGCAGGTTCGTGAATATAAATCCATTACACACGACACTGGCTTCTGGGTTTCGGCTGAAGAGCTGGAGATCAGAGCTGTAGAGCCTGAGTGGTTGAATGATCCTGTAACACTCAGGGTGGCAAGCGCCCGCCCGGCTATGGAGATGTTGGCAGTGGTGAGTGAGGTTATACACACTGGTATCTCCATCAGGCCCGATGCCATGGCTGTCATTGCAGTCAGCAGTGCTAACAGTACTGCAGCAGGGGGTGATGCAGGCAAGGAAAAAGCCCCACCCGAACGTCGGGTATCTATTGATTACAATGGTTCAAAGCGCGGTTTGCTCGATTATCTGACCGGCCAGTTAGGTGTCTATTGGCGTGTATCAGGTGAAGTGGTGGAGTTTTATCTTCTGGATACTCGCATCTTCCATATCTCAACGTTGGGGGGAAAGATGGAGTCCAACGCATCTGTAGGCAGTGGTGGTACCGGGGCATCAGGCGGGGCAAGCGGTAGTGCTTCCGGAGGCGCTGATGCGGGGGGCGGAGCTGTATCTGCGGGAACTCAGGATGTGCAAGTCAAAATGAGTTCCGAGATCTGGGCAGATCTTGTGAAAATGGTAAAATCCCTAGCCTCACCGCTGGGCAAGATTGAAGCATCCGAATCGCTGGGGCTGATTTCGGTTACCGATGCGCCGCCAGCACTGGAGAGCGTCGAAAAAGTTATCAATAAACTGAATGCCTCCATGAATACACAGGTGATGGTAGATGTGCATGTCTATTCGCTCGAACTTACCGATAAGGATGATTACCAGATCGACTGGAATGCTTTTTTTACCACGGTACAGGGGGGGGGGAAGCTGGCTTTTCAAAGCGCCCCGGCCGCGCAGGTCGGCCTCTCCACGTTAACGGCAACACTGCTTTCCACCGCCCCGGGCTGGAATCAGTGGCAGGGCACCAATGCTGTCATCAAGGCGCTGAGCAAGATAGGCAAGGTGGCGATTGTCACCAGCGGAACGATGGTGACCATGAACAACCAGCCTGTTCCGATCAACCTGCAGCGCTCAGTCACCTATCTCGCCAGCACCCAGTCCGGCTCCATATCCACAGGTGTGGCAACGGGACCGACTCTGACACCGGGTACGGTGAACACCGGCTTCCAGATGAATGTGATGCCGAGGGTGCTGGATGAGAAGCGGTTGATGCTGCAGTGCGCGCTCAATATCTCATCGCTGCAGAGTCTGGGCACTATTTCTAGTGGCACAGGTACCAATGCCCTGACCATTCAGACTCCGGAAGTAATTTCCAGAAGTATTCTGCAGCGGGCCATGCTCAGGAGCGGTGAAACACTGATTCTTACCGGTTTTGAGCAGGAGCAGCTCACATCCAACAAGCAGGGAGTTGGAGCCCCTGAAAATATTCTGCTCGGCGGTGAAAATCTGGCAGAGAAAAAGAAAACCTCCCTGATTGTCATGATTACACCGCATATTGTGGAGACAAAACAGTGAGCCGGCTCATTCTCGATGGCGAAGAGGTTCTGGTCGAAATGGGCTGGAAATTCCTCAGTGAAACCGAGGCGGACAACTGCAGCCGAAAAAGAGGAGGCATTTTCATTAAACGCTCGGCATCGCGGCAGTTCGGCGAGGGTGATGGCGAAAACGGTATCCCTTCGCTGGCGGCATGGGTGGTTGGGCAGGTGCCCAATGGCATCATCGTTATGCCTGTTGATCATAAACGCTGCTGGTTGTGCGGTACAATCGCCGGATTTGTCGCTCCGGGTACAGATGTGCTGATGGTAAACGAAGACCTGCCTGCTGCGCTGGAGATGCTCGAAGACATTGTGCCCGATGATCGCTATTTGCTGCATGTGGGGGCAGTCGCCATTCCTGAGAAAGAGCCGATGCTCTTTGATGCGTTGTTGGCCGGTCTGATATTTGAGGGCGCCCAGAAGTTGGAACTACAGGGTCTGCAAGAAGGCGCGAAAGTTGTCGGCATGCGTACGGGGAACACTGAATACAAGAAGTCTTTACTGGGTGCCGTGCTCACAGCCTCGCTGTTGGTTGTCGGTTATTTCGGTTATGAGAGGTGGCAGCAGGGAAAGCAGAGTCAGCAACAGGAGCATCTGGCTGAAGAGAGCCGTCTGCAACAGTTGCTGGCAATGAGGGAGCAGGAGAAGCAGGCCAACAGTTACCGCGCGGCCCATCAGGCGGCGAATATGTTTGAGGTGGCTCGCATCACTCTGGCTTCAGTTCAGATGGAGAGTAAGGGCTGGCAGCTGCAAAAGATTCAGATCAATGATCGGGTCAATCTCGAATATAAACGCGGCTCAGGTACTTTGGCGCCATTTATCGAAGAAAACAAACAGAACATCTCATGGAGTCAGGATGGCGGAACGGCCACGTTGGACTGGCCGCTGACCGATATTCCTGTGCCTTTGCACGCCTACGAACTTGAAGCAATGAATGAAGTCGATGCCATCACGCTGATGCAGCGCATTGCAATGAGTGATATGCAGGCTGGACTGCTGACCGTGGCGCCAGTGTGGGCTTCGACAGTGCCTGCATACCCATTGATGTCACGGGTCAGTCAAATCTACTGGAAAGTTGGCACCACGTTCGGACGCATGCAATCGGCTCTCAGTCTGCTACAGCATCCCAATGTCTCTGTGGGACATCTGGCATTCGATTTCACCGGCAAACGTTGTGAAATTGAGGGGTTAATTTATGCACAGAACAATGGCTGAGAGGAATTTTACCCTACTTGCAGTCTTGGCCGGCAGCGCTCTGGCACTGTTGTTTGTCAGCTCTCCATATCTGTATGCAGCAGAAGGTGAAACGGCCGACGACCTGCTGGAAATAGAGCGTCAGATCGAGGTGCAGACGCGTATGTTGAAGCTGCGTGAACTGCAGATTCAGCGACAGGAACAGGATATGCGTTTTTACCAGGCAGGCATGGGTAGCAACGGCCAACCCGAAATAGTGCATATCCCGAGAATCACGTTGGAAATGATCCGCTCTCATGCAGGCCAGCTCGTTGCCGGTATCCGTTATGGCAACCGCTATCTGGATGTGCGCAAAGGCGATTTACTGGATCAGGGCGTGAAGGTCGCGGATGTGACTGTGCTGGGGGTCGCTCTGGATGTACATGGTTCGCCAATGCAGGTAAGTCTGGATGCCACATCTTCAGACGAGAGCAGTGCTCAGGTGACAGAAGGAAGCCGGCAGTGATTAAGATTACCCGTATGGAGGATATCCCGGCCTTTGCCGGTATCGTTGAGGCATCGGAAGGGCGTGTCTGCGCACTGGCCATGAATGATGAGACAGCGCTGATTTTACAGGATGGTAATCTGCCGGAGGCCTTTGCGCTGCGGGAAAAGCTGATCAATAGAGCCACTTGCAAAAGTCTGAGTGATATTGATCGGCAATGACTCGTTCGTGGAATTGATCGTTTTAATTTTTGTTTTGCCCGTGTGTTTTTCCAG
>PFXI01000011.1 GCA_002791575.1 Zetaproteobacteria bacterium CG_4_9_14_3_um_filter_54_145 | reverse complement strand
AATTAGTGATGAAACAATCGCCTCCACCAAAACGACAACCAACTGAAAATTTAAACCAACTGAGCCTGATCAATGTTTAACCGGACAGCAGTGATTCAACGTCTTGAATTTGCCTAATAGCAGGACCTTTACGCATAGAACATCCGTGATCATGTCTTGCAATACAGCTTTATCATGTTTGCGCAGACCACATCAAGATCAAACCTTATCTGTCAAATCCTGTTTTCTGAGAAATATGGTTTCGATGGTTGCTATGATGACCATGCCGGTTATCGCAACGCCGACAACCAACGGATCGGAGACAAGCTTCACCCAGAGAAAGCCAGCAAGTACCAGCAGGTCAAGCAGGATTGCCGTGATCAGAATCAGTACATTGGCATGAATGTCCTGACGCAAATAGCGCAATATTCCCCAATGAACCGCTATATCCATAATCAGGTAGAAAATAACACCCAGTGCTGCAATACGCGACAGGTCAAAAAATGCAGTCAGGACAATGCCGATCACCACGGTGTAGACCAGTGTATGTTTCTGGATGCTACCGGGCATGCCGAAGTGGCTGTGAGGCACCAGCTTCATCTCGGTGAGCATGGCTAGCATTCGCGATACAGCGAAAATACTGGCAATAATCCCCCCCGCAGTGGCCAGCATTGCCAGGGTTACCGTAAACCAAAGTCCATAATCACCCAGTGCAGGTTTGGCAGCCGCGGCCAGAGAGTAATCCTGCGTTGCGATAATATCAGTCAGTGACAAATTGCTGGCCACAGCAAATCCCACCAGAGTATAGATGACAACACAAAGGGCGATGGAGATCATGATGGCCCGACCCACATTGTGATGCGGGTCTTTTAGTTCCGAGCCACTATTGGTGATGGTTGTAAAGCCTTTGAAGGCAAGTATCCCTAATGCTGTGGCGGCCAAAAAGCCACTTACAGCAGAGTCAGGTGCTGTCCGCGTAAACTCCACCACGATGGTATCGGCAACCCATATACCGGCCACGCCAAAAACGATGATACCACCTATTTTCACAAAACCGATGAAAGAGGCCACACCTTCAATCAAGCGATTCGAGGATAAATTAATAAGGAAGGCGACGATTAACACGCCAACGGCTAATGCCGGAACCATGATCCCATGATAGCCAGCATCAAAAATCTGCATGGTGTATGAGCCAAAGGTCCGGGCAAGAAAACTTTGCGCAATCACCATGGAGAAATACATCAAAAGCGCATGAAACGCTGTCGGCAGAGTGCCGCCATAAGCTTTGTAGAGGTACATGCCAATGCCACCTGCCGAGGGGTAGGCATTAGACATCTTTACATAGGAGTAGGCACTGAATGAGACAATCACCGCGGCAGAGAGAAACGCCAGAGGGAAGAGCGCCCCGGTCATTTCAGCCATTTGCCCGGTCAATGCGAAAATTCCGGCCCCAATCATCACACCGGTACCCAAGGCTACAGCACCAATCAATGTCAGACTGTTTTTCTGGTATTTTGCTTTTCTATCTTCTGCATGCTCCATAGAAATCTCAGTATGACGGCCAAAACGAAAAAAGAACAGGCTTATAGGAGGAAATCTGACCCCGCCTTTTAGATACCAGCAGTTATTTTTTGAGCCTGGCCACTGCGTCACCAAAAGCAGACTTCATCGAATCCCACGCTTCTTCACTTGCATCTGAAATTTCAGCAAGTCTGCTCTTCCCCGCTTCTATCTTGCCTTCCACTGCTTTGATCTGCTTATTCAACGCCACTTGAGCGTCGGCACTGGCCCCGGCACCCTTCGCCTTAAGCTTGTCTGCTTCTGCTTTCCATTCATCCATCTGAGCCTGTTGCTTCTGCTGATACAATTCTTTCTCGTTCATCATGTTCTCCTGATTCAGACTGTGGCTTAATGGGAAACGCTGCAACCCTGCCACTGCGGTTAAAAAAGCAGCTTGATAAAAGCGGGGTATTGAAGTCGGCCTTTCCTGGCGGCATTGATGAGGTATAACAACAGCACAGCGCCAATCGTGGCCATAATGATGGCGCCTAACAATCCACCTGTCGTGATGCCGAACAAACCGAAGACAAAGCCACCCAGTACAGCACCGACAATACCCACAATAACATTACCTATGAAACCAAATCCACTTCCTTTCGTGATGTTGCCGGCAAGCCACCCTGCCAGCGCGCCAACTGCTAAAAATATGATCAAACTGATGATATCCATGTGGACTCCGGTGTTACTATTCGTTATCAGCGATTCAGAAAGATACCAACAACAAAACTGATCGCGCCAGAAATGTATAAAGTCATGACTTTATCCGTTTCCGACCCTGTAACAGCCTGAGTTAATTCTGACCCGACAGAGCCGGACAGTTGATACCCCCATATTGCCAGGCCAAGGCCTAAAACTATCAGGGCGATACCAATCATTTTCGTTGAAGTGCCTGAACGCATTACCATGTTAAACTCCTGTCGTTGAAAGTGATGAACTGTTTTTATTGTTACAACTTACTTTTAGTACTGTCTGCCTGTTTCATTGCGGATCTCAGCCTCTGTTTCCCGGTAAATCTGTGACTCACCATCAAGGCGTATGGCCTGTTGAATCGCACCCCGTGCTTTAGACAACCGGTGTTGTTCCAGATAGACCTGTGCCAGGTTGTTGAATGCCACTGCCGCATGCGGATGATCGATGGTGGCCTGATGGAAGGCTTCTCGAGCTTTATCAATCTCTCTCAGGCTGTAGTAACTGTTACCTATACCCATACGGGCCGCAAGGCTGTCAGGCCAGCGTAGCAGCGCTGCTTCATAAGCCATGATTGCGGCCTGTTGCTGCTTCGCATATTCAAGAATCGCTGCGGCTTTCATCAGGCGTGTTTCTTCGGCCGTAGCCGGCAGCTTGCCGGGAGGCAAAACCAGCATGGCCCAGGAGCCGGCACGTACCCAGGTATGCTCGAATGTCGCAAGGGAGATGCGCTGTTCAGCTTCAACTCCTGAATGCAGGGTGATCGTGCTGTTTTGCAGGTCATATCCGATCACGACGGCGTAATGCCATTGCGGATACCAGCTCAGGGCTAGGTTCTGGAAAACCAGTACAGGATGCCCTGCACTCACTTCGTACAGGAGATCACTAAGCTGCGGCGCCAGCGGGTAAGCCAGCATACCGAACTGGCGTGGCACGGCCATCATCTCAATCTGCAAACTCCCTTTTTTACCCGGAATGTAGAGCCTGGGTGACAATTGCTCAGGAATCACGGGGACCATTGCCGAGTTCAGCATCATGGCCAACGCAGCCGGACCGCACTGATATTCGCTCTGGGCAAAGAAAGGCACATGCTCCACCTTCGCGGCAATGTTCAGATTCTCAGGCTTCTGCTCCAGCAGGGATTGCGTTTGCTTAGCTGCACAACCGCCAAGCAGAAACCCCACAAGGCATGCGCCCGCCACCAGGCGGGCACTTGCGAACGACTTCAGGAGCAGACCTTGCTTATCGAATCGGGTGAACAAAGGAGAATACGTTCGTCAGCCCTAAAATATCGGTAATCAGCAATACCACAAAGATAAATACAGCAGCTCCGATAATGACGCCAACGGCCCCGCCTGCACCTGCAGGTAACTGGTCAATTTTACCGGATAGCAATTGTACCTCTGTATCACTCAGGTTTGCCACCCTGGCTCTGGCATCCTGCAGAACCACTCCTTGGTTCTGCAATTCCTGCTGGACTTCTGCCCGGTCCAGGAAGGCAATGATCTTCTCACGCTCCTGACCATGCGACTGTTGCTGAATAATCTGATCGGTGCCGACCATCGCGGCCTCTGCCACCGGCATTTGAATATTCAGACTGAACATGATCATGATCATGATGGATACACAGGCTTTGGTGAATAACTTTTTCATGGTTTTAAACATAGTGGTACTCCCTTATATAGTGTTCGTTACAACAGCAACGAGCCAGATTCGATTCGGTCACTATTGGTTTTCCGTAGCTTTACTAACATTTCCGGACTCTTTCATGATCGGCTATCTTGCCTGCTACACCCTTGAACTGTGTACTTGCCAACACATCCAGCATGGATTAACGCCAGCAATGTGTTGGCACTGCTCACGGATGATTCAAGTTTAAGGGTTATATAAATACTGTCTGTGCGATAGAGCACGTAAGGGCAGCAGGGCAATCGCATTAAAACTGTTACTTTCCCATTAGCAGTTTTTCCAAATAATCATTATCCCATCCAGCTTTAAGTCTTCGATTCTTAATGCCGA
>PFXI01000039.1 GCA_002791575.1 Zetaproteobacteria bacterium CG_4_9_14_3_um_filter_54_145 | reverse complement strand
AAAAACACACGGGCAAAACAAAAATTAAAACGATCAATTCCACGAACGAGTCATTGCCGATCAATATCACTCAGACTTTTGCAAGTGGCTCTGCTGTATAAATTTATCCCCATAACGCGAATAGGGGGGTGCATTGGTTCAATGAACTGATACACTCCGCCGCGTTTTTGATTTTGGAGGTCATGCATGCCCTGGAGCAACCAGAACGGTTCCAACAACGATAACCAGAACCCTTGGGGAAAACCCGGCGGGGGCGGTGGTGGCAATCAGACGCCGCCGGATCTGGATGAAGTCATTCGCAGATTGCAGGAGCGCTTTGGCTCCCTCTTTGGTGGTCGTGGTCCACGAGGCGGCAGTGGCGGCCCCGAGATAAGCAAGGGGATGATAACCGGTTTTCTGGCAGTCATCATGCTGGTATGGGCTGTATCCGGCTTTTACAAAGTGGCTGCCGATGAAGAGGCGGTGGTGCTGCGCTTCGGTCAGCATGTATCAACAACCGGTCCGGGCCTGAACTGGCATATTCCATATCCGGTTGAAACAATTGAGAAGCTGCCTGTTACGCGTGTGCAGCGACTGGAGATCGGTTTCCGCCATTTTGCCGACGGTGTTATTCGTAAACGTACCAACGAGTCACTGATGTTGACCAAGGACGAAAACATCGTCGATATCTCGTTTATTGTGCAGTACAAGATCAAGAGCGCGGAAGATTATCTCTTCCATATCGATAATCCGGAAAAAACAGTACGTGATGCTGCTGAGTCGGCTATCCGGGAAGTGATTGGACGTACATTGATTGATGATGTGCTGACAACCAAAAAGGCGGAAGTGGAAGTCGAGACCGAGCAGCTGATCCAGTCTATTCTGGACTCCTATAGTGCCGGTATCTCCCTCTCCACGGTCAAGCTGCAGGATGTACAGCCACCTGAGCGCGTGATCAAGGAGTTCAAGGACGTGGCAAGTGCGCGGGAAGATAAAGAGCGCGCCAAAAACGAAGCGCAGGCTTATGCCAATGAGATCACGCCTAATGCTCGCGGTGAAGGTAAAAAGATGGTGCTGGATGCCCAGGCTTATGCCAAGGAAGTGGTTGAGCGGGCCAAGGGTGAATCCTCCCGCTTTGAGAGTCTGCTGGCAGCTTACAAGCAGGCACCGGTCGTAACACGTAAACGTCTCTATATGGAATCGATGCAGCAAGTGATGTCCAGTGTGGATAAGGTCATTGTGGACGGCGCTGTTGCCGGCCACGTACTGCCCTATCTGCCGCTTGACAGACAGGCTGCCAAGGCGGAGGTGAAGAAATGAGCGCCAGACAGACATGGATTGTAATCATATTGATCGCCCTGGCTGCCCTGACCGGTACCAGTGCCTATGTTGTAGATCAGCGTGAACAGGTGCTGGTACTGCAGTTCGGTAATCCCAAGAATGTAGTGAAAACCGCCGGTCTGCATTTCAAATGGCCATGGCAGAGCGTCACAACCTTCGACAGCCGTCTGCTGGAGTCGGATGCGGAGCCGAATGAGGTCATTACCAAGGATAAGAAATCCATCATGGTGGATAACTATACCCGCTGGACCATTGTTGACCCGCTGAAGGTATATCAGGTTGCCCGTACCCAGCAGGGCGTGGCCTCCCGCATGGAAGATGTCGTGCGCGGTAAGGTGCGCGAAGTACTCGGTCAGCATACGCTACATGAGATTGTCTCCGGTGGTGATCAGGCCAATCTGCGTGTGGAGCTGATGTTGTCTATTCGTGATCGTGCCGACAAGGAGGTCGGTGACCTGGGTCTGCATATCGTGGATGTGCGCATCAAACGTGCCGATCTGCCACCTGAAAACTCGGAAGCTGTATTTCAGCGTATGAAGTCCGAGCGTAACCGGATTGCCAAGGAGTATCGCTCCGAGGGTGAAGAAGCTGCCAAGGAGATTCGTGCGGAAGCGGAGAAACAGCGCAAGGTGATTCTGGCCGATGCTTACAAACAGTCGGAAATCCTGCGCGGTCATGCCGATGCTGAATCAACCGGCATCTACGCCCAGGCCTATAAGAAGGATCCCGAGTTTTATGCTTTCACGCGCTCGCTGGAGGCCTATCGTGGTTCTATCAAGGAGGGGTCACGTCTGGTGATCTCACCGGATACGGAATTTTTCCAGTTCTTTCAGCAGTCACACCACTGATTGAAGGGTGAAAACCGCTGGCAGTGAGCTGTTATTATGAATGATCTGCTGGTGGCTCTTGGCCTTGTGCTGGCACTGGAAGGGGCTCTGTATGCACTCTTCCCGCAGGGCATGATCAATATGATCAGACGTATTCCCGAGGTGGCACCCACCTCATTGCGACTGACCGGCATTATTGCAGTCGCAATAGGCTGGTTGATCGTCAAGACGGTACGTAGCTAACAAAAATGCCGGCTCTTAACAGAGTCGGCATTTTTTATGGTTCATTGCGCATTAGCGGGAAGCTTTCCGGATAAAATATTAAGCGTGAATCTGTTCTGCCGGTATCAGCATGTGTTGGACGTGATGGTCACAGCATTCACCGCAGAGGACGCAGAGGAAAGACGAAGTATGAGAATAGGGTCTCTGTACATCTCTGATGAACCCGGATATTCGTGCGTAATAACGCGTCACCGCATGATAACTATTCTCTTATGTTCTCTTGCTTCTCCTCTGCGGTGAAAAGCTGTTGATTCTAATCATTTGCCGATATGGGCGATGCACCAGCGGCGGCCGCTCTCGATATCATCAAAATCACCGTTTAGCTGTGCCTGATAGGCTTGCGCAAGCAGTGCCCCCATGCCGGGTCCGGGTTCAATCCCCAGCTCCATCAACAGATTGCCATCAACGATACGGGCTGCCGGCTGCCGGTGTTGCTGCAGCGACTGCGCCATCTCCAGCCAGGCAAGTGCCGGCCGCGATGGTGGCGCCGGGGCACGACCGGAGGCATCGGCCTCAACCAGCATCTCCCACAGCTCGATATGAGACGGTTGCAGCCGCCAGGCCAGCCGCCGTACGGCACGCGGGGTTGGCTTGCCGTGCAGGTGGGTCATATGTTCCTGAACCAGCGGAAGGATAAATGTAATAAGACGTGCGGGCGCATGCATCCGGCTCAGCAGTTGCTGCGACAGAGCCAGACCTGCCTGATGATGGCCGGGTGAGGCAATACGGCCGTTTTCAGTCTGCCTGGTTGTCTCCGTCTTGCCCAGATCGTGGCATAGCGCGGCAAAAACAAGCTGCTCGGTGGTGTGATGATCCAGTCTGTTCTTATGCGCGATGGCCGCAGCCTGATCCACCACCTGTTGGGTATGCAGCCAGACATCGCCCTCCGGATGCCAGTGAGGATCCTGAGGGCAATCCTGCAGGGCATCCAACTCTGCGTAACAGGCCAGCCAGCCGCTCTGCTGCAGGACCCGCAGCCCGCAGGAGGGGTAGGGTGCATGTGACCACTTTCGCCACTCTGTCCAGATGCGCGAGGCGGGCAGGCTGCCGGCTTCGTTCAGCAACTGCCGGCAGAGTGCCGCTGTTTCTTCAGCAAGCGTCAAACCGAAGCGGGCGGCAAACTGCATGGCACGCAGCGGGCGCAGCGGATCCTCGACAAAGGCCTGACTGACATGGCGCAGTACGCGGCTGGCAAGATCGGCAGAGCCACCATGCAGATCGAGCAGCGTGTCAGCAAGCGGGTCAAACATCATGGCATTGATGGTGAAATCGCGTCGCAGGGAGGCTGTTGCCGGTGACAGATCCGGGTCGACCTGAACGGCGAATCCGCAATGGCCACTGCCGGTCTTTGTTTCCGTGCGTGGTAGCGCCAGATCAATCTCCATGCCCTTGAGCCAGAGTTTGTGCACGCCGAACTGTTTGCCGACCATTTCACAACGTCCGATCTGTTGCAGGGTGGAAGTGAGAGCTGTTTCTTGCAGGCCGTAGACTTCCAGATCGTAATCTTCGGGTATCATCCCCAGCATCAGATCACGCACGCAGCCGCCGACCAGCCATGCCCGCCCGCCTGCATCCAGCAGCCTGCGACAGACCAGCAGGATTTCAGGCGGCAGCAGAGCCGGGTCCAAGGGTATGTGGGGCGGGATATTGGTAGATGTTTTCACATGCTTATTTGACGACGATATGTTGTAAAATGCAACAGCAGTTTGACTGATCACTCTGACGCCGGTAGATAAACAGGGTATTTATGTAAAAATCTGTCTCTCTGTATCACTGCTGTCCGGTTAAACATTGATCAGGCTCAGTTGGTTTAAATTTTCAGTTGGTTGTCGTTTTGGTGGAGGCGATTGTTTCATCACTAATTC
>PFXI01000050.1 GCA_002791575.1 Zetaproteobacteria bacterium CG_4_9_14_3_um_filter_54_145 | reverse complement strand
ATTAGTGATGAAACAATCGCCTCCACCAAAACGACAACCAACTGAAAATTTAAACCAACTGAGCCTGATCAATGTTTAACCGGACAGCAGTGTCATAGGGTCTTACCCAGATGCCCGTGTCGGCGTAGAGCGGGCGATAGATCACCATCTTCTCCAGCGTTTCGGAATGATGTGCTATAGCGACCACTTCATACTCTCCGCCTTTGAAATGTCTGTATCGCCCTGTTTTTATGTCACCCATTCATCCTCCTCTGCATCCGGATTCAGCTTGCCATGCCCCGATGTCAGGATCAACCGTATCATCGGCAATCCCTGTGAATCGTCATTGTGAAGATGTGGCCGAAGTGTCGCATATGCTGGAGCAGAGTGCAGCGACCCTGTGCTCATGTGGCTTTAAGCGATGGTTTACATGGCGTAGCGTTTTTCCGCGATCATCCTGCCGGATTGGATTCCGGAATGCGCGCGATGTAAATGACGCCCGTATTTCGATGATAGAATTAATGCGGAAGGGATATATGATCCGTGCCGTGCCGGCGTTGTGGCGGGGGATCATTCGACCCCGTATGTTCGTGTACAGCAGTTGTTCAACATTTGAGAGGCGATAAACCGTGAGAGACGTGGAGATTACCAGTGAGCCGATTGAGCTCAATAAACTGTTGAAGTTTGAAGCTCTGGTTGCCAGTGGCGGTGAGGCCAACCGGGTGATCACCGAGGGGCTGGTTCGGGTGAACGGCGAAGTGGAAACACGCAAAAGGAAAAAGATTGTTGCCGGCGATATCGTGGCCTTCGGGGATGAGCAGATACGTATCCGGCTGGCATGAGCTTGCAGGACGAGCACTATATCTTTGGCAGTCAGTCGCCGAAGCCTTCTTATATTACACTGCCGCGATTGCCTCAGCCGCTGCCGGTGCTGCTGGATTTTCTGGTTGACTGTTTTCCCCGCGTGGATCGAGCTACCTGGCTGGAGCGCATGCAGAGAGGAAAAATGGCTGATGAACAGGGCAGGATTGTCGACGAATCCACCCCATACCGCATCAATGCACGGCTGAGTTATTACCGTGAAGTGAAGGCTGAACCGCGCATCCCGTTTCATGAGCGGATTCTCTACGAAGATGAAGAGATTCTGCTGGCGGATAAACCGCACTTTATGCCGGTTACACCCAGTGGCACAGCGGTGAATGAGTGTCTGCTGCACCGCCTGGTGAACAGAACAGGCAACCGGGAGCTGGTGCCTGTACACCGACTGGATCGCGATACGGCCGGGCTGGTCTTATTCAGCAAGAAGCCTGCAACACGGCACTGCTATTTCGCCTTGTTCAGGGAGGGTCGTATCGACAAACAGTATGAAGCCATTGCATCGCTGCCGATGGATACAAACCGCAGAGAATGGTTGGTAGAGAGCCGCATAGAAGCCAGTGGCCAGTGGATATTGCGCCACAATGTGGCGGGTGAAATCAATGCACGCTCGCAGATTACCATGCTGGAGACCGGCGCAGAGATCGCCCGTTTTTCGCTTTCACCGTTAACCGGTAAAACGCATCAGTTACGCCTGCATATGGGACTGATCGGGTCACAGATACTGAATGATATATTCTATCCGGTACTGCAACCGAAGGCTGACACGCCCGATTACTCCCGCCCCTTGCAGCTGCTGGCAAAGAAACTTGCCTTCACGGATCCGCTATCGGGCACTGGACTTCAGTTTGAATCATCACTGCATCTATCTGCCTGCATCAACCGGCAATAGGCAGGGAGTGCTAGTGAAAACAGATGGCGTGCATCCGAACGACAGCGCGATACTCGCGCATCATGGCCTGAATCTGCAGGCTGTGTTTGATCTGTGTGCGCTGCCTGCAGATCTGCTGGCGGCTATTGATACCGAACAGCCTGTTGCCGGGTATCGCCAGCTGCTGCTCTTTGCACATGGTGGTCGGGATCTGTGGCAGGCTATTGCAGACTCCGGGGATCTCACCGGTGAGCATCCAATCGACCGCTTTTCAGTCGATACGGTTAGCCGTTATTTTGACGAAGAGAATCCCGCCAGCCGCTATCGGCTGCTCTATCCGCTACAGCCCGGTACGTTGCCTTTGCAACAGCTGGGAAAGCTTGCCGGCTGGCATCATGCATCCCCGTTCCGGATCGGTGTCAATGCCCGTTGGGGATCATGGTTCGCCTACCGCGCCGCAGTGCTGGCCGATACTGCCTTTACACCGACGCTGGTTATGGATGGTGCATCACCGTGTGACTCCTGCATGGAGAAGCCCTGTATTGCGGCCTGTCCGGTGGTGTCGTCGGCTGGCGAAATTCCGTTGCAGGCTTGTATGGATGAGCGACTTAAGCCGGGCTCGCGCTGCGCTATGAGCTGCCTTGCCCGTACTGCCTGCCCGGTCATGGCAGTGGCACGCTATGAGCCGGAGCAGATCGCATACCACTATGGGCGCTCGCTGGAAACGATAGGCAACTACAGACGCAGGTAACAAGCGCAGCAGATGCTCACTTTGCCGTATTGGCCCGGGAGGAGTATCAGCTCTCATTTGCCACGTTCAACAAATTACCTTTGGTTTCGCACGCAACCCGGGCCGAAAAGCCGTTCAGATGGTACTCAGCAGATGATGGACATCGTCAGCTGCGATCTCCGATACACGCCGTGCTGTTGGCTGGCGGGTCCTGACCGGTTTTGCTCTATACCGGCAGCGGGGATTGGCAGTAGCCATTGATATGGCGGGTGAGGGGATATGCATTGATACCGCTGTTTTGTCCGCACTGCTCTCACTGCGGCTGATAGTTTTCCGGTTTTTTTACAACGACGGGAGCCTGGCCGAAACATTTGGTCACACACTCATCCACCGACTGTTTGTGAATCGAATGCCAGAATGAGCGATCGACGCTCAGCCATCGCTCGGCAATATCGATCCCTAACCCCTGATCGCTAATTGCCTGGCGCAGCATTTTCTCGCGCAGGAGGGATATCTCTTCGGTAATATACATATGCATATGCGACAGCGCCGGTGGCTCGCCCTCATATGTGTTGGGGCCTCCGAATGCCGCGACCATAAATTTGCTCTGTTTATTGGTCAGGCCGGTCTTGCTTTTGCCGTAGAAGAACTGGCCGAGCCATGCATCTGCAAAGATGATGCCATAAAAACGTGCCAGTACCTGTTTTACAACGTCGGCACCGCCGATATCGGCAAGCAGATTCATATCGTAGTGCGTATGCTGTTTGGGGCTGGCGGCCCGGAATAGCTCGGGGTGGGCCTTGGCTGCCCGGCGAATGACGACGGCCACGTCATCATAGCAGTTGTTCCATGCCTGCTTCAGCTCATCAGTAAACCGATCTCTCAGTTGCTTTTCCAGCGCGAATATCAGTGCCGCTTTAAAGCTGTCCAGGTGTGCTGGTTGCATGCCGTAGGCAAGGTGGCGTTTGGACAGGCTTTCAATAGCCGGTGTAATCATTTCAAGGTGTTTGAGATTTTTGAAGGTAGCAATCATATTACTGAATTTTCGATTCAGGGTGACGGGGCTGCCATCAAATATATCACCCAGCGTCGGATCGGTCTGGAGGAGTCGGGTGTAGAATTTCGAGCTAAGCGCATGCATGCTTTCACCCTCTCTTTGCATGGACTCAATCGAATCGTGAACCAGTTTTCGCTGCCTGTGCAGAGCCGGCACGTTGTTATGCATGCGAAAAACTCAGGCCTTATACCTGTATATGGCGGATGCACTTCTGTGGACGTAACCACTGGTGACCATATCCATCAAGGCATCATCGACAAATACAGGTTTCATATCATGCTCGAGTACTTCAACCATCTCTTCACTATTGATGATCTCCTCTTCCAGCGTCTTTTTGTCGATTTTGATGAACATTGATCTCTCCTTTGGCACTGTTACGAATGCAGTGCGGGAGTATAGCGTTTTTTAAGGCTCTGGCGCCTCTGCTGTTTTGTCACCGGGCAGAAACGAAAAGACCTGCCGGGGGAGGGGGGAGGGCAGGTCTCTCGTGAATGATCGTTGCACTGACATTATGGCTTACAATGACTGAACCCTTAACGTTAAGGTGGGTGCCGCATCCCGATATCAGGTATCCCCATAAAGGGATTCACACAACCGCGATAGACAAGCTCCCGTTCAGTACGCATCGGCCCAGAATTATAAACCACAATGTCACTACAACGAGCTATGTACTGATGTTAGAGCATATATGGTGCCAGAATCGTGAGCACAACTGTGTGGCTTGATTTGTCTATATTTTTAAACATATCTGTCGCTGTGGGCAGTCGTGTGCCCCGGCTTGTTTGACGGGGAAAATGCTGCCGTTCTGACACATTGGTGTCTTTCTGACGTTCATGGGTGCCTGAAGTCTGACTCTCTGTCTTGTTCCCAGGAGGCTATGCGCTATGATCGCATGATGTCCGAATTGCACACATTTACTATCTCCCCGACCGTGATTGCCACCCATTTTGCTGCCCTTCACCGAATCGGCGCTATCGGTGATGACCGCACACAGGGATTTTTGCGACCGGCGTACTCCGATGCTGAAACAGCAGCGATTTGCTACATTGAGCAGGCTGCCAGATCCGCTGGATTGTGCTGCCGTCTGGATGCTGTGGGAAATCTGATCGTTGAAACGCCGGGTACATTCTCCCGCTGGGTAGAGACAGGTTCGCATGTCGACACCGTTGACGGCGGCGGTAACTATGACGGGGTTGCCGGCGTTGTCGCCGGCCTGTCCGTACTTGTCGCGGCGCATCAGCATGGCTGGCCACTGCACCATGGCTTGCGGCTGCGGGTCTGGCGGGGTGAAGAATCGGCTGCATTCGGCACGGCTTCACTCGGTGCGTGGGCTGCATTCGGCCAGCTCAATCCGGCCGTACTGGACTGCAAATACGGCGGCAGTTCACTGGCACAGGCGATGAATGCCCAACATGCCGATCCGGCATATATCCGTGCTGCCAAAGCCACCATTTCAGATGCGGAACGCGATGCCATTGCCGCGCACATCGAGCTGCATATCGAGCAGGGTAGTGTACTGGAGAGCAGCCAGCGCGATATCGGTATTGTTACCGGTCTTCGCGGCTCAATCCGCAACTGGATTCGCTTGACCGGTGCTTTTGATCACTCCGGAGCTACACCAATGGGGACGCCGCATCGCAAGGATGCACATATGGCGATGGCTCATATGCTGGTGCAGCTGGACAGGCTGGTAGAGCAGTTTAATGCGCACTACCCGGAAACACCACAAGCCATTATCCAGACCATTGGCGTTGTGAACAGTCACGCGGATCACAACCAGCGCTTCCCGCTGATTCACGCTCAGGCGGTATCCAAGGTCAGCGGTTTTGCCTATTTTTCTCACGAAATCCGCAGCTGTTCGGCCGAGCTTGCCGATGCATTCAATACCCGGGCGCAGGCGCTTGTTCAGCAGCTGGCTGAATCCTTTCATATCCGGGCAGAAATCGAGCAGATCTCCTGTTCCCGGGGCATCCCTGTTCTGGATCTGGATATACAGAGGATCACTGCCGAGTGCTGCGTCAGTCAGCACTCAAGTTTTACGCACCTGCCGAGCGGCGCCTGGCACGATGTCGCGGTCATCTGTCATCAGAAGCGCAGCGATGGGGGCAGCATCCCGACAGGTATGATCTTTATCCCCTGCCTGGCCGGTATCAGTCATTCGGCCTCGGAGTACAGCAGCGATGAGCAGATCGCTGCCGGCGCATCCGTTCTGGCACAGGTGATGACCTCCATCCGCTAGCTGGATCACTGTCAGACACGGGGTGGCAGCATTATTGCTATTCGTTGTTAGTATATGATTGCACGCGAGTTATTTACCGTCTCACTTGCACTGATGTGGTCACCTGTTAAGCGACAAACCGGATTGGGCCGAATGTGGCCGATCCTGTGATTTATGCGTGTGAAATAACTAAAGAGCCGGGCGTTTTATGCGATAGACATTCTGTTGGGAGAGGCCATGATACTTGTTGTTGATGACAATGACATCGTTCGGGAGATGCAGGTTGCTGTGCTGGAAAGCGCCAATTACACGGTCTGCGATGCTGCAGATGGTATCAAGGCACTGGCACTGACGGAACATGTATGCCCGGAACTGGTGCTGATGGATATTACCATGCCGGGCATGACCGGTTATCAGGTGCTGGAAAAGCTGCGTGAACGCTACGGTCAGGATCTGCCCATCGTATTGGTCAGTGCTCTGCCGGAAGAGGATGAGCGCGACAGGGCGATTGCCAACGGTGCCACGGATTATATCAGCAAGCCGTTTGATATCCCCCACATTCTGCGGTGTGTAAAACAGTACCTGCCCGCAAAGGTAGCCTGATGGGGGGGGATCTGTTCAGGATTGTTGTTATTGGAGCGGGACGCGGAGGCGAAGCCCTGTTGCAGGTACTGCAGGAAGATAGTGATATCAACATTGTCGCTATTGTCGATTCGCGCGTGGATGCGCCGGCACTGAAGCGGGCCGGGATACTGTCGATTCCGATCTTTCATACCATTGAAGAAATCCCAGCCTGTGATATGGCGATCAATGTAACCGGTTCCAGTGATGTTTCAGAACGTTTGCGCCTCTGTTTATCATCGGATGTAGAGATTATGGAGGGGAAGGCCGCCCGCTTCTTCTACGACCAGATGTGCAAACGTAAAAGGGAAAAAGATCAGATTGAGCAGATGCTGAGCGAGTTCGAGAAGCTTGATCGTGTTGGGCGTCAGCTTAACACCAGCGACAGTCTCTCAAGAATGCTTAGGCTGGTACTGCAGGAAGCGATGCTGGTAACCGGATCACCGGCAGGCACGGTTTCTCTCTATGACAAGGAGACGCGATCTCTTTCGCTCTACGCATCAGCCGGTTTCTCCACATCGTTTGATCGACAGGAACCATGGATAGTCAGGGAAGGCGGGCTGACAGAGCGCATATTTAACGATCAAAAACCGTTTGTCGTAGCGGACGTGGTTGCATCCAAGGTGATTACGCTCAATGCCATGTTGACCGATGAAGGGGTACAGGCACTGGTTGCCGTGCCACTGGCCCTGGGTAGTGAAGTTGTCGGTATACTCTATGTGAATGATTTTTCTCCGCGTGATTACGATGAGAATCAGCTGCGCTTTCTCGATCTACTGGCCAATCAGGCTGCACATGCCATCCAGAAGGCCCGCTTGTTCCACGTCATAGAACAGGAAAAGGCCGAGCTGAAATCGTTAAATGCACATCTGGAAGCGCGGATCATGGAACGTACGATCGATCTGACCTCTACCAACGAGGCATTGATTCGTGCAAATCAGGCCAAATCCCAGTTTATCAGCAATATGTCGCACGAGTTGCGTACGCCGCTGACCTCAATCAATGGTTTTTCCGAATTTCTGATTGACGGTTATGTCGGGCCATTGAATGAAACCCAGACCAAGTATCTGAAGAATATCAATATCTCAGGGAAACATCTACTCGAGCTTATTAACGGTATTCTCGATCTGGCCAAGATTGAGGCCGGCAAAATGAGCCTTAAACTTGAGAAGATTAATGTCGCTGATCTGCTCGATGAGATCCAGTTGGTGTTAGAGGGGTACGCGACAAAGACCAGTGTTCGGCTGAGTCTGGAGGTAGATGCTGCCATTCCGGGGATTCATCTGGATCGCACAAAATTTAAACAGATTCTCTACAATCTCTGTTCGAATGCGATCAAGTTCAGCCCTCAGGGCGGTGAGGTCAGAATCGTTGTTGATTACAACAATGGTACAGATGACAGGCAGGAGAGCTATGCAAGACTCACTGTCGCCATTCATGATCAGGGGATCGGTATCTCCCCGCAAGATCAGGCGAATATTTTCAGTCCGTTTGAACAGGCCGACGGATCGCACTCGCGCAATTATGAAGGAACAGGACTGGGGCTGACGCTGACCCAGAAGCTGATTGAAATGCACGGCGGCTCGATAGCCGTACAGAGTGCGCCCGGAGAAGGCAGCTGCTTTGTCTTCACGTTGCCGGTCGAGCTCATTCAAAAGCCCCCAGTTCTACCAAACCTGCCGGCAGTCGATACACAAGTAGTGCTGCAGCAGATTCATAACAAGCCGCTTCCGGTTGCTCCGGATGCACCGTTAATTATGGTCGTTGATGATGATGCTCACTCGCTGGAGATCAGTACCCTTTATCTCTCCAATGCGGGTTACAGGGTCTGTCATGCCATGAATGGCGAAGATGCACTGCTGCTTGTGCGCAAGAAACGTCCGTTCCTGATTCTGCTGGATGTGATGATGCCGGGTAAGGATGGGTGGGAGGTCCTGCAGGAGCTCAAGCTGGATGCGGAGACAGCGGATATACCGGTGATCATGTGTACCGTTTCCGAGAATGAGGAGCTCTGTATCGCGCTCGGTGCCACCGATTATCTGGCCAAGCCTATCAATCGCGAGCTGCTCGCATCCAAACTGGGGGCATTAAGCAAAGGGATTCATCGCAAGAACAGGACTATGCATGTGCTGGCTATTGATGATGAAGAGAATATTCGAGAGCTCTATATGGCCACGCTTACAGCTCAGGGTTACCGGGTGCATACGGCGAGCAGTGGGGCGGAGGGAATTCATCTGGCTGAAACAGTCGAGCCGGACATCATTATCCTTGATCTGATGATGCCCGGTATGGACGGGTTCGAGGTGGCCGAGCGACTGAAGCAGCAGCCCCGCACAGAGAACATTCCTATTATTGTTGTTACCGCCAAGGAGCTGGCAGTGGCAGAGCGTGTGCGCCTGATGGGGCATATTGAGGACTGTGTCAGCAAGGAGTCCTTTACCCGCGAACAGCTGTTGGATGAGATCCGTCATGTCGAGAGTATTTATCCGCATCAGGCGGGATTGAAAGATAATATCTCTGGCCTGCTCAACCACCGTTATTACCAGATTCGTCTGGACCAGGAGATCTCGCGTGCAAGCCGCAACAGCGAGAAGATGGCCTGTGTCGTGTTTGATCTGGACGGTTTTGCCCGCTTCAGCGAGGTGGCCGGTGAGGCGTATGTGCATGCTGCACTGCGCAAGGTAGGCAGCTTTCTGATGAATAACCTCAGAGGCTCGGACATTGCCACCCGTCACCGGGTGGACGAATTTGCCATGATTCTAACCCACACGGAGCTCGAAGGGGCACTGCTGGTGGTGAACCGTCTGAAAAATATGATTGAGGCTTACCCATTTCCGGGTGAAGAGGGGCTGGATAAGCCAGGTCTGACCACGTGTGCTGCGATTGCACTTTATCCTGAAGATGGCGATACACCTGAGAAGTTGATTACCACATGCCACGCCCGTATCGGTAAAGCCAAAGCGGCCGGAAAAAATAAACTGGCGTATGAGAAAAACGGGGGCCTGATCATTATATGAGCCTTCTATCAGGTAAGAAAATTGCTGTGCTGGATGATAACGACACGATTCTGATGCTGTTTTCAGCACTACTGGAAGCGCATGGCGCACAGGTCACTACCGATACAACTGGCGAACCATTTCTTGCGCGTATGGCGGATGCACTGCCGGACCTGATCCTGCTGGATATCCAGATGCCGGATATGGACGGTTATCAGGTACTGGCGCAACTCAAGGCTATGGCGATCGAGATCCCTGTCATCGCGTTAACGGCACATGCCATGGGCGGCGACAGGGAGAAGATTCTGGAGCGGGGTTTTACAGGCTATATAGCCAAACCGGTTGATACGCGCAGTTTCCCGGAGCAGGTGGCTGCAGCACTGCTGCATACCTGATGGTGATCAGTCGACTCTCTGCCCAGTGAGGGTGGTCAGCGCCGTGTATGGTGCCGGATCACTCAGCAGTTGTTCAACTGTGCAGGCATCCGGATCCAGCCTCCTGCGTTTGATTTCAGCCACCATCTGGCAACTGCTGAGCGGGGGGAGATGTACACTTTCCGCCGCCAGTAAATCTTGAAGTGTTTTATCTTCAGAAATATATAACAGACTTATATGATTGAGTTTATTGATCGCATTGAGTTGTGAAATAAGATCATGGTTCTGCAGCAGATTAAAGTTGTGCAGGATCAGCAGGCCCTGCTCCTGTTGTTTCAAACAGGCGCAGATGACTGCCTCCAGATCATCCTGATGCAAGCGCAAATCAATATATTGAACGGGTAGAGATGCGGGCATCAGGCTGCGCAAATCCTGCAGTGTGCGCCTGCGTCCCTGTCCGTGCGGGCTGATCAGGTTGATGCTCTCGCCGGTAACCAGACGCTCGGCCAGATGGGTGGTGAACTCAGGTCGTAGTATCACAACAAGGCGGAAGGGCAGGGCAGGCTCTGCTCATTTCCGCCTCCAGCTCGCCCGCTTCAATGACACCTTTTCGCAGCAGCAACCGAACCAGTGCATCAAACTGCTCCTGATCGCAGCCCGGTTCGGGTAGTGGTGCGGCGGCAGTTGTTGTACTACCCTGGTCTGTTACCTGCGGAGCAGTACCCAGTTGCAGTAGTTGAAACAGGGCATCATCCAATTCACCTGTCGGCTTAAGCCCACGTTGCTTTTGAATATCCTTGACGGCATCACGCGTATGTACACCGAAGAGCCCATTCTGATCCTGCATGGGATAGCCCATGCGGTGTAAAACAGCCTGCAAAAGGCCGACTCTTTTACCGCGCATGAATATTTTAAGAGGGCGGGACATGGGTATTCTCCTGGTCAGATGCGTTGCTGGGAGCAAGGGGGCACCTGCGTATCTGTCGTTTTGACTGACGGCCACCGAGAATGAAGTGAATCAACGGGATAAGCAATTGCAGAATAAAGATACTTGCCCGCATCCGCAGATCGGTACACCTTTGGCCAATGACATACGTTCGCATCATGGCTTTGATCCTGCTGGTTCTGGGCGGCTGCAATACCAATAGCGCAGGTATGCAGCTGGCAACTGGCTGGTCCTATCGCTCGCTGAGCGCGTGGAAGGACATTACCCCGACCAGGATGGCGCTTTCGCCGTCAAAGGAGTGGTTATATGTCTGCGGAGAGCGCAGCGAGTTCAGTACGCAGGCAGGCGTGATCGCCATCCGTTTAAGCAGCAGTCGTACCCATATTCTGGTGCAGGGCATGCGCAACGCCAATGGCATCAGTTTCGCGCCGGACGGATCACTATGGGTGGCCGAAGATGACCCGAAAGGGGTGATTTGGCGCATGGCCGAACCGGATCAGTTTCCTGATGATCAGCGTGTTGATCCTGTCGATTCAAGCAGCAGCCACGCCTCACTGTCACCCTTTTACCTTGCCGGGCAATTCAATCATCGCGCTATGGCATTTTCTGCAGATGGGCACTTTGCCTATCTCGCGGATGCGGCGGCGACAGGCAGTCTGTTTCGACTGGAACTGAAAAATCGCAAGCTGACGGTTTATCACCGGCAGAAGGGGTGGTTAACGGTCACTCCGGATGCGGCGACAGCCATGGCCCGCAAGCTGGAAGCGACAGCTTTTGCTGCCATACGCGATATTGAACGGCTGCCCGATGGTACGTTGTTGCTGGCTGAGTCCGGCAGTGGCCGTATTCTTCAACTGCACGATGAAGGCAGTATGCCACGCGTCGACTCCTGGCTGGAAAATCAGGCGCTTATGCATCCGGATGATCTGGCCTGGGATAGCACGCGTCACTGGTTGTGGATTACCGATCAAACCACTCCTTCGACGCTGTGGGCATGGGACGGGCGTAAGCTGCACAACATTGTCCGTCATCCGCTCTCACAATTCGGCGGTGTCTTTGTTGCCGGCAGTGATGTGTATGTAAACCTGCAGCGTGGCCGCAACAATCCGTCGATGACCATCCAGTTGAGCGAGAAGCATGAACCCCGCTAATCAAGTCGCAGCCGTACAGTAAACAGAAGTTCTTCGCGGATTAGCTGGAAATATCCCTATGCATGCCTGAGTTTGTACCCTGATCACTACTAGCAGACTGCCAATTCAGCCAGTTCAAATGCGAGGGTAAAAGCCATTCACCGCAGAGGACACAAAGGACGCAGGGGGAAGACGAAGTATTTTGAATATGGTTTCTGCACGTCTTCTCTGATGAACCCGGATATTCATGCGCAATAACGTGTCACGGCATGATAACTATTCTCTTATGTTGTTTTGCTTTTCCTCTGCGGTGAAAGGTTTTTGATTCTGATCGTTTAGTTCATCTCCCGCCAATACGCGATAAAGCAAAAAAAAAGGCAGGGGATAACCCCCTGCCTTTGATCGAAAGAATGAGCGGTTAAGACAGATGTTCGTCGATGAACTCGATCAGCTTTGCCTTGTTGACAGCGCCGACCTTGGTGCCCTGCACATTGCCGCCGGAAAACAGCATCAGTGTGGGGATACCGCGTACACCGTACTTGCCCGGTGTGTTCGGGTTATCGTCGATATTGATTTTTGCAATGGTGACCTGACCTTGCTTCTCGCCGGCAACTTCGTTCAGAATCGGCGCGATTTGTTTGCACGGGCCACACCATGGAGCCCAGAAATCAACCAGCACAGGGCCGGATGCCTTTAAAACATCTGCATCAAAGCTTTCGTCGCTGACATGAATGATTAAATCTGAAGACATTTGAGTTCCTCGTTGTCGTATGTAATGTTCGATACGTTAGTCCGAGGTGGGAGAGGCGTCAACTATGACAGGGCATCATCAACTGGAGCAGATCATTTGCTCTCATATCTCCGCTGCAGGCGGTTTTCTCCCCTTCGATGCATTTATGCAGGCTGCGCTGTATGAGCCGGAGCTGGGTTATTATGAAGCGAAAACGGTTTTCGGCGAAACGGGCGACTTCGTCACGGCATCCGAACTGGGGCCATGGCTGTCACTCGGTTTTGCCGATCTGATTTTCAACTGCTGGCAGCAGATGGGGGAGCCGGCACATTGGGTACTACTGGAGCAGGGCTCCGGCAGTGGCAAGCTGCTGGCATCGGTGCTCGATATTCTTGTGCAGATGCCGATCACTGTACCTCAGCGCATCGTATCGGTTGAGCGCAGTCACGCTCTGCGCGAGAGGCAGCGTGCCTTGTTTAGCGAGCGGGGCCATGCGGTCGAGATTCATGTTTCACTGGATAGCCTCGATGCCTGTGAGCAGGCTGTTCTGTTCAGCAATGAATTGCCAGATGCCTTCCCCGTACGCTCTTTCCGTTATCATCAGGGTCAATATTTTGAGCGCGGCGTGATCAGGCAACCGGATGGCGCTCTGGCGTGGGGCTATAGCACAGAGCCCATGCAGTCAGTACCAGAGATACCCGAATCCATCAGCAGTGCATGGCCGGACGGTTATATCAGTGAATTCAATCCGGGCCTTGCTGCATGGCAACAGTCGTTGGCACGCGTGGTGCCGCGCGGGTTTATCCTGACGCTGGATTACGGCTATTCGCGGCAGGAGTACTATCGCCCCGGTCGCGGCGAAGGTACGCTGCTGGCGCATTTTGAACACACGGCGGTTGAAGAGGTGCTTACCGAGCCCGGTAGTCGCGATATTACCGCCCATGTCGATTTTTCGGCACTGGCGCAGGCGGGCAGGGAGGCAGGCATGCAGCCGCTACTATGGATGTCACAGGGGGGCTGGCTTGCGCAGTCGCCATCGGTGCAGGCATTTATCCAGGAGCTTGCTGCGCAATCCGACGCGCAGAGCATGCATTTGCTGGCGCATGCCAAACGTATGCTGTTGCCCTTCGGTATGGGGGAGGTATTCAAGCTGCTGGTGCAATCGATAGATGTTGCAGGTGATAAACCCGCCTACCTGCGTCAGTTCGATCACCTGGATCAGCTGTGACAACGCGTGAGCCGATCAGCGGCGTAGCTGAGTGCATTCTGCCCGGTGGTGAGACAGTTGTCCGTACAGGGCATCAGACGATGCTGGTGCCCAATGCCGTTACCGGCGACAGGCTGATCGTAGCGCCACTGCAGAAGCGACGCGGTGTACTGCGCGGCG
Source organism: Zetaproteobacteria bacterium CG_4_9_14_3_um_filter_54_145 (assembly GCA_002791575.1). Lineage (GTDB taxonomy): Bacteria > Pseudomonadota > Zetaproteobacteria > Mariprofundales > Mariprofundaceae > Mariprofundus. The sequence goes on along the minus strand of PFXI01000050.1, from coordinate 39,511 downwards.
TAATTGAACAGGTGATTGAGCCAGGTTCCGCACGCGTTGCGCCACCATGTCCGGTAGCCGATGCATGTGGCGGTTGTGCGCTGCAGTTTCTGGCCGCGGATGCGCATGCGGCCCTGAAGTCGGAGTGGGTGCGTGATGCATTCGCAGCATTGATACGGCCGGATACGCTATGGACGCCGGCTTCAATGCCTGCGCCTGCATCACGGCGACGGGTACGCTGGGTGGTTGGCAGTGATGCCCAGGGCTTGTTTGCCGGTTTCTATGCCCATGCCAGCCACCGGGTGATACGCCACCAGCGTTGTATGGTGCTGACACCGGCATTGAGCGCTGTGCACGCACTATTGCGGCCTGTCCTGAACGATGATGTTGAGGCAGTACAGGCGGTTGAACTGAGCGATGGTATCCATGTGATACTGGAGCTTAAGTCGGGCAACTTACCGGATTTACGTGATTATCAGGAGTCTCTGGATAACGGCTTGCCTATGCAGTGGTGGTGGCGTTATGAGGGGATTACCCGACCGCTGACCCGACCGGCAAAACAGTTCCATGATGCTCTGCCTGCCGGCTCCGGCGATATTATGCTCACTGTCGGACCTGACGATTTTGTGCAGGGGCAGCAGGCGGGCAACCGCCAGCTGATTGATCTGATCCGGCTGTGGAGCGGGCCGGTTCGCCGTATTGCCGATCTCTTCTGCGGTATCGGCAACCTGTCGTTACCTCTGGCTGCTGCCACAGGAGCCGAGCTGTTCGGGGCGGAGCTGAATCCGGCCAGCGTGCGTGCGGCAACCGCCAATGCCAAAGCGCTGGGCATCAGGGCCCGTTTTGCGCAGGCGAATCTGTTTGAGGATTTTGATCTGGAGGCCTATATCGGTGCTGATTTGATGATCATCGATCCGCCACGGCGCGGTGCAAAGCGTATCTGCAGTAGTATGACCCGGCTTGTGCCGAAAAAGATTATCATGGTTTCGTGTGATCCGGCTGCAGGGGCCAGAGACGGGGCGATCCTGCAACAGCAGGGGTACCGGCTCAAAGCATTGCAGGCGCTGGATCTGTTTACCTATGCTGGCCACGTTGAATCGCTGACTATGTGGGAGCGCAGATGAAACTACTGCTCGCTCTGCTGACATGCCTGCTGCTTATGGCCTGTCATGGGCAGCAACGGGAGCAGGGGCTCTTATGCGTGGGGCTGGCCCAGATGCCGGTCACACTTGATCCTCGCTTTGCCACGGATGCCGCATCAACGCGGGTGCAGGAGCTGTTGCATCGCGGTCTGCTACGGCTGGATGAGCACTTTCATCTACAGGGGGATCTGGCGGTCAGCTGGCAGCACTCCGGGCCGTTGTTATGGCGATTCAGGCTCAAGCCCGGTCTCCATTTTTCCGACGGCAGTGCACTGACAGCAGCCGATGTGGTGGCGACACTGTCGGCAGTGCTGGATCCGCAACTGACTAGCCCCTTGCGTGCGGGCTTTGCCGCGGTGGCACGTGTGGAGGCCGAAGGCAGCGATGTGGTTGCTATTCACCTGCATCACCCCGATGCCTCGCTGCTACCGCGGCTGAATATCGGTATCCTGCCCAAAGCTCTGGCCGTTGCGCCGCAACAGGCACGCTCAACTACAGGCTGTGGGGCTTACAGGCTGCGGGTGTGGAACCAGCACGGTCTGACGTTGGAGCGGGTGGATGCGCATGCAGCGGTGCCGTTGATACAATTTGCCTCGGTGAAGGATCCGGTTACGCGTTTGCTTAAGTTGAGCCGGGGAGAGCTCGATTTTATTCAGAACGACCTGCCTGCAGAGCTGCTGCCCTATCTGCGTCAGCAGCCGACCTTGACGATACGTACACGCCCGTCGACAACTTTCTCCTATATCGGGCTGAATCTGCAGGATGAGCGGCTTGCGGCGCTGGATGTCCGCCGCGCACTGGCACTGGCGCTGGATCGCAATAAACTGAAAGAGGCGTTGTTTGCCGATCTGCCGGTGCTGGCTGAAACGGTACTGGCACCGGGTCACTGGGCGGCAACACCACTGCCGGCCACCCCGTTTGATGCACATCAGGCCGAAGCCCTGCTGGATCGAGCCGGCATGAAACGCGCAGCCAATGGTATGCGTTTTTCACTGAACTATCGCACCAGCACGGATCCGGCGCGTCTGCGCCTGGCCACGGCCATTGCCGCCATGTGGCGGCAGATTGGCATCGATGTACATATCGAATCACTGGAGTGGGGCGGTTTTTATGCCCGCATTAAGCAGGGCGATTTTCAGGTCTTCTCGCTCTCCTGGGTGGGCATCAGTGATCCGGATATCTACCGCTGGATTCTGCACTCATCAATGTGGCCGCCACATGGGTCTAACCGTGGTCGCTACGCAAACAGCCGCATGGATCAGTGGCTGGACCGGGCAGCGGCAACTGCAGATCAGTCGCAGCGCAAGCTGCTCTATGCGCAGGCAGAGCGTCAAATGCAGGCGGATATGGTCTATATCCCATTATGGTACGATCCAGTCATTGCCGTGTACGGGCCTCGCATCGGTAACTTTATTCCACGCGCTGATGGCAGCCTTCTGGGGTTGGCCCATGTGCAGCTGCTGGATTAACGAACGCCTGCAGCCGGCTGGAATGGCTGGGCTTTAGCTTCAGCGCATGGAGAACGGTGGACTGTTTGCGGGTCATCGACTTGCGTCTCTGAATCGGTTAATCTGAGCGCAGGGGGCGATCATGAATATACCCGATTTCCATCTCAAACTGCGCCGTGTGGGCATTGATACCTATAAGGAGAATGTCGCCTATCTGCATCGCGACTGCCCGATCTATCGTGCGGAAGGATTTCAGGCGCTGGCCAAGGTGCAGGTCAATAGCACGGCCATGGATCAACAACTGCTTGCCGTACTGAATGTGGTCAATGATGGGTGCATCATGGCTGTGGATGAACTGGGGCTGAGCGAGCAAGCCTTCGAGCAACTGGGGCTGGCCGAAGGTGAGACCGTCTGTGTCTCCCACGCCACACCGCCGAACTCGCTCAATGCTGTACACCGCAAGATTGCAGGCGAGCATCTGACCGCGCTTGATTTTACCGGCATTATGCAGGATGTGGTGGATAACCGTTACTCACGCATGGAGATGTCGGCCTTTCTTGTGGCCTGTAGTGAAAGCGGCATGGAGCGGGATGAAGTCCTCTACCTGACGCAGGCCATGGTCAATACCGGTGAGCGACTGGACTGGGGCGAGCCGCTGGTTGCCGACAAGCACTGCATCGGCGGCATTCCCGGAAACCGTACCACGATGCTCGTGGTGCCAATTATTGCCGCGCACGGCATGTTGATTCCGAAAACATCCAGCCGGGCCATCACCTCACCTGCCGGCACGGCCGATACGATGGAGACACTTGCTCATGTCCAGCTCAGCCTTGAGCGCTTGCGCGAGATCGTGCGGCATGAGCGTGGTTGTCTGGCCTGGGGTGGCACTGCACGTTTGGCACCAGCCGATGATATCCTGATCTCGGTCGAGCGCCCGCTGGCGCTGGATTCGCCCGGTCAGATGGTGGCATCGATCCTCTCCAAGAAAATTGCTGCCGGCTGTACCCATCTGTTGATCGATATTCCGGTTGGTCCAACCGCCAAGGTACGCGGCATGAATGACGCGCTGCGCCTGCGCAAGATGTTCGAATATGTCGGTGATCGCTCGGGTCTGAATCTGGAGGTGGTGATCACCAACGGCGAAGAGCCGATTGGACGCGGTATCGGGCCGGTACTCGAAGCGCGCGATGTGCTTCTGGTATTGGAGAATAATCCTGCCGCACCAACCGACCTGCGCGAGAAGGCGCTTAGACTTGCCGGTCGTATCCTCGAATTTGATCCGGATGTGCGCGGCGGCCAGGGCTATGCGATTGCCCGTGACATACTGGAGACCGGCCGGGCTATGAAAAAGATGCAGGCGCTGATTGCCGCCCAGGGTATGAATAAGACAGCCATGAAACCGGGCGCTCTGGTTAAGGAGATGCCGGCGCAGCAGAGTGGTTATGTGGTGGCCATAGATAATCTGCAGATGGCGCGTATCGCCCGCCTGGCCGGTGCGCCGATGGACAAGGGCGCGGGTGTGGATCTGTTCAAGAAACTGGGGGATGCGGTGAAAGCGGGTGAGCCGCTCTATCGTATCCACGCCGAGTTCCCATCCGATTTCGAATTTGCGATGGATCTGGCCGGCAGGGATGACGGTTTCACGATCGGTGATGTGCCGCCGGCACCGCGCTATTTTCCGGCGCTGTAGACGAGTGGGTGGGAGGAGCAGGTTATGTTGGTATTGAATTTTCCCGCAGACAGAGGGCCCGCCTCGGCTTTGGCTTCTGCACTCTCCATTAATGAATCCGTGCGCGCAGCCGATCTGCTGTTGCACCGTTTTCCGGACGGCGAGAGTCGGGTGAGTGTGCCTGTTCCGCTGCCGGAGCAGGTTGTGATCTTCTGCAGCCTGAATCAACCGAATGAGAAGCTGATTGAGTTATTGCTGGCGGCAGCTACTGCCCGCACCAACGGCGTGAAGCGGCTGATACTGGTAGCGCCTTACCTTTGCTATATGCGCCAGGATACGGCATTTCACCCCGGTGAAGCGATCAGCCAGCAGGTGATCGGTCAGTTGCTGGCCGATGCCTTTGATGCTGTTATCACGGTCGATCCGCATCTGCACCGCGTGCATCAGCTGAAGCACGCGGTTCCGGCAGCCAAAGCAGTGGCACTCTCGGCTACCGCCCTGATGGGCGATTTCATCGCAAGTTGCATCGACAAGCCCTTACTGCTGGGGCCGGATGAAGAGTCGCAGCAGTGGGTGGATGCCATTGCCTCCGGGCGCGGTTTTAATGTGGCCGTGGCGGAGAAGCTGCGTACCGGGGACAGCAATGTATCCGTTCGCCTGCCTGATGATATTACCTTTGCCGGTCGCCATATTGTGCTGGTGGATGATATGGCCAGTACTGGCCGTACGCTGCTGGCTGCGGCCGCTGCCGCGAAGGCTGCAGGTGCCGCATCGGTATCTGCGATCATCACCCATGCGCTCTTCGCCGGTGATGCGTGGCAACGATTGCAGGCAGCAGAGCTTGATGCCATCTGGAGCACCGACAGCATCAGTCACCCGAGCAATGTCATCAGCCTGGCCCCGCTTCTGGCCGAGGGCGTAACTGCCTGCCTGTAAGCATCACCATTGAGCATTAGCAGCTTACAATATCTGAGGGCGGCTCCTATCTATTATCGTGCTTAGGTATAGCTTATAAAGATTGGTCAGCTTCCAGCCAGATCAGAATGGAGTCCGAATGTCTAAAACAACAGGTAACGCAAACAAGAGTGCTATACACAATCCTGAAGAGCTCAGGGAAAGGATCTCTACAGCAGCTTACTTTCTTTCAGAGCAACGCGGCTTCGAAGGGGATTGTCAGTTGTACGATTGGTTAGAAGCTGAGGGTAAAATCCACCACATATATGGAAAGTCTCTGCCGAGCAAACAGGGTGGCAGTTGATGGTTGTTCTTTTTAGTTGCGGATGATGAGCACGACCGGCGCTGTTATTTTGTCATATATTCATATATAAACAGTATAGTTGAAAATGTGTGATGCCAATGCAGCTAACATGATCACCGGGGTTACTGCTGAGCAGCTGTTGAATTGATGGTGCAAAGGCAAACATGAAAACAGGAGAAAGCGTTGAACGAAAAAGAGCGGTATCAGCAGAAGTAGCGGTGAGTCACAGATTTATAGCCTATTGGCGTCTGCTGGCATTGAGACAGAGGAAAAATCCAGTGTGCAACATACGGATCTTATTTCCACAGAAAACCGGTTGCTGTTTGTATCATGCACCAAATAAACACTGATGATGGCGAAGTCTGTTTGCGGGCTTCCGGGATAAAGCAATCAAGAGGAACCTGCTGATGGCCAGCAAGACGAAAACGCCCGAGAGTACGAACAAACCGTTGCTGCCTGATGTTGTACGCAAGATGGACGCTTACTGGCGTGCGGCTAACTATCTGTCGGTCGGCCAGATCTATTTGTATGATAACCCTCTGCTGAAAAAACCGCTTACCATTGAACATATCAAGCCGCGTCTGCTGGGGCACTGGGGTACTACGCCGGGCCTCAATTTTATTTATGTCCATCTTAACCGCATCATCCGGCAATATGACCTGAGTATTGTGAATGTCACCGGTCCCGGCCATGGTGGCCCGGGACTGGTGGCCAATACGTATCTTGAAGGGACCTACAGCGAGGTCTATCCAAATATCTCCCAGGACGAGGCGGGTATGAAAAAGCTGGATACCCAGTTTTCATTTCCCGGTGGCATTCCCAGTCACGTCGCGCCGGAAACACCGGGTTCCATTAATGAAGGTGGCGAACTGGGTTACGCGCTATCACATGCCTATGGCGCAGCCTTCGATAATCCCGATCTGCTGGTGGCCTGCGTGGTCGGTGATGGTGAAGCGGAAACCGGGCCTATGGCAACCAGCTGGCACTCCAATAAATTTCTCAACCCGGTGCATGATGGTGCGGTGCTGCCGATTCTGCATTTGAACGGCTACAAGATCGCCGGCCCCACCGTACTGGCGCGGATCCCCCGCGATGAACTGGAAGCGCTGTTTCGGGGCTACGGTTATACACCGTATTTTGTCGAGGGTGATGATCCGGAAACCATGCACCAGTTGATGGCCGCGACACTGGATAGTGTGATAGCAAGTATCAAACTTATTCAGCGTGACGCGCGAGCACATGGATTCACAAAGCGACCACGCTGGCCGATGATTATTCTGCGCTCTCCCAAAGGCTGGACCGGCCCCGAATTCGTCGACGGTCAACAGGTCGAAGGCACCTTTCATGCACATCAGGTTCCGGTTACCAATTTTATCAAACAGGCAAAGCATATAAAAGTCCTTGAACAGTGGATGAAATCATACCGACCTGAAGAGCTGTTTAACGAGCAGGGCGGGCTGATTGCTGAACTGGCTGAACTGGCGCCAAAAGGGGAGCGGCGCATGGGTGCCAATCCACATACCAATGGCGGCAAGTTGCTGCGTGATCTGCGACTACCGGACTTTCGCGCTTATGCGGTGAGTGTACCAAACCCGGGTGAGGTCAAAGCCGAATCGACGCGCGCCCAGGGCGAATTCATTCGCGATGTGATGAAGCTCAATAGTGAAGCACGCAACTTTCGTGTTTTCAGTCCGGACGAAACCGCATCGAATCGCTGGGGCGCACTGTTCGAAGTGACCAACCGTTGTTCGACAGCAGAGATATTACCCGGTGATGAACACATTGCGCCTGATGGCCGGGTGATGGAGATGCTGAGTGAGCACCAGTGTCAGGGCTGGCTCGAAGGGTATTTGCTTACCGGGCGGCATGGCTTCTTCTCCTGCTATGAAGCCTTTATCCATATCGTTGATTCGATGTTCAATCAGCACGCCAAGTGGCTTGATGTGGCGCGTGACATCCCATGGCGCAGACCCATTGCCTCATTGAATTATCTGTTGTCATCGCACGTCTGGCGGCAGGACCACAACGGCTTTAGTCATCAGGATCCAGGGTTTATCGATGTGGTGGTCAACAAGAAGGCTGAGATCATCCGCGTCTATTTACCACCTGATGCCAATACCCTGTTATCGGTGACCGACCATTGTCTGCGTAGCCACGATGATATCAATGTCATCATTGCGGGTAAGCAGCCTGAATTGCAATGGCTGGATATGGAGTCAGCGATTAAACACTGTACCGCCGGGCTGGGGATCTGGACCTGGGCCAGTAACGACGAGGGCGGTGATCCTGATGTGGTCATGGCCTGCTGCGGTGATGTACCGACACTGGAAACGCTTGCAGCTGTAACACTACTGCGCCAGCAGTTTCCGGATCTGAAAATTCGCGTGATCAATGTGGTCGACCTGATGACCCTGCAACCGCCGGGTGAGCACCCGCACGGCATTTCCGACAATGATTTCGATGTGCTGTTTACCAAAGACAAGCCTGTCATTTTTGCTTATCACGGGTATCCATGGTTGATCCATCGACTCACCTACCGCCGCAGCAATCACAGGAATTTGCATGTACGTGGTTACAAAGAGAACGGTACCACAACGACGCCTTTTGATATGGCTGTACTGAATGATCTCGATCGTTTTCATCTGGCTGGTGATGTTATCGATAGGGTACCAAGCCTGGGTTCGCGTGCTGCTTATGCAAAACAGATGTTGCGCGACAAGCTGCTCGACCATAAGGCCTACATCGAAATGTATGGCGAAGATATGCCGGAAATTCTCAAGTGGAAATGGCAGGATGAATAAACTCATTCAGTTTTGGAATGTTCTGCGATCGAGCTTCTGGTTTATGCCTTCGTTGATGGTCGCGGGCAGCATGGCCTTCGCGGTGGTGTGGATCGAAGCGGACTCGGCCGGTAGTGACCAATGGCTGAGCCAGTGGCCACGCCTGTTCGGGGTAGGGGCGGAAGGCGCGCGCCTGATGTTGTCCACGCTGGCCGGTTCAATGATGACGGTTATGGGTACCACCTTCTCCATGACACTGGTGGCAATGGTGCTGGCGTCGGGTCAGTACACCTCTCGCATTTTGAGGAATTTTATGCGTAGCCGGGTAACGCAATTCACCCTGGGGACTTTCACCGGCATATTCGCTTATTGCCTGATTGTGTTGCGCACCATTCGCGGCAGTGGTGGTGTAGACGAGTTCGTGCCGAGCATGGCGGTATTTTTTGCATTTATCCTGGCGCTCTGTGGCGTGGGTGTCCTTATCTATTTCATTCATCATATTGCCTCGTCGATCCAGGCATCCAGCATTATCGCCTTGATCGCTGAGGAGACCTATGCCTCTATAGATCGGCTACTGCCGGAAAAACAGGATCAGGCGCCCATAGAAGATAAAGGCTTGCAGCAGGGACTCGAATCACTGGATGACAGGGAATGGTATCCAGTGCCGGCAGCAAAGAGCGGTTATATTCAAAGCCTGGACAGCGATGTGCTGCTGAGTCTGTCGCGGGAGAGCAGGACTATTGTGCGGATGGAGCATGGCACCGGTGCATTTGTTGTGAAAAATACGGCGTTGCTATCGCTCGCCCTGACTCACCCGCCGGATCAGAACACCATTGATGCGTATAATGCTGCATACAGTCTTGGTCGGTATCGAACGGTTGAACAGGACCCGGCTTTCGGTATTCGACAAATCGTGGATATAGCCATCAAGGCACTTTCTCCGGGCGTCAATGACACCTCAACAGCGGTGATGTGCGTGGACTATCTGGCATCGATTATGGGTCGGCTGGCCAGCCGACAATTCCCACCATTGTACCGTTACGAGGGGGGAAACCTGCGGGTGGTGGCGAACGTTACGAGCTTTGAGGGGCTATTGGCCGAGGCCTTCGATCAGATTCGGGGTAGCGCGGAAGTGAATGTTGCTATTCTGGCACGCATGCTTGGCGCCTTTGAAGCCATTGGCAGCCTGACGATCAGGGCCGGCCACATACGCGCACTCGACGAACAGCTGCAGTGGATTGCCGAACTGGTCGATCGCACCATCCATGCCACCCATGATCGCGCGCTCCTCGAACGACGGCTGTCGGAAGTGCGCGATACGCTGGAAGCGCGGTCTGCATTGTGCGCAGAGGGAGTGAAGGCTTAGCATTATGGATACGAATCAGACAACACCTGACGACACATCTTTCATGAATACCGGCATGGTAATTTCGGTGCGCGGTAGTGTTGTTGATATCGTGTTTGAAGCACATTTACCTCCGATCAATTCGCTGCTGCATGCGCATGATGGTAAAATTGCCATTGAGGTGCTCTCGCAACTGGACGCACAGCGGGTACGCGGCATTGCGCTGACGGCGACCCAGGGCCTTGCCCGCGGTATGGTGGTGGAAGACAGTGGCGGACCACTGCAGACGCCGGTAGGCAAGGGTATTCTGTCACGCATGTTCGATGTGTTCGGCAATGCTATCGATCGGCAGCCAGCGCCGACAGAGATCCAGTGGCGTAGCGTACATCATGCGCCGCCGGCGTTAGCGCGGCGATCCACCAAATCCGAAATCTTTGCAACAGGTATTAAACTCATCGACGTGCTGATGCCACTGGAACGTGGTGGCAAAGCCGGCCTGTTTGGCGGTGCCGGCGTGGGTAAGACGGTACTGCTCACCGAGATGATTCACAATATGGTCGGACAGCACGCTGGCGTGAGTATTTTTTGCGGTATTGGTGAGCGCTGTCGTGAAGGCGAAGAGCTGTATCGGGAGATGAAAGAGGCGGGTGTGCTGGATAATATGGTGATGGTGTTCGGGCAGATGAACGAGCCACCCGGTGCGCGTTTTCGCGTCGGCCATGCAGCACTGACCATGGCCGAGTATTTTCGCGATGATGAAAATCGCGATGTGCTGCTGCTGGTCGACAATATATTCCGGTTTATTCAGGCGGGCATGGAAGTGTCCGGCTTGATGGGGCAGATGCCGGCGCGCCTCGGTTATCAGCCGACCATGGGTACCGAGTTGTCACGACTGGAAGAGCGTATCGCCAATACGGATACCGGCGCAATCACGTCTATTCAGGCGGTGTACGTACCGGCGGATGATTTCACTGACCCGGCAGCAGTGCATACCTTTTCGCATCTTTCTGCCTCCATCGTATTGTCGCGAAAGCGGGCCAGTGAAGGGCTGTATCCTGCCATCGATCCCTTACAATCCAGCTCTAAAATGGCCACGCCCGGCATCATTGGCAAGCGGCATTATGCGCTGTCGCAGGAGATCCGTCGTACCCTCGCCCAATACGCCGAACTCAGGGATATTATCGCCATGCTCGGTATGGAGCAGCTATCACCTGAGGATCATAAGGTGGTCGGTCGCGCGCGACGACTGGAACGCTTTCTCACGCAACCGTTTTTTACGACTGAACAGTTCACCGGACACAAGGGTAAGCTGGTCAGTCTCAGCGATGCGCTAGACGGTTGCGAACGTATTTTGCGTGATGAGTTTAAAGACTATCCGGAAAGTGCGCTGTATATGATCGGCGCCATTGACGAGGCCAGAAAGGGTGTTGACGAAAAGGTCAAACAGTCTACAACAGAACAAGTACAGCCAGCGAGTAGCACCAGTGAATCTTAAGATTCTTTTGCCCTTTAAGGTGTTCACCAACAAGCGTGATGTGTTGCGCATGGTTGCGGTAACATACGAAGGTTCATTTGGACTCCTGCCGCACCGGCTTGACTGCGTAGCATCGCTGTCGGCGGGCATACTGGTTTATGAAACAGCTGCAGAAGGCGAAGTTTACATCGCAGTCGATGAAGGTGTTCTGGTTAAAACCGGAAGCGATGTACGGGTCTCTGTGCGCAATGCGATTGGTGGCATGAGTCTGGATAAATTGCGTGCGGCAGTGGAGACGGAGTTTATGCAGCTGGGTGAACAGGAGCAGAAGGTGCGCTCGGTGCTGGCGAAAATGGAGAGCGGATTCATTCGTCGGCTGGCGGAGTTTCATCATGGATGAAAAACCGGACATGGATCAGCGGCCGGGCAAAACCGAATTCAGCCGGCAGGTCGGCGATATGGCAGCACGCAAGCTCAAAGCGCAACGGCATGTGACTAAAACCGTGTGGGCCGGCTTAGGCATGATGGGACTGGTTGGCTGGTCGGTGGCGATGCCAACCTTGCTTGGTACGGCACTCGGACTGTGGATTGATAAAAGTTATCCGGGCGAGCATTCATGGACACTTGCGCTGCTGGCGGTCGGTCTGATCCTGGGCTGCTTTAATGCATGGCGATGGATTGTAAAGGAAGACAGGGAAATTCATCAGGACGAGGGTGAGAATAATCATGAATGAATTTATCTCTCTGCTGTTTTCTTTACTTGCAGGAGCCTTGCTAGGTCTGTTTTTTTTCGCGGGTCTGTGGTGGACGGTACGTAAAATCGAATCGAGCAAGCAGGTGGCGCTGTTGATGATAAGTAGTATGTTCCTGCGAACGGGAGTCGTTGTGTTGGGCTTCTATTTTATTCTGGGCGATAACTGGCAGCACTTACTTGTGGGCCTGCTGGGTTTTATTATCGCACGCATCATCATCACCCGGCTAACGCGCAGATCGGATCAGTCTGATAACAGTATGACGGCAGGCAGCTTATGAATCTTAGTCCAGACAACATCATTTACTGGCACATGGGTTTTTTCAAACTCAATGCCACTATTGTTTTTACCTGGGGGCTGATGCTGGTGCTGGTGCTCGGTTCAAAAATGATTACCCGCAAACTGTCCACAGAGTTGCAGCGTTCACGCTGGCAGAATCTGCTGGAGATGATTGTCACCGGCATTAATCAGCAGATCGAAGAGGTGGGGCTGAAACATCCGCAAAAGTACCTCGGCTTTCTGGGAACCCTGTTTCTCTTTGTCGCCATGGCAAGCCTGTTCACGATTGTTCCCGGCTATGAGCCACCGACCGGTTCGCTCTCGACCACCGCCGCGCTGGCGATCTGCGTGTTTGTGGCCGTACCGATGTTTGGTATCGAAGAGAATGGAGTCGGTAAATACCTGCGCGGCTACATGAAACCAACGATTATCATGTTGCCGTTCAATATCATCAGCGAGATCTCGCGCACGCTGGCGCTGGCGGTGCGCCTGTTTGGCAACATGATGAGCGGCACGATGATACTGGCCATCCTGTTGACCATTACGCCGTTCATTTTCCCGATCATTATGAGTGCGCTCGGATTACTGACCGGCATGGTACAGGCATACATTTTCAGCATTCTGGCCACGGTTTACATTGCTGCGGCAACACGTGTGCGCAGCACAAAACCGGAAAATGGACCGGAAGAGGCAACTGAAGATAAAACCGAATCGGTAAGCAGATCATGAAACATCAACGACAACGATTAACGGAGATATTATGGATAGTGTAACTATGATTGCGATGGTATCAATTTTCACCGCTGGCATGACCATTGCCATCGGTGTGATCGGGCCTTCACTGGGTGAAGGCAAGGCAGTGGCAACGGCGCTGGCCTCGCTGGCACAGCAGCCGGATGCTTCTGCCACCATCACGCGCACGCTTTTTGTCGGTCTGGCGATGATCGAATCCACCGCTATTTACTGCTTTGTGGTGTCGATGATCCTGATTTTTGCCAATCCGTTCTGGAACCAGGTTATCGCTCAGGCCGCAGGAAAATAATCCATGCTCATCGACTGGTTTACCGTCATTGCGCAGGTTATCAACTTCCTCATCCTGGTGTGGTTGCTGAAGCGGTTTTTGTACCAGCCAATCCTTGGCGCGATTGATGCGCGGGAGAAACGCATCGCCGCCAAAATAGCTGATGCTGATGCCAAGGAAGCTGAAGCAGAGAAGCAACGCCAAGCCTATCAGCAGAAAAATGAGGCGTTCGATCAGCAGCGCAACACACAGATGAATGAGGTGCTGGAAGCGGCGAAAGTCGAACGCGCGCAGTTGCTTGATGCGACACGCCAGGATGCTGAGGATCTGCGTGTCAGACTGGAGCAGGCGTTGAGAAACGAGCAGCATAGTCTGAATGAAGAGCTCAGTCGCAGTACTCGCGAAGAAGTATTTGCGATTGCCCGCAAGACCCTATCTGATCTTGCCGACATAAGTCTGGAACAACGTATGACGGAAATATTTCTTGATCGTCTGCGTGAGCTGAGCACGGCACAAATCACCGAGTTGACATCGGCGTTTAAAAAATCATCCGGTACATTGCTGGTACGCACCGCCTTCGCGCTGTCCGCGCAACAAAGAGCGGCTATTGAAACGGCCATCGGGGAGATGCTGGGTAAAGAGAAGCAGATCGAGTTCGACACCCTGCCGGGGTTGGTCAGCGGCATTGAGCTCAGCGCTGATGGACGCAAGATAGCCTGGAGTATTGCTGATTATCTGGGTTCACTGGCACAGCGTGTTGATGACCTGCTGAAAAACAGATCTGAAACAGAGGGGCCTGCTCCGGCAGATATGGCGACGATTACGCCAGAGGGTGTCGATCACAGTGGGCACTAAAAAAGAAAGCAGCGACAGCTCAAAGGGCGAGCTTCTGAAAGGTGATAACCTGAATGGTGACCACCTGAAAAATGTATTCGATCATGCGTTCTCAGGACTAAGCAAGGCGCGTGAATCTTTTTCGCCGCAACTCACGCCGCGAGAGGTGGGCGTAATTACCAGTATCGCGACAGGCATTGCCAAAGTATCCGGTCTGCCCGGTGTCGGCTTTGAAGAAGTGCTTAAATTTCCCGGCGATATTTATGGCATTGCCTTTAATGTCGATGAAGATGAAGTGGGCGTGGTACTGCTTGGCGACTACTGGGCCTTACAGGCGGGCGATGAAGTGGAGCGCCTTGGGCATGTGGTGGATGTACCGGTGGGCGATGGTCTGATCGGGCGCATTATTAATCCCATTGGTCAGCCGCTGGATGGTAAGGGCAGACTGGTTGCCAGTGAACGCCTGCCGGTTGAGCGTCCTGCACCGTCTATACTGGACCGTGATCCGGTCACTGTGCCGCTGCAGACAGGCATCAAGGTGATTGATGCACTTATTCCTGTCGGTCGCGGTCAGCGTGAACTGATTCTCGGTGATCGTCAGACCGGCAAGACAGCGATCGCGCTCGACACCATACTCAACCAGCGTGATAAGAATGTGCTGTGTGTCTATTGCGCCATTGGTCAGCGCGCCTCGGGGGTCGCCAAGGTGATTGCCACACTGCGCGAGCAGGGGGCACTGGAATACACAGTCGTTGTGGTGACCGAAGGCAATGACCCGCCCGGACTTGCTTACGTGGCACCGTATGCCGCGACCAGTATCGCCGAGTATTTTATGCAACAGGGACGTGATGTGCTGGTGGTCTATGACGACCTGACCCATCATGCGCGTGCCTATCGCGAGCTCTCGTTATTGTTGCGCCGGCCACCCGGTCGGGAAGCCTTTCCGGGCGATATTTTTTATATTCATTCTCGCCTGCTGGAGCGTGCCACACATCTGCGCGCGGATCTCGGCGGCGGGTCGATGACGGCACTGCCGATTATCGAAACCGAAGCGCAGGATATTTCCGCCTATATTCCAACCAATCTGATTTCTATTACTGATGGCCAGATTTACCTGTCACCATCGTTGTTTGAGTTGGGTGTATTGCCCGCGGTTGATGTTGGCAAATCGGTTTCCCGTGTCGGTGGTAAGGCCCAGCGTGCAGCCTACCGCGCTGTGGCTGGCGATCTTAAGCTCGCCTATGCGCAGTTCGAAGAGCTGGAAACATTTGCCCGCTTTGGTGCCCGGTTGGATGATAACACTCGAAACATTATCGCACACGGGCGACGCATTCGCGCCTGCCTGAAGCAGCCGGAATTCTCTCCGGTTTCGATGGCTGAACAGATTGCCGTGTTACTGGCGCTGTCGGAAAAGCTGTTTGATGCTGTAGCGCTTGAGCAGATGCGTGGGGCCGAGCAGGCCGTGTGTGAGGCCGCTGCAGAAATACCTGCCGAGGTGTGTGCGCGTTTTGAGACCGCTAAAAAGTTGAGTGAAGAAGATCGGGCTTTGATGATCAGGATTGCAAGCCATGCACTTGCGAGCTTTCACCCTGAGTCGTCACTGCAAGAGACATTATGAGTGATAGCGTCGCCAGTCTGCGTCACAAGATAGGCAGTGCAGAAGAGCTTGAATCGGTGGTGCGCACCATGAAAGCGATGGCGGCATCGAGTATCGGCCAGTACGAGAATACCGTGCGCTCGCTGGATGATTATTACCGAACGGTTCAACTGGGGCTCGCCGCCTGTTTCCGGGAGGAGAGATCACCGGCTGTGATGCCGGCAATAAACCAGCAAAAGCAGCCTGCGATTGCGGCCATCATATTTGGCTCCGATCAGGGCCTGGTCGGTCAGTTTAATGAGGCCATGGTGGAATACGCTGTTGATACGCTGGAACAACTGCCGGGTAAAAAAATTGTCTGGGCGGTGGGGCTACGCATTGAGTCGCGCCTTGCGGAAACCCAGTTGCAACCGATGGCGGGCTTTACCCTGCCAAATTCGATTCATGCGATTACACCACTGGTAGGGCAGATTCTGATCGAAGTGGAGGCGCAGCGTGAACAGGGTCTGATTGAACAGGTTTACCTGTTTCATAACCGCCCCGAAGCCGGATCAATTTATATTCCCGCGAGTCAGCAGTTGCTGCCGCTGGATGACATATGGTTACAGCACCTGACTACGATTCGCTGGCCGACGCAAAACCTGCCAGAGGTGATGCATAGCAGGGAGAGAACCTTACGGGCACTGGTGCGTGAATATCTGTTTGTTACGATATTTCGGGCGTGTGCAGAATCGCTGGCCAGTGAAAATGCCAGTCGTCTGGCCGCCATGCAGCGTGCAGAAAAGAATATCGATGAACTGCAGGAAGAGCTTAACCGAACGTTTCATCGTTTGCGGCAGAGTGGTATTGACGAGGAGTTGTTCGATGTTATCTCAGGCTTTGAAGCGCTGAGTTCAAGCGACTGATTCAGTAGCATGAAGTAGTTGGGTTTCCGGAATTGCTCTTGAATTGCATCAATAGTAGGCCCCAAGCCTCCAGTCCCGCCAAAAAGTAGAGATCAATCGTGGTGATTACGATCATGCTTATCACCTCTACCATGATCGTGATCGTTCCATCATGGTCAAGTGGTATACGTCATCATGATGATCCCTGAAGTTTCACCTCACAGCCATACATGGCCGAACGCCGGTATCAGCAGCGCCATCAACAGAACTATATTTCTACACATTGTATTACTCCCGTTTCGTGCCATTACGCGCATGGGATGAATTCGTCACGTAGTTGTGACTTTATGCCACACTCACGGTCTTTTTCGTGCGTTAGCGAACAGACCGCTTTCCATGACCAATGGATAGTGCCCCAAAGCAACCTTTGAATTCCTTGAGCATCGCTGTGATCCGGTTTCCGATCCTGAAGTTCCTGGAAACACATGCCCAGGCATGCCGACGGTATTATTGATGGGCTGCTAACTTTGCTAACAGGTAACTTTGGAGGATATATGAAGAGAGTTTTGAAAACCGTAGGGATATTGGGTCTTGTTGGATGCGCTGCCTTCAGTAGCCCTAATGCCATGGCAGCAGAGGGTTCGGAGGTAGGGGATACAGGCTGGTATCTCGGTGCCAGTGCCGGCCAGGCGATTTCCCAGATTAACAGCTCGAAAATCGCTGCTCAAGCCAATGGACCAGGCGTGACCACGACATCGATTAATGAGGACAATCGCGGCTTCGGCTGGAAAGCTTTTGGCGGTTATCAGTTCAATGAAAACTTCGCCCTTGAAACTGGCTATTTCGATCTGGGGCGGTTTGGTTTTACATCGATTACGGCGCCGGCAGGAACACTCAACGGTGATCTCAAGGCGCAAGGCGTGAACCTTGATATGGTTGGCATAATTCCCTTCTACGAAGCACTCTCTGCATTCGGCAGGGTTGGTCTGACCTACGCCAAGGCCAGTGATACCTTCACCGGCACCAGAGCCGTAACTGCAACCAACAAGAAGGCATGGAACTACAAGTTTGGTGGCGGACTCGAGTATGACTTCATGCCATCGTTAGGTATGCGCATCGAGGCAGAGCGCTATCGCATCAAGGACCCTATCGGCGGGAATAACAATATCGACCTGTATTCGGCCGGCCTTGTCTATCGTTTCGGCACCGGGAGCAGAGAAGTGGCACAAGCTGAGCCGGAACCACAGCCAGTTGCCGAAACGCCTGCACCGATGCCTGTAACCACTCCTGCTCCGGCACCGAAGAAGGTGATATTTTCAGCAGATTCTGCCGACGACTCCCTGTTCGGCTTTAACAAATCAACCATCCGCCCTCAGGGCAAACGGGGCCTCGACAGCTTTGTTGAAGAGCTTAAGGGCGCACGCTTTGAACAGATCATAGTTACCGGTCACACCGACAGGATCGGAACTGATGCATACAACCAGAAACTCTCCGAGCGACGTGCCGATGCGGTCAAAAACTATCTGATCGAGGCCGGTATCCCTGCCGATAAGATCACGGCCCGTGGCGTCGACGGATCTGAACCAATGACCAAGCCGGGCGACTGTCAGGGCACGAGCGGTAATGCGCTGATCACCTGCCTGGCACCGGATCGCCGTGTCGAGGTTGAGGTCGATACAAGGCGCAGAGTCGAATAACACGGCTCCGCTCTATCGCGGCACAAAAAATACAGAACCTGAAGAGCCGTCGCACATCCATGCAAATGAGATGTGCGACGGCCTTTTTCTGGCTTACACCGCACATTGTGGAGTCCACGGGGAAACACGCACAAAAGGAGTTCTGCCCCTACTTGTAGCGAATCTGATGTGGGGGTTACGACTGTTGGACAATATCTAATACATTCTTAATAGAATACGGTTAGGTTTGCTAAATGAGTGATGATACAAATAATATATTGCAGCGCGGCCTGAATAATATTCAATCTCCTTTTTCAAACTTCATACGTGCGCAGACGACATCCAGTCTGTTTCTTCTGGTAGCCACGATCGTGGCTCTGTGGTGGGCAAATTCAGATTACGTTTCCACCTACCTGAATCTGGTACACACACCGGTTGGTTTTTTTGTCGGTGATATCGAGCTGCAAGCTTCACTCAAGCACATTATTAATGATGGTTTGATGGTCATATTTTTCTTTCTCATCGGACTTGAGATTAAGCGGGAAGTACTTGCAGGAGACCTCGCTGAACCAAAAAATCGACGTATGCTTATTTCATGCGCTGTAGGTGGCATGGTCTGTCCGGCCGTGATTTACTCTTTGTTCAACTGGTCTTTTGACTCACAGATTGGGTGGGGTATCCCGATGGCGACAGATACGGCCTTTGCCTTAGGTGTACTGACCCTGGTCAGAAAACATATCCCTGCCGGTCTGTTAGCTTTTATCGTTGGTCTCGCCATTGTCGATGATATCGGCGCCATACTGGTGATTGCACTATTTTATACGCAGCAGATATCGGTAACTTTCCTGTTTACTTCATTAACGTTGATCGCTTTTTTGGTGGCGGCCAATTATGCAGGTGTACGCCAACCCGTTTTCTATATTATCGTAGGGGTTGCCGCTTGGTGGACGATGCTTCAATCCGGCATACATCCCACTTTTGCCGGCGTCGCGATTGCATTGACGATACCTGCGCGACCGTTGTTGGCTCCTGGAAAATTACTGGATAAAACTAAAAATAAAATTAATGCAATGCAAAAACATGAAGGTCAGGTGGATGTCCTCGGTAGTCGTCAGGATCATGATCAAGTGCAAAAGATCCGTGAGTATGCGGAACACGCCAGTACACCTCTGCGTCGCTGGGAAGATGTGTTGGATTTACCCGTAGCACTGTTTATCTTGCCACTGTTTGCACTGGCCAATGCCGGCGTGGCATTCAGTCCGGGCTCATTTATAGAAAGCCTTCAACATCCGATCGGGTTGGGCATCGTTACCGGACTTGTCGTTGGTAAACTGGTTGGTATTTCAGGTGTATGCTGGCTTGGGCTGCGATACAAAATCGGCAGTTTGCCGAAGGGTATTAATCTTCACCATGTCATAGGGGTTTCACTGATAGCCGGTGTTGGCTTTACGATGTCCCTGTTTATAGCCACGCTGGGGTTTGATGCGCAACCACTGCATCTGCATAGCGCGAAAACATCTATTTTGTTCGCCTCGGTTATCTCTGCAACGCTTGGCTTATTATACATCCGGTTTGTTGCTACACGGGGCTGTAGTTGAATGTAACGTTGGTGAGCATTATACCTCTTTCGGATTATAGGCATGATGCTCAGGGGGGGGCGGGCGCCTGATTGTCTGCTCAGCGAATAACTTTTATCAGCCCTGAGAATATAGACGAAGTCAGCCGCAGCTTTGTTTCGGGCAGCTGCAGGAAGAGGACAAATCAAATATTCCACGATCGCAAAACTGGGTGTCGTCGATACCCGGGGATGGAGGAGCATTGGACTCACAATGCTTGAATATATGAATCATTTTCTGAATTTGATGACCTGCACATGGTTTTTCGAGAAACAGGCAGGCCTTATCCTTGTAGCGACTGGGAATATTTGGTTCACCACTCAATACCGCAAACTGGATGGATGGGTTGATGGCTAGCACCTGCTCCATCATCTCATAGCCACTCATGTGTGGCATGTGTACATCAGTTATTACTGCACTGGGTGGTTTGAACTGATCTGATCGGACATATTCGAGATATTCTAATGCGCTAGCAAAGGGTATTGCAGTGCTTCCATGACTCTCAATCATTTCAACAAGCATTTCTCTAAGGATTTCGGAATCATCAACCACATGAAACATTATCGCTCCCATTCAATCGTCAGAGTATAGCATGTTTTACGAAGACTGGTTGTGACCGATAAATATGAGTTCTAATTTGAGTTTCGTGGCAACAGAACCGAGACCATTTCAACCAGCAACATGTACTGATTGCAACTGAGACTTAAGCCTTTTCAGTAGTTCATCCCGGGATGATCGTCACGTGTCTGCAAGGTATAAAAAAAAAGCCGCCCGAAAGGGGCGGCTTTTTCAAATCAGCGGTGAGGCAGATTTACTTCTCGGTTGAACAAACCAGCTCTTCTTCGATGGCTTTGCCGGCTTCGACTTCATCGATAATTTTCTGGTAGTGCTCGTTGACCGGGCAACCACAGCTGTGCTGGGTACCTGCATGCAAACGGGCCTGTTCAATATGCCACTGCGCTACTTTCAAATGCTGATCTACATTCATGGGAATCACCTTTTTTATATATTTCGGCTAATCATGCCTTTATACGCATACTAGCAATGTGGTTCAGGAAAGACAAAACCAATAACAACGTTACCGTAAAGAGTCCGGGGTTCCTGGCTGTCGCGCTTTGATCAAATATGTTCCCGTGTCTTGTGGAAGATGATATCCGGCCACTGCTCCACGGTATAATTCAATTTCCACAGGCTTGGTGCCAGGTAGGCCAGAAAGCCATCACCGTCTTCTGCCAAATTCATCTCGAACAGGCGACGGAACTCAGCCATTTTTTTCTCATCCTTGCAGGTGACCCAGCGCGCTACCTGAAAATCAGTGCCCACATAATCGGCATCGACGCGGTATTCTGTTTTCAGCCGCTCGACTGTGACATCGAACTGCAATACGCCGACAGCACCCAGAATGTAATCACCACCCAGCAGGGTTTTAAAGATCTGTACGGCTCCCTCCTCGGAGAGCTGCACCAGCCCCTTGTGCAGCTGTTTACGCTTCATCGGGTCTTTCAGGCGTACACGGCGGAACATCTCCGGTGCAAAGTTCGGTATACCGGTGAATTTTAGCGGTTCTCTGGTGGTAAATGTATCACCGATCTTGATCGTGCCGTGGTTGTGAATGCCGATGATGTCGCCCGCATAGGCCTCCTCGACATGGGAGCGATCCTGCGCCATGAAGATCGTGGCGTTGGGGATCTTGATATCCTTGCCGATGCGGTGATGACGTACCGTCATACCCTTCTCGAAATGGCCAGAGCAGATACGGAAGAAAGCGATGCGGTCACGGTGGGCCGGATCCATGTTCGCCTGAATCTTGAAGCAGAAACCGGAGAAATCCTCTTCGTCCGGAGCAACCGTGCGCTCCATTGCCTCACGTGGGCCGGGGGCAGGGGAGAGCTCAACAAAGGCATCCAACAGCTCTTTGACACCGAAGTTGTTGATCGCAGAGCCGAAGAATACCGGCGACTGGCTGCCGGCCAGAAAATGATCCAGATCAAACGGATCGGCAGCACCCTCCAGCAGTTCAATATCAGCACGTAACTCATCGGCCTGATGGCCGAGGATATTGTCGAGTTTCGGATCATTCAGGTCTTCAATATGAATGGTTTCGAAATCGGCTGTCTCCATGCCGGCGGTAAACAGGTTCAGCTCTTTCTTGAACAGGTTGTATACGCCGCGAAATGATTTGCCCATGCCGATCGGCCATGAGAGCGGTGTACACTCGATCTGAAGCTTCTCTTCAATTTCGGTCAGCAGATCCAGCGGCTCCTGCCCCTCGCGATCCATCTTGTTGATGAAGGTGACGATGGGGGTATTACGCATGCGGCACACCTCCATCAGTTTTTCGGTTTGTGGCTCCACGCCCTTGGCCGAGTCAATCACCATCATGGCCGAATCGACCGCGGTCAGCACGCGATAGGTATCTTCGGAGAAATCCTGATGGCCGGGTGTATCCAGCAGATTGATTTCAAAATCGCGGTAGTTGAACTTCATTACGGAGGAAGCAACCGAAATGCCGCGCTCCTGCTCGATCTTCATCCAGTCGGAGGTGGCATGGCGGGTGGCCTTGCGCGCCTTGACGGCACCGGCCATCTGGATGGCACCGCCGAACATCAGCAGTTTTTCGGTCAACGTCGTTTTACCGGCATCCGGATGTGAGATAATGCCGAATGTTCGCCGTTTCTGGATTTCCTTGTTCAAACTCATGCGCATAGCTCCAAACTGTTCATGCTTATTGTTCATGCTTATTAAAGGCGGCGCAGTGTAGCGAAGTTGCAGGCGATTGTGGATGACTTGCTGGATGTGTGCACCAGGAGGAGTCCAATATATCCTGATTACATCATGCAGGCCATGACCTGAACCTTTGGGTGCAAGGTGTGCAAATTGGCTCCCCTGCCGATTTACCGTAACATAGTCACCACGATCGCATGTTTTGCTGCCATACCCATGGCATCAAAACATTTGCTACTGCAGTGTGCCGACTGTTTTTCCGTCGCGACCCACGCGCATCACCGACAGCGTAGCGGGCAGCACGGAAGAGGAGGCAATGAACAGGGCCGTACTCCAGGCATCAGCCAGCATGGCTGTGGGGGCGATAACGGTAACACTCTGGTATTGTGTTGCAGGCCAGCCGGTTACCGGATTCAGAATATGGTGATACTGAATATTGTTATAGATAAAAAAGCGTTCGTAATCACCTGAGGTGACGATGCTCTTGTCGCCTTGCAGGGCCAGACTGGTGATGACTTCACCGGGTTTGCGCGGGTGCCGGATGCCAATCTTCCACGGTTGATGATGGTGCTCACCGATCAGACGCAGATCGCCGCCGGCATTGATAATGGCATTGGCAATGCCATGCTCTTTGAGCAGTGCTATGCCGCGGTCGATGGCATAGCCCTTGGCAATGCCGCCGAAGTCCAGCAGGCAGCGACTGTCTGTGCGCAACCACTGGCTACCGTGACGTTCAATGCAGTGGGCCGGTGGTAGTGCTTGCTCAATGGCCGCAGCTGCAGGTGGCGAGTCGGGCGGGGGATCGGAGGAGAAGCCCCACAGTAGATTCATACCTCCCAGTGCCGGATCGAAGGCGCCTCCGCTTTGCTGTTGTACATGCAGTGCCACGGCCAATACCCGGCTGACCTCATCCGGCAGGCTTACCGGCATATTCACCGGGCTACGATTGAACGCCTTGACGGCATTGGGCAGGTCGCCGTAGATGGTGAATGTATCTTCAATGCGTTGCATTTCAGCGGCGGCGGCCGTAATCGCCTGTTCGGCGACCGCCTGATCACTATCGCTGACGGTAAACTCAACCAGTGTGCCCATCAGAAAACGGGTGTCGTGGACATCGGACTGGCCGCTGCAAGCAGTGAGCATAAGCAACAGGTAGCAGGTGATTCCGGTTGATCGGAAGATGGAAAACATGGCTACATTCTTGTGATGTGCGCCAAGCTGACAAGAGGCGAAATGCGCCAACTTGCCAAAACCCGACAAATACCCGATGATTACGCTCGGTTATTGCGGTATGTTTCTCTGCGCATGACCCGAAAGCGAATGCATGGCACTTAACACAGAGTGCCTGCCAGACGAGGTGGTGAATCATGTCAGTTGTTCTTACTGAAGCAGCAGCACAGAAGGTACATGGCTTAATGGAAAGCGATAATGCGCAGTTAAATCTGCGCGTATTTGTCTCCGGCGGCGGTTGTTCCGGTTTTCAGTACGGCTTTACCTTTGATGAAGAGATCAAAGAGAATGATACGGTGATTGAATCCAACGGTGTACGCCTGCTGGTAGATCAGATGAGTCTGGACCTGCTCAAGGGTGCGGAGATCGATTATCAAACAAGTATTCAGGGTGAGTCCTTTGTCATCCGCAACCCCAATGCGGCATCCAGTTGCGGTTGCGGCAAATCATTTACCCCATCCGATACGGGTGCCGCCGGCTGTTCTAACGCCGGCTATTGATCTGCTAAAGGCAGGCTTCATCCGTATCATGAAGCCTGCCTTTATATTAGAACCCCATCATTACATCTTAAAAGTGGTAGCGAACGGCCGCAGTGAACAGGCTCGCTTCCAGACCTTTAAAGCTTGTGCCGATCGTGGCACTGCTGTTTTTCGGCTTACTGAGCATATGTGACCACTCCATCCCTGCCGAATAGTCATCATTGAGCCGGTAATCGAGACCGAGCCCGTAAGCATAGCCAATGCGATTCTTGCTCTGTTTTGCACCACCTGCAGCCTGATAACTACTGTGTACTACGGCAAATCCCAGCAGCGCATAAGCAGTCAGGTCACTGCTCAATGCATACTGCGGTTTCAGGTAATGGGCTACAAAATCGATACGCTGCTTTGCCCGGGCCGGCAGATCCCCTGTTGAGCTGCTTGTAGCCCCCAGACGTACCTCTGCACCAAAGTATTCACTGAAGTGGTGACCGATCTGCAGATAGCTGCCGAACACGGCTTTTTTTGACAGGCCGTTGCCGAGGTTGATGGCGCCGGCACCCACACCGATATAATGAGAGCCGTCAGCCCACGCCGGCAGGCTGAGTGTCAGTGTCAGTGCTGCTATGGCTATATTGATCCACTTTTTCATCTGTTTTCTCCCTGTTATTTACGCCGAAATATAGCCATGGCGAGCCGTATGAGAACCACAGTGGCCGCATGGCTATGCATGCGTGGAGCGGTCTGCGTATGGCCTGCTCTGTCATTAGCTGGCCCTGCGGTTAGAGTGCGCAAAACTTACATCTATATGGGACTGCTCGCATGGAAAGCTATTACGTAACCACACCGATTTATTATGTGAATGATGAGCCGCATCTGGGACACATCTATACCACTATTGCTGCTGATGTACTGGCGCGATATCAGCGTATGTCTGGTCGCGATGTCTTCTTTTTGACCGGTGTGGATGAGCATGGGCAGAAGGTGCAGCAGGCTGCCGAAGCACGCGGTATTGAACCGATTGAGTTGGCCGATCAGGTGGTTGAGCGCTACCAGACCCTGTGGCCGGATCTGGCCATCAGTAATGATGACTTTATCCGAACCAGTTCCGAACGCCATAAGAGTGGCGTGCAGGCGATGTGGCGCCGTCTGGAAAATGCCGGAGCCATTTACAAGGATTTTTACGAAGACTGGTATTGTGTGCCATGCGAGACCTACTGGACGGAAACCCAGCTCAAGGATGCTGAGCGCTGGGATAACAAGCACTGCCCGGATTGTGATCGAGCAGTGGAGAAGGTGCAGGAGGAGTCCTATTTCTTTCGCCTGAGCGCCTATCAGGATCGCCTGATTGATTATATCAATGCTCATCCCGATTTTATTGCACCGGCTTCACGCCGCAATGAGGTGCTGCGCTTTGTCGAGTCGGGCCTGAACGATCTCTCTGTATCGCGTACAACCTTCTCCTGGGGCGTACCCGTACCCGGTGATGAGAAGCATGTCATTTATGTCTGGATCGATGCGCTGACCAATTACCTGTCGGCACTCGGTTTTCCCGATCAGGAACTGCCGAAGCACTGGCCTGCGGATGTGCATCTGATTGGTAAGGATATCCTGCGCTTTCATGCGATCTACTGGCCATGCATGCTGATGGCGGCGGACCTGCCGTTGCCCGGGCGCATCTTTGCTCACGGCTGGTGGACGGTAGAAGGCGAAAAGATGAGCAAGTCCAAGGGCAATGCGCTGCGTCCTGCCGATTTGCTGGCGCAATATGATGCCGATGTCATCCGCTACTTTCTGCTGCGTGAAGTACCTTTTGGTCAGGATGGCGATTTTTCATTCACTGCCATGAAGCAGCGTTATAACTCGGAGCTGGCCAATGATGTGGGTAATCTGCTCAATCGTTCACTGGCGATGCTGAATAAATATCGTGATGGCGTACTGGGCGAGCCCGGTGATGAGCAGGGGCTTGATCGGGCGTTGATTGCCGATGTGGAGGGGATGCAGCGTGATGTGGCCGCGCATATGGATAAGCAGGCATTTCATCTGGCACTGGAGCGGATCAGTCTGGTGGTGCGCCATGGCAATCGTTATGTCGAGGAGAATGCACCATGGGCACTGGCCAAGGCGGGTGATGATGCACGCCTGAATACGGTGCTCTATCACCTGGTAGAGACGCTGCGTCTGGTTGCACTTCAGCTCTTACCTTTTATGCCGGGCAAGATGGCATCGATGCTGGGCCAGATTCAAGGTGAAGCGCTACAGCAGGAACTATCCTTCTCCGCTCATGGTGGATGGGGTCTGCTCAAGGCCGGACACCAGTGCGCCAAACCGCAACCAATCTTCCCGCGCATGGAGTAATGAATCGGTTTAGCCAATGTTTTATATCCTATTGAAATAAATAAACTAATTGATGAACGTATTGCATTGTTGTAATACATTCATTGTTTCCCGCAACTGAAAAACGAAATGTGGGAGCAGGATCTTTCGTGATCTGAATCACCAAAGATTGTCAATGCTGATTTTTGGTAGCAATATTGAGCCATGCCGAAGAAGTTCATCATGCGCCACATGCCGAATCACGAGACGATTCGCACGCATAAGTGCTTGCGCTGCTTCGGCAATCTGCTGCACAAGCCCTCCCTGTGGCACCTGAACCGTCGCTCTGTAGCCACCGCTTTTGCCGTCGGCCTGTTTTTTGCTTTTGTCCCCGTTCCGTTCCAGATGGTGCTGGCGGCCGGTGGCGCTATCATGTTTAACGGCAACCTGCCGATTTCCGTGGCCATGGTCTGGTTAACCAATCCGCTGACCATGCCACCCATTTTTTACGTGGCCTATCTGCTAGGCGCATGGATATTGAATGTACCGAAAGGAAATTTCACCTTTGATGACCTGTCGCTGGAGTGGCTCAACTCCGGGCTGGCATCGGCATGGCAACCGTTTCTGCTGGGTTGTCTTGTGCTCGGCGTAGTCAGCGCCGCGACCGGTTATGTCGGTATGCGTTTGGCATGGCGAACCATGGTGCTAAAGCGCTGGCGCCGCCGTCACAAACATCAACTCTCCAGCTTCAGCTAATAGCACCGATCTGTTTCGGGCGGATGTAGTCCGCGCGATTGCTACTGCCACATCCATGCCGTTTGAATGGCTTGGTCTCAATCACGCAGGTGGCGGCAGTATCAGTAAAGCCTTCTGCCTGCGCGGTCGTAGTGCGGGAAATCCAATCAACTATTTCATCAAATGTAATCGCGCCTCCAGGCTGGAGATGTTTGCGGCTGAAGCAGATGGCTTGCGGGAGCTGGCCGGTGCGGGTGCCGTGCGCATACCTCATCCTGTTTGTTATGGCATATCAGGTGATCAGGCTTTTCTGGTGACCGAGCAGATCGACTTCTACGCGCAGACTGGATCATCTCAGGCCAGGCTCGGTGAGCAACTTGCCAGCCTGCACCGCTGTTGTTCAGGCCGGTTCGGCTGGCATCGCAATAACACCATCGGCTCAAGCGTGCAGATCAATAGGCAATGCGACAGCTGGATAGATTTTTTCCGTGATCAGCGATTGGGTGTTCAGTTGAACCTGGCCAGAGATCATGGTGCTGCCAGTTCACTGCTTGAGAAGGGGGAGCGGTTGCAATCCGATCTGGCACTATTTTTCTCCGGCTACTCGCCTCGGGCATCGCTCTTACATGGAGACCTGTGGGGTGGCAATCGGGGTTTTGATCGGGCAGGGGAGCCGGTTTTGTTTGATCCTGCGGTCTACTATGGTGACCGGGAGACGGATATTGCCATGACCGAGCTGTTCGGCGGCTTTGATGCTGATTTTTATGCGGCATATCGCCATGCATGGCCACTGGCTGAAGGTTTTGAGCGGCGTAAAGGCTTGTACAACCTCTATCATCTGCTTAATCATGCCAATATGTTCGGCGGTAGCTATGCCGGTCAGGCTGAAACGATGATGGATTGCCTGCTTGCCGATCTCTGAATTGCTCATGCTGCAGCGGCTGCAGGAAGTGGTTTTAGGCGTGCATTGTGAGTCAGGTCACAGTAATATGAACCATGTATCGGCATGTTTTTGCCGATACATGGTTATCAATCATGTGTTTGCGAAGAAGCACGCGGCTGTTTCAGATCTTGCGGGAAGTTTGCATAGATAAAGCCATGATGACTTCTCAGCCATCTACGGCATAAAAACTGCCGGATCGCTACACAGACAGGAGAGGGGGATGGAATTGCTCAGTCAGCAACTGCACGGGCAGTCGGCAGCGCCGCAGAAACCACAGCACAAAGATAGCCAGGCTCGCTATGATCGACTGCTTCATGCTATGCATGACGTCTATTACAGTGCAGATATGGACGGTAATATCACCGAGATTAGTCCCTCAATCGCTACAGTTGCCGGTTATGATTGTACGCAAATGATAGGGCGGCCTGTAGCACTCCTTTTTCGTCATCCCGAAGATCGAACACGCTATCTCGAACAGCTGCAACAGCTTGGCTCTGTTGCCGGTTTTGAGCTGGAGGTGGTTCATCATGATGGTCATATCGTCTATGTGTCAGCCAATGCGCAGGTGCTGTTTGATGAACAGCAACAAGCTGTTGGCGAAGAGGGCATGCTGCGTGATATTTCCGAGCGGGTTGCGCTGCAGCGTGAGCTGCAATGCGTGAATGAGCAGCTGGAGGAGCGGGTTGGTGCACGAACCCGTGAGCTGGAGCATGACAACAAGCACCTGCAGCTGCTGCTGCAATCTGTCGAGCAGTCGGCTGAAGCATTTATTATCACAGATCACTCCGGACGGGTGGAGTACGTCAATCCTGCTTTCGAACAGATCAATGGTTACACCAGGGAAGAGATAGAGGGAAAGTCGCTCTCCCTGCTTAACAGTGGCAAGCATGATGCGGATTTTTACCATGCCTTGTGGAGTACGATCCGTTCCGGCGAGGTCTGGGAAGGTATGATTACCAACCGCAGAAAGGATGGTACGCACTATCCGGCCCTGATGACGATTGTGCCGGTATTCGAGCAGGGAAAAATCGAGCACTATACAGCTATCCAGCAGGACATGAGCAAGTATGAAAAGCTGGAGGCTCAGTTCAGACAAGCCCAGAAGATGGAAGCGATTGGCACACTCGTCGGTGGTATTTCTCATGATTTCAACAATATGCTGGCAAGTCTGTTGATGAATTTGTACATGGCCCGTAAAGAGGCTGATAACCGCGAAAAATTAATGGAACGTCTGGATATGACCGAGAAGCTGGGTTACCAGGCTTCAGATATGCTGAAAGATCTGCTTATCTTCTCGCGTGATGATCCGGGAGAAAAGGAGACGTTTGAGTTTAATGCCATGCTGCATGAAAGTCTTAAATTGCTGCGGGTCTCCATTCCGGAGCATGTGGCCTTTGAGCTCAGGCTGTGCGAAGAGAAGCTTTCTGTTCTGGGCGATGTCCGGCGCCTGCAACAGGTGTTGATGAATATGCTCAATAATGCCCGCGATGCGCTTGGTGGCGGCGAAGATGGAAAGATCACGATCAGCCTGCAGCGCTATGTGCCCGATCAGGCTTTCATCAACCGTCACCTGCAGATGCATCATGAGGTTATGGTTTGTCTGAGCG
The DNA here is from genome assembly GCA_002791575.1 of Zetaproteobacteria bacterium CG_4_9_14_3_um_filter_54_145. Taxonomy (GTDB): domain Bacteria; phylum Pseudomonadota; class Zetaproteobacteria; order Mariprofundales; family Mariprofundaceae; genus Mariprofundus. Next base: position 9,726 of record PFXI01000050.1, on the reverse strand, counting down.
TAAGTGATAATGGCACCGGTATGACGCCTGAAACGATGGCGCGTATTTTTGATCCGTTCTTCACCACCAAGAAACCCGGTCGTGGCACAGGCCTCGGTTTGTCTATGGTCTTCGGATGTATTGAAGAGCATGAAGGCGTGGTCGAAGTGGAGTCCGTGCCGGATGAGGGTACGACATTTCATTTCTATCTGCCGCTGGTTGAGAACCATCAACAGGTTGTGGGTAGCATTAATAAAGCCGGCCTGAAACATGGCCATGGTGAGCTGGTGCTGGTTGCCGATGACAACGATCTTATTCGTAAAGCCATTGTCGAAACGCTCACCTTGCTGAATTACCGTACAGTGCAGGCAGCCGACGGGGCACAGGCCCTGCGCCTGTTTGAAGAGCATCATCAAGAATTGCGACTGGCAATTCTGGATATGGTGATGCCGCGACTCTCCGGCCGTGAAGTCGCCAGACGCATGCGACTGTTATCGCCCTTTTTACCGGTGATGTTTGCCACAGGGCATGATGATGAAGAGACCATCCGCGAGGTGCGCAATATCGATAACAGCGTGCTGTGTGAGAAACCGTTCAGAATTCAGCAACTCTCCGAGGATATTTACCAGCTACTGTGTCATTGATGGTTGGCCGGGTTTCACCTCACCAAGTGAGTGTTGGGGCATGATCAGCAGAGCAGTGGTGTGGGCCTGCGTAAGCACGCTATGGCTGACAGCGTGCACTGCAAAGCCACCTGTGCCAGAGAAGAATCGGCAGGATCAGCCTGTTCACCTGCATAATGTTGGCGGCGAATGTGATCCGGGTGAGCACGAGATGGAGCCTGAACTGGTTGCTTATGCAAGCAAGCGTTTACGCAGTTCACTGCCACGCACACTTGAGCGCTCTGGTTTACTCAATGCTGCTGCGGCTACCGATCTGGATATCTGCTTCGAGCAGTTCTATCTGCGGTCCGGATTGGTCACACTGTTGCTCTTTCCGGTTGCTGAACCTGACTACCTTGCGGTCAGCGTCACATTGAGCCGGGCAGGCGTATTGCAGCAGCGCTGGAAATTGAGCTCGGAAAACGGTGCCGGAGGCTCCATGGCTACAGCGAGCAAAGCCAGGCGTGTGCAGATGCTGATCAATGTGATCAATCGCAAGCTGGTCCTCAACTTGAAAAAAGCGACAATCCACCGATGATTACATTCCCGCCCCCGTCACAGGCGAATGAGGATGGTCTGCTAGCCATCGGTGGTGATCTTGAGCCGCACACGCTGCTGGCGGCATACGAGCAGGGTATCTTTCCTTGGTATGGTGAGGGGCAGCCGATACTGTGGTGGGCACCGGATCCGCGCATGGTGCTCTTTCCCGATGAATTTCACTGCTCCCGGCGACTATTGCGCCGACTCAAACAGCCCCGATATCGTTGCAGTTGTAACGAGGCATTTGCCGCGGTGATTGAGCTGTGTGCCCATATTCCCAGAGCGGGGGAGCATGGCACATGGATCCTGCCGGAGATGATGACGGCTTACAGTTCTTTGCATGAGCTGGGCATAGCCCACTCGTTTGAGGTCTGGGACGAAGGGATACTGATTGGTGGTCTGTACGGCGTGCTGCACAAACAGGTGTTTTTTGCCGAATCAATGTTCAGCTGCAAGCGTGACGGCTCAAAAATGGCGCTGGCGCATCTGGTTGAGCATGCACATCGCGAAAAATGGAAGGTGATCGATAGCCAGTTTCATACCGATCACCTGGCCAGCCTTGGTGCGCGGGAGATCTCCAGAGAGCTGTTTCTCGTGCTGATATCCTAATCCAGCAGTGTTCTCATCAGATGACTCAGATGATCGTACTGGAAGGGCTTGTTGAGAACCGTGCTGTTTTCCAGTTCGTTATCGCCCGACAACACGTGCTGTCTGTCATAGCCTGTAGCAAAGATGATCGGGATGTCGGGGCGCAGTTGACGAACCTTTTCAGCGACCTCATCGCCATTCATGTTTGGCATAATGATATCCAGTATGACAAGATCAATTTCGGCAAAATGGGATTCAAACAGATTCCATGCATTGCGGCCGTCATCAGCCTGTAGAATGCGATAACCGTGGTTGGCTAAAATTTCAGTTGTTACATCAAGCACAACAGCATCGTCATCTGCCACAAGAATGATTTCACCCTTGCCCGCAGCCATCTGAAGAGGAGCATCCCTGTTATCATTCAGAACCATATCAATTAAAGGTAGGTACAGATGGAAGCTGGTTCCTCCTCCCTGAATGCTTTCTACCTGAATAACGCCGCCATGGGTTTGCACGGCCCCGTACACCATGGCCAGACCCAGACCGGTGCCTTTGCCCGCCTCTTTTGTTGTGTAGAACGGTTCGAAAATGCGTGCATATTGTTCGCTATCGATGCCGCAGCCATTATCCGATATTGTTAAATGGGCAAATTCCACACCATTGGCAAGATCGTGCTCTAACAGGAAGAATTTGTCAGGGCAGTATCTGGTCAGATGTGTCTCTATGGCCGGCTGGCTTTGACCTGCCAGTGCATCGCGGGCGTTGCTTAACAGATTGATCACCAGCTGCTGTATCTGCGTTTGATCCGCTTTAATGACCAGATCTTCCTCGCAAAGATTGATATTCAGTCGGATGTTCTCAGGGATGCTTACCCAGCCAGCGCCGGTCAGAATCTCATTAATACAGTGATTCAGGGCGAGCGGCTTCATTTGAACGATGCCTTTGCGCGCGAATGTAAGCATTTGTGCAATCATTTCAGCAGCTTTGTCACTTAAGGTGCCGATAACTTCCAGATGGGGAATGAGTTCGGCCTGCTTATCCGACTTTTTCTTTGCCAGATAGAGGTTGCCAACAATACCGGCCAGCATGTTATTGAAGTCATGGGCAATGCCACCTACCAGCGTGCCGATTGCTTCCATTTTCTGCGATTGGCGCAGTTTCTCTTCCAGCTCGAGTTGATCGGTGATATCGGTAAATACACCCACATAGTGGGTTACTTCCTTGCGATCACCATAAATTGCATTGATCGTCAGCTTTTCTGCATACTCTTCACCATTCCTGCGTCTATTCCAGACTATGCCCTGCCAACAGCCGGTGTTGAGCACCTGCTTCCACATGACATTATAAAACAAGCTGTTCTGACGTCCGGATTGAAGTATCCGCGGATTTTTTCCGATAATTTCATCTTTAGTATAACCGGTGGTTTTCTCAAAGCACGGGTTTACATTCAGAATCGTACCCTGTGCATCGGTAACTAAAATCGCTTCCTGCGCAGTATGGATGATTTTGTCTGCTAGCCGCAGATTGGCCTCGGCATCCCTGCGGGCAGTTATATCGCTAATCGTGAGTAGCATGAACTCTTTATCGTTGGCTGTTGAGTCAGGCATATCCTCGGCCAGTCGACCTTCCAGCAGTGCATAGAGTGCCGATTTGTCGCTTTTTTGCAGGCAAATCTCCATGTGTTTGCCTTTTGGCATATCAAAAAATGCCCGAAAACGCCCTAAAAAGATAGCTCGGTCACTATCGAGAATAAAATTTACCAATGGTTTATTCAGGCACGCATCCATGGTCATGCCCAACATGTTAAGCAGGCGCTGATTCACTTCACGGATGAATCCGTTCTTGTCCACCGAGATGTAACCAACCGGGGCCTGATGGTAGAGGTAGGAGAGTCTGTTGCGGGATGTCAGCAACGCTTGCTGCGCATCGCGCAACTCTTCATTTTGGATCTCCAGCTCCGCCTGATAGATCTGCAGTTGCTCAATCAGGTCTCTCGCACCGTCCAGGCTTTTATGATCCGCCTCCGGGCCCTGACGGCTATTGATCAGGTTCTTGGCCTTTCTCTCGAGCTCAGCAAACTGTAAGCCGGCTTTGCGTATATTTTCCGTAGGGCTCATTCTCCACCCACCAGATGACGCATGGCGGCAGTGAAGAATCGCCGCTCGCCCTCTTTTACTTCGCTGATCGAGAGGTGTACATCTATGGATTGTCCCGTCCTTGCACAATGCTTTTACCTTGCGCCCGATGCCGATGATCTTTGCATCACCTGTCTGCAGGTAATGTTTGATATATCCGCTATGGTGAGTGCGATCGGGTCCGGCGGGGATAAGCAGCTCAATATTCTTGCCTGCTACTTCACTTTTTGTGTAACCGAAGATCGTGTTTACTGCAGGGTTACATTGATGGATGTTGCCCTCTTCATCAATGATGATAATGGCATCCCCAGCATGGTATCGAGTACAGACTGCAACAGTCGGTGTTCTGCATGGTAGGCATTAATATCAATAAATGTGAGCACGACCCCTGAAAAGATGCCTGCAGCAATGTGGTAGGGTTGTATGCGCATCAGGAAACAGTCGCCCTGATCTGTGACGACTTCCTGTTCAATATGATTGTTTTTATTCAGTACCTGTTCAATCAGCTTCAGGGGATTCACATCCAGCAGGAGGTGCGAAAGGTGGCTGAACGGTCTGCCCACATCTGAGCTGATAATTTTGTAGATGCGTGAAAACATCGGTGTGAACTTTCTGATATTCAGGTTTTCATCAAGAAAGATGGTCGCAATCTGGGTGCTGGCATTGAGGTTCTCCAGATCGTTATTTGATTCGGTCAGTTCAATGATTTTATTCTGGTATTCGGCATTGACCGTATAAAGCTCCTCGTTCACCGATTGCAGCTCTTCATTTGTACTTTGCAGCTCTTCATTACTGGCCATCAACTCTTCGTTGGTCGCCTGTAACTCCTCGTTGGAGGTTTCCAGCTCCTCCACTGTGGCCTGCAGGTTCTCTTTATGAAACTGGAGGGACTGCTCCAGATCCACAATGCGCTGCTGGGCTTCTTTGCTGACGTCATATGTTTGAGCTGCATCCCCACCAATTTCAATTCTGGGAAGTACGCGGTTCTCGATGAGAAATACGCCGGCAAGCGGTAGCTGGCCCTGTTTCTTCGGTAGCAGCTTCACCTTCATATCATACAGTACTGTGGTATCCCGGTGCCTGATGCTGATATTGGAGTAGATCACATCCTGTTCTTTACTGAATGCCTTCTGGATACCTGTTGAAATCGGAATCGCCAGCTCTTTGATGGCCATCGTGGCAATATTGTTCTGTACCTTGCCGGATGGCAGCTTGAAGAATCCATCGGTATCACCTGCAATATATTGCAGCTCAAGCTGTTCATTCACAACCAGTGCCAGCGGCAGATAGTCGCCGGCGATTGACTGTACCAGGCGTTCCAGCATGCGTTCGTGATCCTGCACATGATGGTGGCGAATGCTGGGCGGAAAATTTGCATGTTCATGAAGGGCTTCGTGCCGTTGCATCATGGCTACCGGATCGGTAATGACTGCGCCTACATTCTTTTTGCCGCGAGAGCGATAGAGTTTCCACTTGTTGTGTAGCGGTTCAAAGTAGTTGCTCATATCCCCGATTGTCTCGCTGGCGCCGAGAAACAGTATGCCTTCATGTCTCAGGGAGAAGTTAAACAACTCCATGACCTTGCGCTGAAGAACAGGCTGCAGGTAGATCAGCAAGTTGCGGCAGGTGATCAGGTCCATATTGGTGAACGGCGGATCCTTGATCAGATTCTGCTGAGCAAAGACAACCATTTCACGAATGTTGCGGGTAATGTGATAAGAGTCGTCCTGATGGGAAAAATATTTTGCCAGCAGATTCGATGGTATATCGGCTGCAATAGAGTCTGAAAATACACCATTACCCGCTTTTATAACGGCATTTCTATCTACATCGGTGGCAAATATTTTCACATCTACCGCTATACCCATCTTTTCAATCAGTTCGCGACAGAGGATTGCCAGCGAATAGGCCTCTTCGCCGGTAGAGCAACCGGCCACCCAGATACGGAACTCTCTGCCGCGGCGTTGACGAATCAGTTCGGGAAGATACGTCTCTTCTAGAAGGTCAAAAGCCCTGCGGTCGCGAAAGAAGTTGGTTACACCGATCAGCAGCTCCCGATGCAGGGTCATCACTTCGGCTGAATTGGACTCCATAAAATGAACATAATCATCGAGCGAATGTAACTGATTGACCAGCAGCCTGCGCTCAATGCGGCGCAGCAGGGTACTGGGCTTATAAAATGTAAAATCTACCCCGGTTTTGTCGCGTAGCTGGTAAAAGATGCGGGTTAAACCGTCTTCGTCGGATTTAATGGTGCCGGAGAGCTCGGATCGGCTGGCGTAGGGGTGTTTGGCGAAGGTCATTAACTGCATAGGCATATCGACAGCTGCCATAATGAAATCACACATGCCGGTAGCAATGGCGCTTTTTGGCATACCGTCAAATTTGGCCGAGTCTGCATCCTGAGCCATGACCATGCCCATTTTCTCTTTGATGGTACGAATACCGCGTGCACCATCGCTGCCTGTACCCGACAGGACAATGGCAATGGCTTTGTCCTCCTGGTCTTCCGCCAGCGATTTGAAGAAGATATCAATGGGCAGGTTTAAACCGCGGTCGTGATCCTGCTGATCCAGTAGCAGGGCGCCATGGAAAATCTTCAGATTATGATTGGGTGGAACCAGATAGACGGAGTTAGGCTTCACCTTCATGCCATCTTCGGCACGCAGTACCGGCATATCGGTATTGCGGGAAAGCAGTTCAACCATCAAGCTCTTATGGGTCGGGGATAGATGTTGAACAACAATAAAGCCCATGCCTGTATCGGTAGGCGCATGCTTGAAAAACTCTTCGATCGCTTCCAGACCACCTGCGGATGCCCCAATGCCTACATAATAGGAGGGTATTGTTGTATCAAGATCAATATCAGTTGCGGCCTTGTTTGTGCGCTTGTCCATATTTTGACCCCTCGCCATTAACCCCAAACCTTCATCGAATAAAAATGAACAGCAAATATAGTGCCAATAGAGGGGAGTAAGCCACAGTTAAATGATTGAGATTCCAGAAGTAGAGATAGGTTGGCAGGCGCAGGCTGTGTTCGACTGTTCTCTGCTTCTGTTTTTTTTAGAATCAACATATAATGTCACGTTCCAGTGTTGATCAACGCACCGGTGTACAGAGGACTTCTACAGCAGAGACAGGTGATAAAATGAGTTTAAAGACCAATCGCGAACAACTGATTATGACGGCAGTGCAGGGGAGTGTTGCGCCTGCTCATCAATGGGCACCGTTTGAAGTGGGGGCCGCCGGCGAAATCTTTGCCTGGCCGTCTACCGGCGGCATTACCTATAACGTGAAAATCGGAGACTCGGTATTCGGCTGGGCCGGTGAGCATATTGAGCCGGGCGTATCGACCACATTGAGTCATAAGAATCGCAAGGTGGAGGCCGGTTATCAGTTCATGGCCTGCTGTGGCAATCAGGCGCGTGTCGTTTCAGGTGAGGCGAAAGGCGAGATGGGTACTGTGCTTGGGCATCACGGCGGTGTGGATCATCTGATGATTGATTTTCCGGATAGCACGCTCGACAAGCTTACGTGTGAGGACAAGTTTCTCATTCGCGGTCACGGGCAGGGCTTGCGCCTGATCGATCATCCGGGTGTATATATATACAACCTGGATCCCGACCTGCTGGATGTATGGGGGCTGAAGGAGAGGGCGGACGGGCGCATCGATGTGCCGGTACATGTCATTGTTCCCGGTCACGCCATGGGTTCGGGCATCGGTGCACTGTCGGTGACAACGGGAGATTATGACATCCTCTGCCATGACGAGGAGACCGTCAGCGAACACGGTATGAGCCGGTTGCGCTTTGGTGATTTTGTGGCGGTACTGGATCACGATAACCGTTATGGACGTACGTATCGCAAGGGCTCAATCACCATCGGTGTGGTGATTCATTCCGATTCGCCACTGGCAGGCCACGGTCCGGGCATGATGACGCTGATCAGCGCCTGCGATGATAAACTGGTTCCGGTACTCAGTGATGATGCCAATCTCGGTGCCATCAAGCGCATTGGTCGTTATGTCTAGTGCCGGCATGCGTGTTGCATGCATACAGATGAACTCCGTCGCCGAAAGGGAGGCGAATCTGGAACAGGCATCGCTCCTGCTGCAGCAGGCGGCATCAGCCGGTGCCGAGCTGGCTGTTCTGCCCGAGAACTTTTCCCTGATGGGCGCAAGCCCAAGCGATAAGCAGATGCTGGCCGAGCCGCAGGAGCAATCCACAGTCTTGGCCTTTCTTTCGGCGCAGGCGATCACGCACCGTATGGCGATTGTCGGCGGCAGCACGCTACTGCAGGGGGGGCAAGGCAAATTGCGTAATGCCTGCCCTGTTTTTACTGCCGACGGGCGGATGTGTGCTATCTATGACAAGATACACCTGTTTGATGTGGACCTGGACGGTGGTGAATCCTACTGCGAGTCGGCAACTGTTGTGGCAGGCGAGTATCCATGTGCTGTTGAACTGGGTGCTTTTCATGTCGGTTTATCGATTTGTTACGATATCCGCTTCCCTGAGCTCTACCGCCACTATGCCGATGTGGGATGCGATATCCTGTGTGTAGTTGCTGCATTTACCGAGCAGACAGGGCGAGCGCACTGGCAGACATTGTTGTGTGCCCGCGCGATCGAAAACCAGTGTTATGTGCTGGCTTCAGCCCAGTGGGGAGGACATGCAGATGGACGCAGGACGTGGGGGCATTCCATGATCATTGATCCGTGGGGCGAGGTGATAGCGCTGCAGGAAGAGGGCACGGGCGTGATCATGGCTGATTTGACATCCGCCCGCATTACACACATTCGTAACATCCTGCCCAGCCTGAAGCATAGGAAAATGTAGGCCTGAGCAGGCTAGCATGCTGAAAACAAAGGGTATCTCAGCACTGTCCACAGAGGCTGTGGATAAGTCGGTGGATGAAATGGCGTATATGCGCTGTATGATTACATTGCCGTGACATGCACATGACATGCCTATAATTTAGTGATTATAATTACCCTTTAAATTTCATGACTTTATGTGTCAAGCATGAAGCCACACAGCGGGTAAAGAGGCTAACTTGCCGGGGCCGGCGAAAAGCAGTGGTTCACGGTGGATAGAACACGATGGCCGGCCGTTATTCCAAGTGTGTAAAGCCTATTTACGTTGATCCATGATAGTTTTATAGGCGTCATTGATCAGGTGCATCTGTTGCTCGGCAAATTTCATAAAACCTTCAGGCAGTCCTTTGGCCGCAATTTTGTCGGGGTGGTAATCCATACACAGCTTGCGATATGCGCGCTTCACTTCACTGTCGCTGCTGGCTGGCTCACAACCGAGAATCTTGTAGGACTCGCTGACATCGGCATGTTGACCATGGAACTCCTCCTTGAAGATCTGGTATTGGGCACTGTCCAGTCCAAGGTGAGAGGGGATTTCCCTGAGAATCGCATCCTCCTCGACATGCAGATCGTTGTCGGCGTAAGCCACTGCAAATAACAGGCGGTAAACCATTTCACACATCTGGGTGTTGCCGGCAATCTGGCGATATTGTTTGGCGTAGTCATAGATGGTGAAGTCATCATCCAGAGCATTTTTGAAAATCAGAGCTGCGGCTTTCCGGTCTTCGCTATCCATCTCTATTTGTGTACGTGCCAGATGGTTGATCAGGTCGGCCTCCTGTGCGGTGACCTTACCATCGGCTTTGGCCATTTTTGCCAGCATGGAAAACAGCGCAACAAAGAAAATACGGCGCTTCACGAAGTTGTGTGGGTAAAATCTAAGAATCAGCTATATTTGGTTAATGAGAGACAAGCATTTATACCAACAGATACTTGGCATTGATGA
>PFXI01000085.1 GCA_002791575.1 Zetaproteobacteria bacterium CG_4_9_14_3_um_filter_54_145 | reverse complement strand
CTTCACCGGAATCAGGTGCCGACTTCAATCGGAATGGGGTGCCGCGTTCCAGCGGAATCAGGTGTCACGTTCGACCGGAATACGCAATGACCTGAGTGATTATGTGCTTGGCGGCAGAGGGCTCGGGCCCGGCGTGACAGCACTGAGTGCCGGTGCATCAGATATGAGCGGCTGGTTGCTGCTTGGGCTGCCCGGATTGATGTATAGCGAAGGCCTGGTTGGTAGCTGGATTGCACTCGGGCTTATCATCGGGGCTTTCCTCAACTGGCATTACGTAGCAAAAGCGCTGCGCGTTTATACGCATCGCCTTAGTGATGCCATTACCATACCTGATTATTTCTCGAATCGTTTTGTAGACAAAGGCAATGTACTGCGTGTTGTTACAGCCATTGTGATTTTGATTTTTTATACGCTCTACACCTCTTCCGGACTTGTCGGGGGCGCGAAACTGTTTGAAGCGGCATTCGACCTTGATTATGCCACAGCCCTGCTGATCGGCAGTGTTGTTATCGTATCCTATACTTTTCTGGGTGGTTACAATGCCGTTAGCTGGACGGACTTTATCCAGGGCATTCTTATGATGCTTGCTCTGGTCGTCACCCCTGTTGTGGTTATTTATCAGATCGGGAGCGTAAGTGAAGGATTGAGGATTATTGAAGCATTCGATCCTGCAAGACTGGATATGTTTAACAGTACTTCGTTCATCGGGGTACTTTCTTTAATGGCGTGGGGGCTTGGTTATTTCGGGCAGCCGCATATTCTGGTGCGTTTTATGTCGATCCGTCATGAGGACGAAATGCATCGCGCGAAACTGGTTGGCATGACCTGGATGATTCTCTGTGTTATCGGCTCTTTGACCGTGGGATTTTTCGGTTTGGCTTATGTCCTGTCCGCAGGTGTAAACCTTCACGATAGTGAAAAGATCTTTATCACACTTACACAGCTGCTTTTTAATCCCTGGATCGCAGGTTTCTTACTTGCTGCCATACTTGCCGCCATCATGAGTACGATTGACTCGCAGCTGCTTGTCTCTTCCTCCGTGCTTACACGTGATATCTATCATGCCATGCTGCGCAAAGACGCTTCAGACACGGAACTTGTCTGGGTTGGTCGAGCAACCGTTATCATCATAGCGGTGATCGCCTGGTACATTTCGAGCGACAGAAATTCCAGTGTGCTGCAACTGGTTGCTTATGCCTGGGCGGGCTTCGGCGCAGCCTTCGGTCCACTTGTCATTCTCTCCCTGTATAAGCGAAATATCACCCGTCTGGGCGCGCTTGCCGGCATGATCACCGGTTCGGTAACGGTCATAATCTGGAAGCCGCTAGAAGGCGGGATTTTTGATCTGTATGAACTACTTCCGGGGTTTGTCTTTGCCGGGTTGGCCATCATACTGTTCAGTAAAATAGGCGCACAAAGTACAGATGAGACATTGAGAACATTTGATGAAGTACACCAAAGCCTTAAAGATTAACGCATGCTGTAATCAGATCAGGCTATAGGATTGTAATACCTGCCACGGATCTGTTTATCCATGCGAAATGCTATTCGCTCAACTTCTTCTTGCGCTTCCGGAACAAGATATAGAGGGCCGTGGCGGCCAGAAGGGGGGCTGCGGTCGCCTTGATCAGCAGGGGATTGGCCTCAAGCCCCATCAGTACTTCCAGCTCCTCAACCACATAGGCCACCAGATTGACCGAATAATAGGTGAAAATCGCCACTGACAGTATTTCGGCCGCCTGCTGCAGGCGCAGCTGCAACTGGAAGCGTTTATTCATGGCGCTGAGCAGCTCTTGGTTCTGCCGTCCATGCCGCACATCGATGCGTGTGCGCAGCAAATCGCTGGCATTCGCCACACGCTGCGAAAGCTGATCCAGCCAACGTGATACCGATTCACATGTGTTGCGGGCCGGCTCCAGACGTCGCCCCAGCACACCCCCGAATGAAGGCACATTCTCCACAGTCTCTTCGCGCAGATCATCCAGTCGTTTGAACACCAGATCAAAATAGGCATGCGAAGCAGATAAACGCCGGTAATTCGCCGCCACTAACTGCTCCACATCCGCAGCCAGCTCGGTCAGTTTTTCCAGCAGGGCCTCATCATTGACCCCGTTTCCCTGAGCAATCGCCTGTGTCAAATGTGTCAGCTTCTGGTCGGCTACCGGTAGCTGATGCAACAAGTTCCGGGCGTCGGGCAAGGCCATGAGGGCCAGCATACGATAGGTTTCCATCTCGATAATGCGCAACAATAATCGCCCGTTCTGCGCAGGCTGGCGGGCCCGGGTCAATACCAGTATGCGCATCAGACCATCTTCGCGGATCACAAAGTCGGTAAGCGCCAACCCCTTGCTGCGTCCGAATTGCGATGCCGTGAACGAAGCAGATTTGAATTCTCCGGCATAACGATCCACTGTTTTCTCGAGCGTATTACCCTCTCCATATGGCAATACTGTGATATCCAGCGCTGTCAGGGTGCGCCCGGGAATGCAGGTCAACCACTCCGGCGGCAGAAGCTCCCGCAAAGATGTCGCAAAAGGAGAAGCATCCGCTGCCTTCGTATCATGATACACAAACTTGTAGCGGGTGAACTCCTGATGCCGTTCGACCTTGAGCCGTATGTCGCCTAAGCGATAGCGTACCTGGTTGGCACCCGGCGTGGGGGTAGCGCCCCCAAAATGACGAGCCAACGCATCCAGATGCGCATCTTCTTCACCGCGCTCCTGAGCCGTCACCAATACGGCCAGATATAACACTCGCTCCGGTGGTATTAGCGGCTCATAGGGATGAATATGCAGCTCATCATTGAGCTCATGCCGTAGCGCATAGTCCTTGGGAAATAGCCGTTTCATTTACTCATTTTAAGCAGGGCGGCAGCAAACACTCAACCATTGAGAATGCATGGGTAAATCGCATTACAATGCGATAACAGCTTACCTTTATATACATCATACCCTCTCATATCCTTTCTCTTCGGGGAGTTCCGGAGCTTTAAAAAACGTCCAACAACGGGTGCCTGACCGCGTCATATCACGACAAAGCTTAAATAATGCTTAGCGTGGAAGCCTGAATCACATGCCCCCAGGAGCGGATACTTTTGAAAGTGAAATTTTTTATCACCGGCGGAACGATCTGTAAGCGCTATAATGAGATCAGCGGCGCACTTGAGTTCCGTGATTCTTTTATTCCGGGCATGCTGGAGCGGGGCAGGTGCAAACTGGACTACAGCACCGAGCAGTTGATGCTCAAGGATAGTCTGGAGATGAATGATGAGGATCGGGCAACCATTCTCGCCAGCTGTAGCGCTTGTGAAGAGTCAAAGATCATTATCTCGCATGGCACCGATACGATGGTTGATACCGCACGGGTGCTGGGGCAGAAGCTGGAGCACAAAACGGTAGTGCTGTTCGGGGCGATGATCCCCTATTCGATCAGCAACTCCGATGCGATCTTCAATCTCGGCTGTGCGGTCACCGCTGTGCAGCTATTGGGTGCCGGTGTCTTTGTGGTGATGAACGGTCACATCTTCCGCTGGGATGATGTCAGCAAGAATCGCGGTGAGGGCGTTTTTCAGCGGGCTGATTCTTGATGACTGTTTCAGGTGACAGATATGCATGCTTAAGGAAAGATTCAAGATTCAAGACCTGCCCCGAAAGATTATGAGTATGGAGAAGCCCTAAATGCCTGAAACACACAAAAAAGATTATGTAGCTGGTTTTACAGTAGATGAAATCAGTGAAGATTTTTATGCCCTATATATCACTTCTAAAAAATATAAAAGAGATACGATTATCCAGCTTAAAGTAAATGCTCAGGCAGGTAACTGGATTATTGGACAGGTTGATTATCAAACGGGTGAGGTGGATATCAAAAGTAACCACAAATATCCTGAAGAAGCCAAGATGATTGAACACTTTAAAGAGGGGATAGCTCTCTTCCTGGAGAGAGTTGAAGAATAAAGAATCAACTGATCAATATTTATTTAACAGGCAAACCATTACTTTAACGGGTACGATCCTGTTTACTCACTTGGGGGCGACATTCATGAACGATGAGATCAATTACAAGAACAACCCCTTGCACGGCCTTGGTTTGAAAAGCCTGTTGACTGAAATAGTGGATCATTATGGATTTGAGATCCTCTTTGCCTATTTGAATATCAATTGTTTCAAGATCAATCCGAGTATTGATTCCAGTGTGAAGTTTTTAAAGAAAACGGATTGGGCGCGTGAAAAAGTTGAAGTCTTCTATCTGTATGAGTCACTGCTGTCCGGTCAAAGAAATGACAGCATGAAAAAGGTCTGAATTCCCAAGGGATGTGGTAGATTTGTAGTTACCAAACAGCAAATCTCAAGCCA
>PFXI01000083.1 GCA_002791575.1 Zetaproteobacteria bacterium CG_4_9_14_3_um_filter_54_145 | reverse complement strand
GCAACAGGCTCCCAAAGGGGGTGTCGACTTCACCGGAATAGGGTGTCGCGTTCGACTGGAATCAGGTGCCGACTTCACCGGAATACGCATCCATCCGTGATCGTCCTGCCTCCGTTGAAGATCGGGCACTCCCCGGGCACTGGGAAGGTGACCTGATTGCTGGCTCCAACAACAGTTATATCGCCACTCTCGTGGAGAGATATACGCGCTATGTCATGCTGATCAAGGTTGCTGATCGAAAAACAGAAACGGTTATTGATGCATTGATCCAGCACGCCAAAAAATTGCCTGATGAGGTATATCAATCCCTGACATGGGATCGGGGCAAGGAGCTGTCAGACCATAAGCGTTTTACGCTGGCAACTGATATCAAAGTATATTTCTGTGATCCGAGCAGTCCCTGGCAACGCGGTTCCAATGAAAACACCAACAGATTGCTGCGCCAGTATTTCCCTAAAGGAACCGACTTATCAGTTCATTCGCAGGCGCATCTGGACATGATCGCCAGACGGCTCAATCAGCGGCCAAGGCAGACCTTGAATTTTGAAACACCAGCAGAGAGATTTAATGCATGTGTTGCGTCGACCGGTTGAAGTGGCAGCCGAAAGTCGCCGTTCAGACTTATGGCGCTATTAGTATAAAAGCTTGAGGGGCTTGGATGCCCCGAATCACATGGATGTGCGACATGAACCCACAGGAATAGCATCGCACCTCTTCAGCCATACAATAAAAAAGCGCACCATAAAGGCGCGCTTTCAAATAAAAGGATTACTCGGGCCGTCCTAGCCCTCGCCCCTGCGGGGCCATCACTTCGTGATGTTCAAAATCGCTCCTGCGATTTTGTCGAACCACAGGAATAGCATCGCACCTCTTCAGCCGTACAATAAAAAAGCGCACCATAAGGCGCGCTTTTTTATTGTATGGCGGAGAGAGAGGGATTCGAACCCTCGATAGGTTTTCGCCTATACACCCTTAGCAGGGGCGCGCTTTCGGCCACTCAGCCATCTCTCCATACGTTGTGAAACTAAAATAAATGGCGGAAGGGGTGGGATTTGAACCCACGGATGGTTTCCCATCGCCGGTTTTCAAGACCGGTGCATTCGGCCGCTCTGCCACCCTTCCGTTTTATTAACCAAACACAGGCCTGATGCCTTTGTTCGGGCGGCGAAAGATAAACATGAGTTCAGCATAAGGCAATGGCAATTACACGCACAAAAAAAAGCGGCCCCGAAGGACCGCTCTATCAACCATGCAAAGCTTGCGAATTAAAGCTTGTCGGCCTCGGTTGCCAGGTAGGAAGCAACACCGGCTGCATCGGCAACCATGCCCTTCTCACCCTTGTTCCAGCCGGCAGGACATACTTCGCCGTGCTCTTCGGTAAACTTCAACGCGTCAATCATGCGCAGCATTTCATCGATATTGCGACCCAGTGGCAGATTGTTCACCACCTGATGCTGCACAGTACCATCGCGGTCAATCAGGAATGAACCACGCAGGGCAATCGAGCCACCCAGCAGGTGAACCATATCGCCGTCTTCATCCTGGATACCGTCGTTATCGATCAGCACATCGTAATCGGCAGCGATCGTCTTGGTCAGATCAGCAACCAGCGGATAAGCAACAGGACCGATACCACCTGCATTTACAGGCGTGTTGCGCCATGCGGCGTGTGTGAACTGGGAATCAACCGAGCAGCCGATCACCTGAACGCCACGCGCTTCAAATTCCTTGATACGGTGGTCGAATGCGATCAACTCCGACGGGCATACGAAGGTGAAATCCAGCGGGTAGAAAAATAGTACAACATACTGTCCGTCATAATCGGACAGTGTAAATTCTTCATTAATAGAACCATCTGCCATTACTGCTGCAGCGGTAAAATCAGGGGCTTGTTTGCCAACCAATACACTCATGGAACTCTCCTTGGGGGTTAAAATTGAAATGCAATGTTAAGAGAAAGTCGGGGCAAGCACCACCCTAGTCTTTATCTGGTTTATCCGCAGGCGGGGCAAACTCAATAAAAATATGCCGGGTTTCCGGTGCATTTTGACTCACCTGGTCTTCCAGGCCGCGCCGGATCACATCAAGCTTACGCATAAAATGCACAGCGTGGGCCACTTCCTCGGCACTCATATCGGCAAAAATAGCCTCTTCCCTGAGCTCCACCTCTGCCATCAGCAAGGTATCGCCCGGTGAGAGCACAATACTGTTCACCCGCGGCACATGCTGAACCCGTTCATCAGCCTGCCACAGGCGGGCGGCAATTGCGTTCACCTCATCATCGGAGCGGTTAAGCAGGTATTTGCGATTCATTGAGGCTAAAAATAGCGCCAACGCTCCCATCATCAGGCCGATACAGATAGCCGCAATACCGTCAAACACGGCTGAGCCTGTCCATGCCGCCAAACCCATACCGATCAGCGCCACCACCAGACCAAGCACAGCCACCGCATCCTCGACCAGCACGGCAAGCGTGGTCGGATCACGTGTTTCGACAAAATAGACACGCAGAGTCTTGCCTGCCCCGGCGGCCTGCTTCCTGAACTCGGTCAGCGCCACACTCAGCGAATAACCCTCTGCACAGAATGCCACGCCGATAATCATGAATGGTATCCATGACAACTCCGGCTGGTGCGCAACCTGCAACTGCTCCACCGCATGCAGAATCGTGTAACCGCAGCCGAGAAAGAAGATCGTAACGGCCGAAACCAGATTCCAGAAGTAGCGCTCCTGCCCGTAGCCGAAGTGGTGTTCATTATCGGCCTTGCGCATGGATCGGCGTAACCCCAGATAAAGCATCCCCTGATTCACGGTATCCGCCAGCGAATGCACCGCTTCTGCCAGCAGCGCACTGGATCCGGAGACAAAGAATCCGAAAAACTTGGCCAGTGTAACCAGGCTGTTGCCGGCCAGCGCCGTTAATACAGTCTTTGTTGTACCATGTGACATATCACCCTCCAGCGGGTTAAACTCCCCGCATGCTCTCATACAATCACAGCAATTTCACCGTACACCAGCTGCCTGCACTCAAGGATAACTACATCTATCTGATCGAGGCGCATGCATCAGATGCCATGATTGCCATTGATCCTGCCCAAGCCGTTTCCGTACGTCGCGCCTGCCGTCAGCTGGGCAAGCCGCTGACCCATATTCTCAATACCCATCACCACTGGGACCATACCGATGGCAATGTGCCGCTAAAAAATGATTTTGGCTGTCTTGTTATCGGAGCCGCCCATGATGCAGCGCGCATTCCGGCTATCGATATACGGGTCAGTGAAACGTCCCCGCCACTTATTGAGGGGCTGGATATCCGCGTCATTGATGTTACCGGGCATACCCGCGGCCATATCGCCTACCTGCTCGATGACGCGCTGTTCTGCGGTGATACGCTCTTTGGCGCTGGTTGCGGCCGCCTGTTTGAGGGCACACATGCACAGATGTGGCACAGCCTGCAACAGCTTGCGCTGCTGGATGGGGCGACCCGCGTCTACTGTGCCCACGAATACACACTGGCCAACCTCGATTTTGCCATGTTCGTTGACCCGCATAACGGCGCGCTGCAGGATCGTATGCAGCAGGATAAGGCAAAACGACAACGGGAGCTGCCCACGATCCCCTCCACTATCGGGACTGAGAAAGCGACCAATCCGTTCCTGCGACCGCTTGATAGCAGCTTTGTAACCGCCTATGCGGCCAGTAAAGGTATTGATGCTGATGCTCTCTCGGTATTTACCCATATCCGACAGCAGAAAGATCACTATTGAATGTAAAACGAAGCCGGCACTAAAACCGTGGTGGCTGCGGGAGCCGGAGTCTAGCCGCGTGGCGGGTGCATAATCAGCGCGTGCTTGCTGATAATGTCATCCAGCTTCGCCACCTGATCACGACTACATTGATCGAAAGCAACAGCGACACCGTAGGCTTCCTTGCGTACCACTTCACCACTCAACTTCACCGGGTTGGGCGCGGAGATAAAGGTTAACTCAAGAGTGATGCGGTCGCCGATTTCAAAATCGGCCAGCGTTTCGATAAATACACCGGTACCGCTGATATCACGGGCATGGCCATATTGCGAACCCTTTGAGGAGACAAAGCCAAGCAGCTCATTGTAGGACTCGCGCGGCGAGCGGCGGACATCTTCACGCCAGCTTGAAATCAGATCAAGCAGTTGCCGTGACCGCTCTTCAGGCAGTCGCTCCGCCAGAAGTGTCAGCTCCTCGATGATATTTGTCTCCGCATGCCCCATAGCCGCTAAGCTAGCATGAACGCAGACAGCATTGCTATGGTCAGCCGGGCCACGCCCTGATTCCCGTTGAGGGCCATCCGTACCGCAAAAAAAGGTTCATCGCGGGTTAGCGGGAAATGCACCCATGCATGCCTGAGTTTGTACCTTCAAGCCTTGATCCCCTCCTGGCAGGCAGCTAATCCAGTGATGGTCACAGGCCTCACCGCAAAGGAAAGACGATGTATATGAATAGCGTCTCTGGTACGGCGAGGGTACACCCGACCAAGGGCGACGCAGTATTACTGGCATTTCCCTTCATTGTTTTGCTTTGCCTTTGCGCTCCTTTGCGTCCTCTGCGGTGAAATGCTTGTGACTCTGATTCTTGGCAGCAGTGAATGGTCAGGAAAGAACAACTGCATGTATGCGCGTGCAAAACAGATCATGACTACCTGCTGCAAGGCAATGGATTCTTCCCGAAAATACGCGAAGAACCAAAAAAAAGGAGCCCCGAAGGACTCCTCTTTAGTCGCCTTGTAAAACAAGGCTTTGCATGGTGGGCCGTGCTGGGCTCGAACCAGCGGCCCGCTGATTAAGAGTCAGCTGCTCTACCAACTGAGCTAACGGCCCATGCGGGATGCGAATCATAGCGAATCATCGCGTCCATGCAACTGGGGTGGACGAGGGGACTCGAACCCCCAACCACCGGCATCACAAGCCGGGGCTCTACCATTGAGCTACGTCCACCATACTATAGTGGTGCGCCTGGCAGGAATCGAACCTGCAACCTACGGCTTAGAAGGCCGTTGCTCTATCCGGTTGAGCTACAGACGCTCGCCAGTCACGCTTTGTACAAAAAAAAACTTCGCAGAAGTTTGAATGGTCGGGGCGGGGTGATTCGAACACCCGACCCTCTGGTCCCAAACCAGATGCGCTACCAGGCTGCGCTACGCCCCGTTTATTCAGACCTTCATGCGAAGGCGGCGGACAATAGGCATCCGCACAGCGTTCGTCAATCCCTTAATTTGCATTCGAAAAAAAACCACTGCTATAGCTACTGACTAGCCACCTGTTCATGGCTAGCATTGAGTGCAGAAGTCGACCATGAGAGGTAATATATATGGCTGGAATTTCCATGCGTGGTACAACCATCTGCTGCGTACGTAAGCATAACGAAGTCGCCATAGGCGGCGACGGTCAGGTCACACTGGGCGACACGGTTGTAAAACACGGCGGGCGCAAGGTCCGCTCGATTCGTAACGGCGCCATACTGACCGGTTTTGCCGGCTCAACTGCCGATGCGATGAATCTGTTTGAGCGCTTTGAAGCCAAGCTGGATGAACACGGCGGCAGTCTGATGCGCGCAGCGGTGGGTCTGGCCAAGGATTGGCGTACGGATAAATACCTGCGCCAGCTGGAAGCGATGATGATTGTGGCCGATGCCGACAATACACTGATTATTTCCGGCAACGGTGATGTACTGGAGCCGGATGACGGCATAGCCGCTATCGGCTCCGGTGGCGCCTATGCCAAGGCGGCTGCTACGGCCCTTGTTCATCACAGTGAACTCAGAGCCAGCGCTATTGCCCGCGAGGCGATGTTGATTGCCGCCAACATCTGCATCTATACCAATGATAATATCACCATCAAATCTATTCCCGAGGAGAGTCAGCCTTGAGCCAGACGATGACACCACGCGAAATTATCTCCGAACTGGACCGCTACATCGTTGGCCAGAGCGATGCCAAACGGGCGGTGGCTATTGCCCTGCGCAACCGCTGGCGGCGCCAGCAGGTTGCCTCACCGATGCGTGAGGAGATCACGCCGAAGAATATCCTGCTGATCGGCCCGACCGGCGTCGGCAAAACCGAGATCGCACGCCGGCTGGCACGCCTGGCCAATGCACCGTTTATCAAGGTGGAAGCGACCAAGTTCACCGAAGTCGGTTATGTCGGTCGCGATGTTGAAACCATTGTCCGCGATCTTGTCGACACATCGATCAAGATCGTCCGCGAAGAGCATCTGACGCGCGTACAAACCCGGGCCGAGAAGATGGCCGAAGAGCGACTGCTCGACATCCTGATTCCACACTCGGTCAATACCAACGGACCCGTCGCCACAACGCCGGCCGCCAACAGTGAATCGCGCGAAAAGATGCGCCACAAACTGCGCCTGGGCGAACTGGATAACCGGCAGGTGGAAATCGAGGTGGAACAACAGCCTTCAGCCATGCCAATGATGCAGGTCTTCCCCAATCAGGGCGGCGACAACGGCATGGATCTGCAGGAGATGCTGGGCAGCATCATGGGCAAGCAGAGCAAACCCAAGCGCATGAGTGTGGCTGATGCCATGAAGATCATTCAGCAACAGGAGGCAGATGGCCTGCTCGATCAGGAAGCGATCAAGGATGAGGCGATCAAGCGCGCTGAAAATGATGGCATCGTCTTTCTCGATGAGATGGACAAGATCACCCACCGCGGCGGTACCGGCGGCGATGTCTCCCGTGAGGGTGTACAACGGGATCTGCTGCCACTGGTTGAAGGCACAACTGTTAATACCCGCTACGGCCACATCAACACCGATCATGTATTGTTTATTGCCTCCGGCGCCTTCCATCTGGCCAAGCCTTCCGACCTGATACCGGAACTGCAGGGACGTTTTCCGATTCGTGTTAACCTGACGGCACTCGGAGAAAACGAGTTCCGGCGTATTCTGGTCGAGCCGGAATCGTCACTGACACGGCAGTATGCAGCTCTGCTGCAGGCGGAGAATGTCACGATCAGCTTTACCGATGAGGGCATTGCGGAGCTGGCCCGTATCGCCGTACTGGTGAATGAAAAGACCGAAAACATAGGCGCCCGCCGCCTGCATACACTGCTGGAGCGTGTACTGGAGGATATCAGTTTTGAGGCTTCCGATCGCAGTGGCGAAGCCATCGAAGTCGATGCACCTTATGTACTTGCACAACTGGGTGAAATCAGCGCCGACGAGGATCTCTCCCGCTACATACTTTAAAGCGACTCACCGCAGAGAGCGCGAAGGTACGCAAAGGAAAACATGGAAACAGAATGAAGCGCTATTTCCTGTCCACTGTTCATAGAGATGTGACGGTATAAAAACCGCTAACATCTCCCCTTGCGTACCTTTGCGACCTTTGCGGTAAAATGCCTATAAGAGTTTGGCGATCGGCGCGAAGGAGCGGCGGTGAGCATCACACGGCCCCTGCGCGTGCAGCGCCTCCATATGCACTTTCGTGCCGTACCCCTTGTGTCTGGCAAACTGATAGCCGGGGTAGCGCACATCGAGCATGGCCATCAACCGGTCACGCACCACCTTGGCAATGATCGAGGCTGCGGCTATCTCCTGCACCAGATCATCGCCGCCGACAATCGCTTCGGCAGGCATGGTCAGATCGGGAATACGATTACCATCGACCAGCACGCTAAGCGGGCGCACAGCCAGCCCTTCGACAGATCGGCGCATGGCCAGCATCGTCGCATGCAATATATTCAGATGATCAATCTCCTCCACCGTCGCCATCGACACCGTATAGGCCACGGCATGTTTGCGGATATGGTGATAGAGCTTCAGCCGCTTCTTCTCGGCTACCCGCTTGGAGTCGCGGTACTGCCCGAGATAGGGATCATGCGGCGACAGAATCACCGCCGCTGTCACCACGGGCCCTGCCCATGGGCCCCGCCCTACTTCATCGACACCTGCTAACATGGATCATTCCCCCGGATTACTATGGCCACAGGCAATCTATGCGACAGCAACCGGCTGACAACCATGCATACGCAGCGCCTAAAACGGCACCTCCAACCCCTTGTCTTCGGTCACCCGCAGCCCGATCCGGTAGCCCAGCTCCCGGTAGGCCTCAAACTGCTTCTCGTCAAAAAACTGATCGGCCGTCGTTTCATCCGGGAAATCCGCATGGCCGCTCTTGTAGCCATAAATATCCTTGGGTAACCCCTCAATCATCGTCGTCTTGATATAGACCAGCGTACCGATTGAGCCATCATCATAGCGGATATTGCCCTTGATATAACCCTGCTCCGCGGTTGCAACAGCATATGGATTAGCCAGATTGCCGTGCTCATCAAAGCGCGGTTTCGGACACATCTTCAGAAAAGAGCTGTCCATGATGATATCCACCCCGAAATCAACGCGCACCTTTTCCACCAGATTACTGAAATCGCTAAAGCTGTAATCCGCATCCGCCCCGCCATCACAGACCACGATGGTTTTCACCCGGCGCCGGATCAGCTCATACACCGCGAGATTCTCAAAGTGGCCGCCATCGGCCAGATGCACAAAGGGCCCCTTTTCATCCATACGTGAACCTGTCAACTCGCGCCACCCCTGCATAAACCAGTTCGGCGAGCAGTCGCGACACTGCCTGTCAAAGCGCGCCGGATTCACTGCCCAGTAACCCAACCGCACATTGAACAACGCCATCAGCAGGCCCACACTCACATTGCGCAACAGCCCTTCGCCGCCCGGTGCACCATGAGGATCGGCTGCCGCCCCCGAAATAGCCATCGCAGTCGGCAGCGAGATCATGCCGGCCATATACTCTGCTGTACCGCGCCAGCCGGTCACCGCATTGCCGCAGTAGAGCGGAGAGAAGATGAAGTTATCACCACCACGGGCACTGAGTTTCATATAGCTCGAACCCTTGGTCACCATATTGCTATTAATAATATGATAGGGGCCATCAACATCAGGTACCGCGCCGAAGCGGCACATATCCGAGAGCATCGCACCATTGGCAAGGTCGGCCCGATCCAGCGGGCCATTCTGAAACAGCGCCTCGATATCGGGCAGGAACAACTCCATCAGCCGATCGCGGTAGTATCGATGAATGGAGATATGATTGATATTGGCATACCAGCCAAGCCAGGCCGGCACGACCACCAGAAACAGCGTGACCAGCAGTGCAACAGGCACCCCGACGGGTGCCTGCATCCAGTCGGCAAGCGAGCAAGCGAGCGCCACTCCTCCCAGATAACTCACCAGCAGGATTCCGTAGATAAACAGCGTCGCTGCAAGCGGCCCGAGCAGCCCCAACGGTATCTTGCCGGTATCCTTGCTCTGGGATTTCATAATCGCGTAGATCGAGCTGGCAATACCGGCAGCGGTTACCGATGAGGAGGTCTGAAGCTCCAGATAATGGGTGGCTAGCGGCACAGTGCCGAGCACAGCCAGCAGGCCGGTCAGCCACAATAGCTTGCCCGCATACTTGTCGTATCGACGACGCAAGTCGTAGGCCGCGGCACTGTCGCGCTTTTTGCCGCTGCGTATGCCAAAGTAGATATTGATCAACAGCATGGCGGCAAGCAGCAAACCGGATCCCCACAGAACCGGGTTTATGCCATTATAGAGCAGGCAAAGCAGGGAGAGTGCGCCCATCAGCACAACAAGCGGGCCGCCAAAGACCAGCAGACTTAAAAAAGCGCCGCGCAGGATCACCGCCAGCAGTGATGCCATCGAGATACCGTGGCCGGGCGTCAGGTATTTGCTGTGCTGGCGCAGATAGCGCAGCAGCCGTTTGGCCCGGTCATACTTGTCGCGCTCGGCGGCCGCCTTGTCCGGCGCCTTGGGTTGGTCATTGAAACGGGCATAGGGAAAATGCTGGTCAACATCGAATTGCAGCTGCTTGCCGCTACCGTCACGCCAGCTGCGATGCAGCAGCCAGGTCAGGGATGACCCGATATAGCCGCCTCCGGATACCGTCGAGAGGTAGTGAAACTGCTTGAGCCACCCCTTCTCGGCCAGTGCCTGCATCACGCCGAGGCTGAATGTAGCCGAGCGGATGCCGCCGCCGGAAAAAGCCAGACCGAAGAGATTCCGCTTCAGCCTTTCAACATCCTGCTCCACACCGGCTCTTTGCTGAATGCGCTCCAGCTCTGCCTGCAGCAGTTTTTCATCGAACTCATCCCCGCGAATATAATCGCCGGGACCATTTGCACTGTCATGTTGTTCAGGTTTGCCCATCGCCTGCCTCCCCCTGATTGTTTACAGGGAGATATAGACGAGCGTACAGACTTGCGCAAATTCAGCTCGGAAGATCAGGGCGGAGAGTAATCCGCCCTGTTTCCAAAAACGGCTAGCGCAGGGCTGCTCCGAAACGCTTGTCCATAGCAGCGATAATGGCGCTGGAAGCGGCATCGGAATCAGCCTGAGTCAGGGTGCGTTTGGCATCCTGCAGGCCGAAGCGGATACCAAGACTCACCTTACCGTCGGGTACACCCTTGCCATCATAGCGATCGAAAATACGCGCATCGGTCAGCAGCTTGCCGCCACCACTTCTGACAGCATTGAGCACCGCTTCCGATGAGACGCCCCGGTCAAACAGGAAGACCAGATCGCGCTCTACAGCAGGAAATTCAGCCAGCGGCGCAAACTTCGCCTGCTTCCCCTGCGGCAGCAGATCCAGATTCAGCTCGGCCACAAAGACCGGTGCATCTATATCAAACTGCTCTGCCAGATCGGTATCCACACGCCCAATACGGCCGGCCTCGGCACGCCCAACCATGATCTTTGCGCTCTGACCTGCCTGCAAGCCCTGCATGCTGTCATCGGCAATAAAGCGTCCGTTCAGGCCGCGCACTTGCAGCCATGTTTCCACAGCCCCTTTCAGATCGAAGAAATCAGCAGCGCGCGCATCACCATACCACTGATCCTGCTCCACCTCGCCGGTCATCAGCCAGGCCAGTACATTATTCTCATCATGGCCGGCATCCGTACGCAGATAGACACGCCCCTGTTCTGCCAGCGCCACACCCGGCTGCTGCCGGTTCAGATTCCGCCTTGCGGCATTGAGCAGACCCGGCCAGACAGATCTGCGCATCACGCTCATCGCATCCGAGATCGGGTTGGCCAGCGCAATATCCAGCCCGTCATCGGCAACAAACAGCCGCTGCTCATCGGCTGAGATAAAGGCGTAGGTTACCGCCTGCAGGAAACCACCCGCTACGGCATCATGAATAAATCGATCCGGCCTGACGGGTGCCGTGGTTGCCAGCGGCGGCAGCAGCGTGGGAATCGCATCAAAGCCGATCACGCGCGCATACTCCTCGGAGAGATCCTCGGGAATCGTTACATCGTGACGAAATGACGGTACATGGACCGTCAGCAGATCACCGTCACGTTGCATAACAAAGCCCATACGAGCCAGCACGACATCGAGTGCCGCAGGTACAGCCACACCCAGTCTCGATTCGATACGGGAGAGCGAACAGCTCACCGTGCGTCCGGCATTGATCGCTCCGGCATCACCGCAGACGGCGATCTCACCGGATGTACCACCGCAGAGGTCGATAATCAGGGCAGTCGCCTGCTGCATGGCCATGGCCACAACAGCCGGATCAACACCGCGCTCAAAGCGCATCGATGCTTCCGAAACCATCGCATAGGTACGGCGCGTCTCACTGACGCGGGCAGGCCGGAAGAATGCAGACTCCAGCACGATATTGACCGTGCCTTCACTGACACCCGATGCTGCCGAGCCCATGATACCGGCCAGTGCAATGACGCTCCGCTCATCGCTGACCACCAGATCACCCGTATGCAGCTTCAATTCGCGTCCGTCGAGTGCGGCAAAATCCTCGCCATCGACTGCCGATCTGACAGTGATATCGCCGTGCAGCGTATCGGCATCAAAGGCATGCATCGGCTGCCCCTGCGTCAGCATCACATAGTTCAATATATCAACCACGCCATTGATCGGGCGCATACCGGCCATCAGCAGGCTCGCCTGCATCCAGGCCGGTGAGTCGGCCAGCGTGATGCCGTCGATGCGTCTGGCCATATAGACCGGCGCATCCTGCCCGGCGCTGACAGTGACGCGCGGCGTCGTAACCGCTGTATCAACAGCAATCTCCGCCACGCTGATATCGGTGAACGGCAAGCCTGCATCAGCCGCCAGATCGCGCGCAATACCGCGCGCATTCATGCAGTCACCACGATTCGGGGTAATGGAGAGATCAAACACCGCCTCTTCCAGCGTCAGATATTCACCCACCTGTGCACCAACCGGCGCATCAGCCGGCAAAATCAGCAGGCCGGCCGATTCATCAGCCAGCCCCAGCTCTACTTCCGAGCAGCACATGCCGAAACTGGTCTCGCCGCGGATTTTACCCTGCTTGATCACCAGTCCGCCCGGCAGCGTGGTACCGATTGTGGCGACAGGCACCTTGTCACCCTCGCCCATATTGGCGGCGCCGCAAACGATCGCCAGCTCTTCCGTCTCGCCGATATCGATCTTCAACAGACTCAGTTTATCGGCATCCGGATGCGGCTGCTTTGCGGTGATCAGGCCAACGCGTACCCCGTGCACGGCGGCGCGCGGCAACTCCACCGCCTCAACCTCATGCCCCAAGCGCACCAGATCATCGGCAATCTGCGCCGGTGTTGCCGTCAGCGGCACATAAGCTTTCAGCCAGGAGAATGGAATTTTCATAGCGGGACCCCCATCCGGCGCAGGAATCGGACATCATTTTCAAAGAACAGTCTTAAATCCGGAATACCCTGCTTGAGCATGACCAGTCGCTCCACGCCGAGGCCGAAGGCAAAGCCTGAGAATTCAGATGAATCCACGCCAACAGAGCGCATTACATTGGGATGGATCATGCCCGAGCCCAGCACCTCAATCCAGCCACTGCCCTTGCAGATGCGGCAACCCTTGCCTGCACAGAAGACGCAGGAGATATCCACTTCCGCGGAGGGCTCTGTAAACGGGAAATAGTGCGGACGCAGGCGAATGCCGACATCCTTTTCAAAATAGGTGGAGAGAAAATGTTTGAGTACACCCTTGAGATGCGCCATCGATACATCGCGATCGACCTTGAACACCTCCACCTGATGAAACATCGGTGAATGGGTCACATCGTAATCGCAGCGGTAGACACGGCCCGGCGCAACCACAGCCAGTGGCGGCTCACCGTTTTCGGCCAGAAAGCGCTTCATCGTACGAATCTGTACAGGCGAGGTATGCGTGCGCAGCAGCATAGGCTCGGCAGCATCACCATGCGTCAGATCCTTGAGGAAGAAGGTATCGTGCATGGCACGCGCCGGATGCTCCGGCGGAATATTCAGCGCATCGAAGTTGTGAAACTCATCCTCGATTTCAGGTCCTTCAGCAATGGCAAAGCCCATCTGAGCGAAGATGGCGGTAATCTCATCCAGCCCCTGCTGCACCGGATGCAGTGCGCCGGCAGGAAGCTTGCGGCCGGACAGGGTCACATCGATCCGTTCAGCCTCGATGCGGGCGCTTTTTCCCTGTGCCGAGAGCGTAGCCTCACACCTGTCGAGTGCCGCCGAGAGTACCGCTTTGGCCTGATTGACATACTGACCGATCACCGGTCGCTCCTGTGGCGGCAGTTTGCCGACCCCCTTGAGCACCTCAGTCAATGCACCCTTCTTGCCCAGATAGTGAACACGCAGCAACTGCAATGCAGCCGAATCCGCAGCGGAGTCAAAAGCACTCAACGCCTCGGACTGCAATGATTCAAGCTGAGCTTTCAGCGAATCTATCTCGCTCATACATACCCCTTTTTTCTCACCACAGAGGATGCAGATTGATGCAAAGCAAAAGCATGATAGATAACTGAATCCCGGGCGGATGAGAGCGTGCGAGCGCAAGCATAAACCCATGTCATATCTTCATGACGCCTTTTCTCTGCGTAACTGTACATCCGCTACGGCAAAAACTTTTGACCAAACAGTTAGCCACGAAAAAGGCAGGACTGTGTGAACAGCCCTGCCTTTGTATTTCATCATTCAGAGCCGGTAAAAACCGGATCAGAGACTATTACTTAAAGCTGTGCGCGCGCTGCTTCTACCAGCGTTGCAAAACCTGCTGCATCCAGCACAGCCATATCAGCCAGTACCTTACGATCCAGCTCGATGCCGGCCAGATTCAGACCGTGCATGAAGCGTGAATAGCTCAGGCCATTCAGTTTGGCAGCTGCATTGATACGGACAATCCACAAGCTGCGGAAGTCACGTTTCTTGACCTTACGGTCGCGGTAGGCGTACTGGCGTGCTTTATCGACTGCCTGGGTGGCAACACGAAAACAGCTCTTACGACGACCACGGTAGCCTTTGGCTGCCTTGATAACACTCTTGTGGCGCGCGTGCGCCTGTACTCCGGATTTAACGCGAGGCATATATCTCTCCTAACCTAATAACTGTCTTAGCCGCGGCCTGGAACTAAACGTTCCAGTGACTTCGCATCAGAACCGGATACCAGTTCTGTTCCGCGCATATTGCGCTTACGCTTGGGCGACTTTTTGGTCAGGATATGACTCCCGAAAGCCTTGTTGCGCTTCCATTTACCGCTTCCCGTCTTGGAAAAGCGCTTGGCAGCACCACTGTTTGATTTCATCTTAGGCATTGTCCTGGACCTTCCTTACTTTTTCAGAGGGGCCAGAACCATGATCATCTGACGCCCTTCCATATTTGGCATTTTTTCCGGCTTACCATACTCAGCAACCTGTTCGGCAACATGTTTCATCTGCGCCAAACCCTGTTCAGTATGAGCCATTTCACGTCCGCGGAAACGCAGTGTAACTTTCACCTTGTTGCCCTCGGACAAAAACTGTATTGATCGCTTCAGCTTCACATCAAGATCATGTTTGTCCGTGCTGGCACGTACCTTCACTTCCTTGATCTGCATCACATGCTGACGTTTCTTGGCAGCATTTGCTTTTTTGCTCTGCTCGTACTTGTATTTACCATAGTCCATGATGCGGCAAACAGGCGGATTACTCTTGGCCGCCATCAGCACCAGATCTAGCCCATTAGCTTCTGCGGCAGCAACTGCTTCTCTTAAAGAGAGAACACCTAACTGTTCGCCTGTTGTATCAACGACCACACGCACTGAATCCGCGTTAATCTCGAAATTGATTGGTAAATCCTTTTTAATACGAGCCCCCTTGCTCAGCAAGCAATATCACATTCCACACTCAGGCATGACGTAACTGCATGTCGGCCATTTCGGCAATCCAGTCATCAACACTGAATGTACCCAAATTCTGGCCACTGCGATCACGCACACTGATGGTTCGTTCATCACGTTCCCGATCTCCGGCAACAAGGATGTACGGCACCCTCGCCAGGGTGTGGGCGCGCACTTTATAGCCGACCTTCTCATTTCGCAAGTCCATTTCTACACGAAAGCCCGCAGCATGCATAGAATTGGTCACTTCAGTCACATATTCGCTCTGTGTATCAGTGATATTACACACCACGGCCTGCACCGGCGCCAGCCAGAACGGGAACTTGCCTTCATGATGTTCGATCAGGATGCCGATAAAACGCTCCATTGAACCGAGAATGGCACGATGCAGCATTACCGGCGTCTGACGGGAAGAGTCTTCTGCCACATATTCAGCACCCAGCTTGCCCGGCATCGAGAAGTCCACCTGAATGGTACCACACTGCCATACACGACCCAGACAATCCTTCAGTGAAAACTCGATCTTCGGCCCGTAAAACGCGCCCTCGCCCGGATTCAGGCCGTATTCAATCCCCTTGGAACCCAGCGCCTGATGCAGCGCAGCTTCAGCCTTGTCCCACTGCTCATCGGTACCAACCCGGTTTTCCGGCCGATCGGAGAGGAAAATAATCACCTCTTCAAAGCCGAAGCGCTTGTACACATCATAGGTCAGATCAATAAAGTCACATACCTCGTCCTGAATCTGCGCTTCGGTACAGAAGATATGCGCATCATCCTGTACAAAGTTACGCAGACGCATCAGGCCGTGCAGCGTGCCGGATGGCTCATTGCGGTGGCAGGAGCCGAATTCGGCCAGACGCAGCGGCAGCTCACGATAGGAGTGCAGGTTCTGGTTATACACCTGAATGTGGCACGGGCAGTTCATCGGCTTGATCGCATAGTCGCGATTCTCGGTACTGGTGGTGAACATCTCGGCACGGAACTTGTCCCAGTGGCCGGATTTCTCCCACAGCTTGCGATCCACCATCTGCGGTGTCTTGATCTCCTGATAGCCGTTATCGCGCATCACGCCGCGAATCTCGTTCTCCACCTGCTGCCAGACGGTCCACCCCTTCGGATGCCAGAAGATCATGCCGGGTGCTTCTTCCTGCAGATGAAACAGATCCAGTGTTTTGGCCAGCTTGCGATGATCGCGCTTCTCCGCCTCTTCCAGCCGGGTCAGATAAGCATTCAGATCGCCCTTGGAGGCCCAGGCCGTGCCATAGATGCGGCAGAGCTGCTCGTTGTCCGAGTTGCCTTCCCAGTAAGCGCCGGAGACCTTCATTAACTTAAAGTGCTTGAGTACGCCGGTATTCGGCACATGCGGGCCACGGCAGAGATCAGACCACTCACCCTGCTTGTAGAGGCTCACAGTTTCGCCGGCCGGAATACGGCCGATCAGCTTGGCCTTGTAGATTTCGCCAATCCCCTCGAAGTGGGCAATCGCCGCATCGCGGTCCCACTCTTCACGGGTAATCGGCAGCTTACGGTTGGCCAGCTGACGCATCTTCTCTTCAATCTTGGTCAGATCGTCCGGTGTAAATGCACGCTCATAGGCAAAATCATAATAGAAACCATCTTCAATCACCGGACCGATCGTTACCTGTGCGCCGGGAAACACTTCCTGCACAGCCATGGCCATCAGATGCGACATCGAGTGGCGGATAACTTCCAGCCCCTCATCGGACTTTTCGGTAATCAGGGATACGGTATCGCCATCATTGAGCAGATGCGAAACATCCACCTGTTTGCCATTAACGGTGGCGGCGATCGTTGCACGCGCAAGACCGGCACCGATATCGGCAGCCAGATCATAGGCGGTTGCGCCTTCATTGAGCGTGCGGCTTGAGCCGTCTGGCAGTGAAATATTCATGGCGATGCGCTTCCTCCGGCTTTGAAAGGTCTGCATCCTAGCGCTGCAACGACATACGCCAAGAGCCTGATTAAAAAAGGCCGGACTGAATCAGTCCGGCCTGCTGTTTAATCGATCTATCTGTAAATGGTAGGCTCGGGCGGTTTCGAACCGCCGACCCCCACCATGTCAAGGTGGTGCTCTACCCCTGAGCTACGAGCCTATATGGGTAATCCTCTTGCGAGGGCGGCGAACAATATTGATACACCCCCGCCCAGTCAAGCCGGTAAAGCGCACTCGGAGAAAAAGCATAACTCCCAATCAACAAATCCAGCACTGCACTCTCCTACCAAAAAATGCTGCATAACAATGCCCCCACTCACTGGAAGCCAACAAATCATACCTGACACCATCACTTGTCTCTTCGGATGACAGGGTTTGCACCTACCTGACCTTCATCGGGCTCCTTTCGATACATTCGCAAAATGCCTCAAATAGCCGAGGCTCAAACTTTGTGCCTCTTTCACCAAGCATGACAGACATGATTTCCTGATGGTTTCTAGCTCGGTGATAAGAGCGTGTTACAGCCATGGCATCGTAGCTGTCAGCCAGCGCCATGATCCGTGAGCATAAGGGAATCTCCGAACCTGCAAGACCATCCGGATAGCCGCCACCATCAAAGTGCTCATGATGGTGGCGAATCGCCTTGGCCGCCCGATCTGAGCCTTCAAAGCCGGATGCGGCGATGATCGCTTCACCATACTCTGAATGCCTTTTCATCTCTTTCCACTCATCCGCATCCAAGCTCGCAGGCTTGAGTAAAATCGTGTCCGGTATGCCGATTTTGCCGATGTCATGAAAGGATGAGCCCATTTTCAGTGCGCTATAATCATCACCAACCAATCCAAGATGTTTTCCGATCAACATGGAGATGCTGCGCACCCGATCTGAATGCAACCGGGTCATAGAATCCCGGTATCCCAGCGCTACGGTCAAGGCTTTGGTGTATTTGAACAGGGCTTCGTAAACATTGTCAGAAGATGGCATGAAATACTCCTTACCCCGAAAGGTCTGCTACATTCTTGTTAGCAGTATAAACCACATGGAGGCAGAAGAAAATCGAAATAGGATTGATATATACTCAGTTTTCAGTCACCTTCACCATGGGTCATGGAGGGGTCAGGACTCGCTTCGCGCATCTTAGTTTGTCACCCTTAATCTTGCCGGGAATTCGGGCCATTCACGTCACAGTTGCTGATCGACATCCATATTGCAGTGCAAGATACGGGCAACTTCCATTACGCCATCATAAGCACGATAGTAGATCATATGTCTGCCTTCAGGAAAACTGAATAACCCCTCTGCTATTTCGCCGCGCATTCGACCCCGTTGCGGTTGCTCCGCTAGCCAGTACAGACGCGACTCAAGCTGCTTGAGATACCTGTTCGTCTGCTCAATTCCCCAGGTTATTGTGGTGTATTCTTCAATATTCGCCAGGTCGACCAGAGAGGCGTTTGAAAACCGGATCTCAGTCACCGGCCACTCTTCTTGCATCACCACTGGCCCTAAGGTCAGCAAACAGCGACTGAAGGTGCCCCCGCTCAATGGCTATATATTCACCATTATCGAGTTCATTCAGCCCCTGATTTACCTCTTTGCGCAAGCGCTCCAGCTTGATTTTCCTGTATTCCTCAACCGACATCATCACAGCAACAGCCCGACCATGCTTTTCAATAGCCACCGGCTCCCGTTGGGCCGCGTCAATCAATACGCCAAAACGATTCTTGGCCTCTCTTGCTGCAATGGCTTTCATGATCAGCACCTCTCTGGATTCATAATTAACTGCAGCCATTATAGGCATAATAGCTACTATCAACAAGAGAGTCTCTTTTCCAGGTAAACCACATACAGCCCCTCCGCTTCGGAGATTGCAGCACGGAAGCAGTCAGAACCTGCTCCCGAACTCCCTGACCACGTATATATAAGAGAACCAGACAGCAAGTGAGATTATGATATAGCGCAGCGGCCTGGCCAGCTCACCGGCTATCCTTTTCATCGCATAGCCTTTAACCAACCCTCTGATCAGGATGACCACCAGCAGGAGTGCGGCAAGCGCATAGATTATATACATGGTATTATTCATAGTCACACTATAGGCGGGGCTTCAAATCCGTCCATGCAAAAGTGACGGGTAAACCACTAACACCGCCTTTGCCCCGGCGATTGCAGAGCAGACCGGATTGCATCATGCTGTCGTGGGTGATATAAAAGCTACAATAACGCGAGATACCCGCTGCTCAGGCAGCCTGAAGGTGCTATGTACAATCAGATATTGAAATGGAAAACCGACCTGCTGCAGATGCTCTGGCCGGAAGATATCGAATCATTTCCAAGCTGGAAGGTGCTGCTTACGCGCATGCTGCAGGTAAGCTTTGCCGTGGTGCGCGATTTCCTCGAAGGCCAGCTCACCCTGCGTTCGATGAGCCTGGTCTACACAACGCTGCTGTCGCTGGTGCCACTGCTGGCACTCACCTTCTCGGTACTCAAAGGCTTTGGCGTCCAGAACCAGCTTGAACCGATGCTGGTGAGTACCCTGTCGGCGCTCGGCGACAAGGGCGAAGAGATAGCCCGGCAGATTGTCGGCTTTGTCGATAACATCAAGGTCGGCGTATTGGGCTCATTGGGACTAGGCATGTTGATCTACACGGTCATCTCGCTGCTGCACAAGATCGAGAAGTCCTTCAATTATATCTGGCACATCGAACAGGCCAGACCACTGGGCCAACGCTTCAGCGAGTACCTGAGCGTGATTCTCGTCGGACCATTGCTGATTTTCTCCGCACTCGGCATGACAGCATCACTGATGAACTCGACCGTGGTTGACACCCTGGCCGGCATGCCTGTTCTCGGCCTGCTTGTGCACTCCATCGGCCAGATCATCCCCTATGTGCTGGTGATCATCGCCTTTACCTTTGTTTATATATTCATGCCGAACACCCGTGTGAAGATCGGTCCGGCACTGATCGGTGGCACTGTCGCCGGCATTGCCTGGGAGACCGCCGGCTGGGCATTCGGCACCTTTGTTGCCAATTCAGGCAACTACACGGCCATCTATTCCGGCTTTGCCATCCTGATCATGTTCATGATCTGGCTGTTTGTCAGCTGGCTGATTTTACTGCTGGGCACCAGCATCGCTTTCTACTGCCAGCATCCCGAACATCTGGCTGTCCGGCACGGCACACAGCAACTGAGCGCCCGCATGACAGAAAAGCTGGCCCTGCTGGCCATGTTCTATATCGGTCGCCACTACTACCGGCAGCAGAGCGACTGGCAACTCGACGAAATGGCGCGCTGGCTCGGCGTGCCGTTAAATGTGTCGGAGACCATACTGGATAAACTGCACAGCGCTGAGCTCATTCTTCTTACCAGCGAGGGGAAGCCGCCTTATGTGCCGGCCCGGGATATGGATACCCTGCAAACCCGACATATCCTCGAAGCCATCCGCTCCGGCAACGAAGGCGATGGCATGATGCTGTGGCGACTGCCGGCAGAGCCTGCGGTTGACCGGCTGTTGCAGGCGCGGGATGAAGCAATGGATCAGGCCATGCAGCACCAGACACTCAAGGAGATGGTACTTGCAGGACTGGAGAAAAACAGCGCCAGAACCGGCGGAGAGAAGAACCGCTAGCCCGGCCAGCGTCAGCCGGCTTCAGTCTCGGGTAGTGGCGGTGTATAAAAGTGAAAACTGGCATCGCGATCCTGCTTGGCAACATACATGGCCGCATCAGCATTGCGGATCAGCGCTTCAAAGTTCTCCGAATCGTCAGGATAAATAGTGATGCCGATACTGCACCCTACAGCAAGCTCAACACTATTGAGCCTGATCGGCTGCTGCAGGGCCTGAATAATCTTATTGGCAACGTGCATGATCCCGGCTCTATCGGTCACATCCATCAGCGTAACGGTAAACTCATCCCCGCCGTAGCGGGCAATCAGGTCAATCTCACGCAGGCAGGATGTCATGCGCGTGGCAACATTGCGCAACACCTCATCACCGGCCGCATGGCCATATGTATCATTGATAAACTTGAACCGATCCAGATCAACAAACATCACGGCCAGCTTTGCCCTGCGCCGCTGCGCATGCGCTACCGCCACTTCCAGCCGATCAATAAACATATAGCGGTTGGAAATCCCCGTCAGCGTGTCCTTGAGAGCAAGGCTTTCCAGCTCTTTCTCTGCCAGCTTGCGCCGACGAATCTCCTCCTTCAGCACAATGGTCTGCTGCTCAAGAAGCTCGACATGGTGTTTGATTTCGGAATGGGCACGGGCATTCTCCAGTGCAAAACCGATCTCATGAATCATGATCGTTGCCAGTTCGACATCTTCCTGTTGAAAGAGCTCATCATTATCCTTGTGAGCCAGGTTAATAACCGCAACCAGATCCTCGCCACAACGCACCGGCAGTGACAGAAACGATGGCGAACCATATTTCGGATCATTCTTTTTTCCGAAGCGCAGATCTGTTTCGATATCATCCACCAGCAATGACTTGCTGCCCTGCTCAACCAGCGAGTGGGCTATGGAGTCTTTGATCGCAACGGTGCTGCCAATGATGTTGTCACCCTCAATGCCCCGGCAACCAATAATACGGAAATGTTCACCATCCTCCTCAACGAGAAAAACAGAACCTATATTGACCTTGTTCACCTGCATGATTTTGTCGAGCAGGATATTGAGCAGTGTCAGCATATCCAGATTAGCACTGGCTTCGTTGGACAGCTCCTTGATCAACAGCAGTTCAAGCGCCCTGCGCTGGAGGTCGGTGGTGGCGCGTTGGTACTGCTCGAGCAGTGTACCGAAACTGCCGACAATACCACGCAGCTCATATGCACCCTGCACATCCTCGAGCGCGCCCGGCTGATGTTCCACCCGGCTCATCATCGCCGACGAAATGGAGGAGAGTTGCGAAAACATGCTCTGTAGCAGGGCCAGCACACCCAGCGTGATGATAAACGAGAAGAGGTAAGGGACAATATACCGGGCCTGCAGCAGTTCGGACAAAGAGGCCAGGTCACTGGCGATATAGAGAAATACAGCCGTAGGGGTAAGCAGCAGCAGGATAGCGAAAATACGAAACTGATCGCTGAGCCTTTTATCTTCTATGCTGAATCTGTCGGTCCACTTATCAACCACGCTGGCTGCCCTCCTGCCGTGCTGAAGCAAACAAATGATTATTACAATTATTTAAAATATATCAACCCATCGAAGCGATGTGCGTACCACCCGTCTGCTCCCCGCTCGGCCGAGGGCTCACTTACCCGGCCCATATTTCCGCGGAATAGAGTAGACGCATCCCGGTCGGGCACTGCCTCAGCGGATGAAAACCCACTGATCGCCTGCGCTCAGCTCAGCTGAATAGCGATAGTCGGCCAAATCAAAATCCTTGAGCTGCTCTGGCTCACTCAGCGCATGCTGAATGATATACCGGCACATCAGGCCGCGTGCTCGCTTGGCGTTGAAGCTGATAATTTTATACTGCCCGTTCCTGCACTCCTTGAACACCGGCGTTATGATACGTCCGCGAATACCCTGCTGCTGCACAGCCTTGAAATATTCGCCGGAAGCCAGATTAATCAGGATATCATCACCCTGCCCCGCCAGTGCCCGATTCACTGCATCGGTAATGATGGATCCCCAGAAGGCATAGAGATCAGGCCCGCGGGCATTGGCCAGTTTCGTGCCCATCTCCAGCCGGTAGTGCTGCATCAGATCCAGCGGGCGCAGCAAACCATAGAGGCCGGAGAGGATACGCAGGTGAGACTGGGCAAAGCTCAACTCATCGCTGCTGAACGAATCGGCATCCATGCCCTGATAGACATCGCCGCGAAAGCTGAAGATCGCCTCTCTGGCATTGGCGGCGGTAAACGGGCGTTGCCAGCGTTGAAAGCGCTGCACATTCAGGTCGGCCAGATTCATCGACAGCTTCATCAGGCCGGCCACCTGAAAACTGTCCATATCGCGCATCAATGTGGCCAGCTCGGCAGCGTGCTCCAGCAACTCCGCTTCGCTGAAACGGGTCGTTTCGGCACAGGTAGCACTATCGAGCTTCTTGGCGGGAGAGATCATCATCAGCATGAGCCGCATGCTATGGCTTGATTTGCGGAAAAGAAAACGCCAGCTTAATGGGATGGTGCCAGAAGAGATGTCAAACCCACATGAAGTATTGATGCAGCAGGCCATTGAGCTGGCCAAGAAAGGCGGCGGTACAACGCATCCGAACCCGCGTGTTGGCGCTATTGTTGTCAACAACGGGGAGGTTGTCGGGCTGGGCTGGCACAAGCGCGCGGGCGGCCCGCATGCCGAAGCCGTGGCACTACAGGTGGCCGGCAAAAGAGCGCGTGGCGGCACACTCTACGTCACGCTTGAGCCCTGTGCCTCGCACGGACGCACACCCGCCTGCACCGAAGCCATCCGGCGCGCCGGCATTCGCCATGTGGTCTATGCTTCATCCGACCCTAACCCGAAAATGGCCGGCGGCCATAAAATACTGGAAGCCGCAGGCATCAGTGTGACTGCCGGTGTACTACGCGCGCAGGCCGAGGGGCTGAATCTGCCGTTCTTCCACTATCTACGCACAGGCAGACCCTATGTCACCGCCAAAGCGGCCATCTCTCTGGATGGCAAAATGGCCACGCGCACCCACCAGTCACAATGGATCAGCGGTGAAGCATCACGCCTGCATGCGCAGAGACTGCGAGCCGCCAGCGATGCCATTATCGTTGGCGCCGGCACCTTGAAGCATGATAATCCATCGTTGACCGTGCGCGGGGTTCCTATCATCGGCGATGTGCCGCTTCGCGTCGTCATGTGCTTTGAAACGCCTAAATTCTTTGCCGACTGCAAGCTGCTGTCAGCAGAGGCGCCGGCTCGATTTTATGTGCGCAGCATCAATGCACATACGGAGCAATGGCGGCAGGCGGGTGTCGCAATCGAACAGGTCGGCAGTCTGGGCGATGCGCTCAAACATCTGGCCCGCGATGGTCGACTGCAGCTACTGCTTGAGGGCGGCGGCGAGCTGCACGCCTCTTTTCTTGAAGCACACTGCACCGATGAGCTTGTCCTCTATCAGGCACCTATACTGATCGGCGGGCGCGATGCCGTTTCCCTCTGGTCCGGCCGGGGGGTGGATACCATGGCGGAGGCACCGCACCTCGAGCAGGTAGAGCGCCTGATGCTGGATTCGGACCAGATGATTCGTGGCCGGATAGTCTACCCGGACTGATCCCGTGCAACCGGCTGAACCATGACACAAACCGGCCGGTTTGCTGCGTATATACAACCCGACAGCCTGCCGATGCTATGGCCGGTATGCGCATGGGCAGCCGGAGTAGCTCTGGCACGCAGCGATATTGTTTCGCTGCTTTCCTCTGCTCTACTGCTGCCTCTGTTGGCACTGTCTCTGTTGATCCTGCGCCGCCGCACCCCTGCCCTGCTATTATTGCTGGCCTTCCTCTGGGGCACGGGCGATCTGCTGCTGGATGCCGGCAGCGTAAACGTGGATCAGAGCTGGCTGGCAACCCCCGCAAGCAGCTCGGCCCGTATTCAGCAGATAGTACAGACCCCCGCTTTTACCCGCCTGCAACTGCATGAGATGCTTCGCGATGATGGTGCGGCTCTCGCCGGCAAGGCGCTGCTCTATATCTACCACAATCCATCCGGCCACACAGAGCTGCATGCCGGTGACCGCATTCATTTCTCTGCCCGCTGGCACCGACCCGAAAACAGGTACAATCCGGGTGCTTTTGATTATCGCGCATGGTGTTTTGATCACCATATTGCCCTGATCGGCAGCATACGCGGAGCGTTGCAGCTGCTCTCGCCCGGCAACTCCGCACTGCAACAGGGGCGAGAGCGCATCAGCAAGGCTTTGACAGGAGTGATCCAAGCGCCGGCTGGCGTGCTGCGGGCGCTACTGCTCGGCGAGCGCTCACTTGTAGCTGATAGCGTCAACACGGCCTTCGCGGCAACAGGAACCGCGCATCTGCTGGCTATCTCCGGCATGCATGTCGGCATGGTGGCGGCATCAGGCATGGCCCTGCTCTGGTGGCTGTTAACGCGCAGGGAGGCCTGGATCGTCACGCTGCCTGTGCGTACGCTGGCCATGCTGGGCGGGATCGTGGCGGCCATGGCCTATGCGCTGATCGCCGGCTGGCCGCTGCCTGCCGTGCGTGCCGCCATCATGCTGGCAGCAGGCGTGCTGGCATTAAGCCTGTCGGCACGTCATGCACCGCTGAACATCCTGCTGGCGGCCCTCGGGCTGATCCTGCTGTTTGATCCTGCCTCGGTTGCCTCGCTCTCCCTCTGGCTCTCATTTACCGCAACCGCCGCACTACTGCTCTGGGCGACAGATATGAAAACAGAGAGCCGCGCCACACTCTCCGTGCGGCAGTTGATCCCGGCGGCCAGAACACTGCTCTGGGTATCGCTGGTTGCCACGCTGGCGACACTGCCCATCACACTGGCGATTTTCGGTCGGCTGCCCGTCTATACGCTGCTGGCCAACCTGATGCTGGTGCCGATCTACGGGCTGCTGGTCATGCCGATGGGCGTGCTGGCGGAGCTGGCCGCCCTGTTCAATCTGCCGACGCTGGCGGCACTGCTGATGCAGGCGGCAGGCTTCGCTGTAGAGATCGGCCTGGTCGTGCTGCACTGGCTGATGACCCTGCCTGCCGGCGTGGTATGGGCCGTGCATCCGCCGTTATGGCTGGGCGGCCTCTATTTCGCCGGCATGCTGTTCGCCGGCTGGCTGCTGTTGCACAGATCGTATGCGCGCGCAGCACTGCTGGCCTCTCTGGTTGTCGGCCTCTATACGGCAGCAGTACTGCACGAGCGCGATGTGGATGCACCGCTCTGGGTGGCATGGGATGTCGGTCAGGCAGCAGCCTCCACCCTGCTGCTGCCCGGTGGCAGGGTTATCGTTGTGGATGTGCCGGGTCGGGCCGGCAGCCGCTATAACGGCGGCACCACGGTAGCTGCCGGCCTGCGCACCCTGGGCTTTACCCATGTGGATCTGCTGATTCTCAGTCATGCGCAAGCCGATCATCTCGGCGGTGCGCTCTCCCTGCTGCAAGCGGTCAATCACATTGATGAGATCTGGCTACCGGATGCGCCGGCAGCGCGCAGAGACCAACAGGTGCACAGTATCATCGCGCAGGCAGCAGCACAGGGCACGCGCGTGCGCTGGCTGGCCAGAGGCGACAGTCACCGGCTAGAAGACCCCGGTAGCAAAACCGCCGCAGCGCTTACCATCCTGTGGCCGCCGCGCGGTTTTGCCCCGAACAATGAAAACAACACCTCTCTGGTGGTATCCGTGGCATTGAGCGACGCGATACATCTGTTGTGGCCGGGCGATATTGAAACGGCAAGTGAGCGGGCACTGCTTGCCAGCGACATAGAGGCTGTAGGTGCCATGCTGATGCCGCATCATGGCAGCCGCACATCCAGCACGGCCAGCTTTATCAGACGGCTGGCGCCTGCATTGGCCGTGGCACAGACGGGTGCGCATAATCATTACCGGTTTCCGGCCGCAAAGGTTGTCGCCCGTTATCGCAGCATCGGTGCAGAGATCCGCAATACGGCCGAGGGTGCTGTAATGGTAACATGGCGCGACAGCCAGCCGCAGGCCCGTTACTGGTCAGCGCCGAGCCCCTCCCGGCGCGAACAGGCGCAGCACTACTGGCAATGGCTGAAAAAAGTAGCCGGGTGACATTTGCCCGCTCATCATGATAATTGCCGCAACAGTTTATTATTTTCATCGGAAACAGGACGGAGGCAGAAGTGATAGAATTTATTCAACAGGGCGGTACGGTGATGTACTTCCTGCTGGCAGCATCTGTCCTGTCGTTAACGATCATTTTCGAACGAGCCTGGAGCCTGCGTCGCTCCGTAGTCATTCCACTGAAAGTCGTCCAGCAAGTGGAGACATCCGTACGCGACGGCGATGTTAAATCCGCCATGACATTCTGTCAGAATCACAATACCGCCATGAGCCGCATCCTGTGGATCGCACTGGCCAACCGCGGCGTAAACCGCTCCGTGATGAAAGAGATCCTGGAAGAGTCCGGCCGTCAGGAGGTCGCTCATCTGGAGCGTTTTGTTGCCATACTCGGCGTCATCGCCGCCGTTGCACCGCTGCTTGGCCTGCTGGGTACAGTCATCGGTATGATTGAGGTATTTCAGCAAATTTCACTGGTTGGTGTCGGCAAGGCCGATGTACTGGCCGGCGGCATCTCCAAGGCCCTGAACACCACGGCCTTCGGTCTCTCAGTGGCCATCCCTTCCATTGTGGCCTACCGTTATTATGAATCACGTGTGGATAGTTTCGTGCTCGAGATCGAGCATCATGCGCTGCGCTTTGTTGAGCTGCTCAAAGGAGAGCGTACGTGAAACTGCGTCAGAAAAAGCGTGCGGATTTTCTGGTGGATATTACCCCACTGGTCGATGTCGTTTTTCTGATGCTGATTTTCTTCATGGTCTCCACCACCTTCAATGTCACATCCAGCCTCAAACTGGAACTGCCATCCAGCCATGCCACCGCTCAGCAGAAGGAGATCAAGCAGGTCACGATCGCCATCAGTGCTGATGGCAAACTGTTTGTACAGGATGAGGCGGTGACCGATGAAGAGCTGCGTCCGCGCATCCTCAATGCCACCCATGGCGACCCGAACATACGCGTGGTGTTGCGTGCCGATTCAGAGTCGCACCACAAGCGCGTGGTTTATGTACTCGATACCCTGCAAGGACTGAACATGAGTAAAATTGGTATTGCCA
Organism: Zetaproteobacteria bacterium CG_4_9_14_3_um_filter_54_145; assembly: GCA_002791575.1. Classification (GTDB taxonomy): domain Bacteria; phylum Pseudomonadota; class Zetaproteobacteria; order Mariprofundales; family Mariprofundaceae; genus Mariprofundus. Next base: position 26,248 of record PFXI01000083.1, on the reverse strand, counting down.
CTATCTCTTCCGACGCACAGGAGAATCAGTGATGCGCATTGTACAGAAGTTCGGCGGCACATCGGTCGGCTCAATCGAGCGCATTCGCGCCACAGCTGATCTGGTACAGGCAGAGCTGGCGCGCGGCAATCAGATTGCCGTCGTGGTCTCCGCCATGAGCGGAGAGACCAACCGCCTGATTGCCATGGCCATGGACATGGATGAATCCCCGTGCGAACGGGAGATGGATGCACTGGTGGCAACCGGTGAGCAGGTCAGCGCGGCCCTGTTGGCCATTGAGTTGCAGCACCGCGGCATCAAGGCCTACTCCTACACCGGCGCTCAGGCCGGGGTCATGACCAGCAGCGAGCACAAGCGCGCCCGCATCAGGGATATCCGCAGCGAGCATCTGCAGCGCCATCTGCAGGCCGGTGAAGTGCCGGTAGTGACCGGCTTTCAGGGTGTGGATGACAATGGTAATATCACCACGCTGGGGCGTGGCGGCTCGGATACTTCGGCTGTAGCACTGGCCATAGCAGTCAAGGCCGATGTCTGCGATATCTATACCGATGTCGATGGCATCTACACCACCGACCCGCGTATTGTGAAGTCCGCGCGCAAGATTGACCGCATCGCCTATGAGGAGATGCTCGAGTTCGCTTCATTGGGCGCCAAGGTCTTGCAGACACGCTCGGTGGAGATGGCAATGCGTTATAATATGCCGATACACCTGCGTTCCAGTTTCAGGGACGTTGTCGGCACAATGGTAGTAAAAGAGGATGATACAATGGAAAGAGCCGCTATTTCCGGTGTGGCCTACAACCGTGACGAGGCCAAAATAACGATCCTGGGCATCCCCGATCACCCGGGCATTGCCGCCAATGTATTCGGGCCGGTGGCTGATGCAGGCATCAATGTCGATGTTATCGTGCAGAATGTATCGGCACAGGGATTCACCGATCTCACCTTTACCGTGCCGCGCAGCGACTACCGCGCAACCATGCAGTTGATGCGCGAGCTGTGCGAATCCCTGCACGGGCGAGATGTGCGCGGAGATGATGGTGTGGCCAAGGTATCGGTCATTGGTGTGGGCATGCGCTCCCATGCGGGCGTCGCCAAGACGATGTTCGACGCGCTGGCCAAAGAGGGCGTAAACATCCAGATGATCACCACCAGTGAAATCAAGATCACCGTCGTCATAGAGGAGAAATATATCGAACTGGCCGTGCGCTCACTGCACACAGCCTTCGGACTGGATACTGAAGCGGAGGAGAGCTAACGCTCCTCCTTGCATTATCTTCGAAGATAGTCTTTAACTGGTAGCAACGGGAGATCTCATGCTTATTTTGACACGCAAAAAAGGTGAATCCATCGCGATCGGGGATAACATCCAGATTCAGGTACTGAATGTAAAAGGCGGACAGGTTCGCATTGGCATTGAAGCGCCGCGAGAAGTACAGGTAAACAGGGAAGAGCGTCTGGAAGGCGGTGCCGCTGCAATTCCCGCTTCAGCCTGATTTAACTGATCTGACTGATTGAAAAGCAGGGCTTCAGCCCGGCTTTTGCTTTTAGCGTTTATACTGTCGCTGTTGCAGCTGCTCAGGTTACTCTTCAGCAGGGCGCTGGTGGCCAGCCCGGCAGATTACCCTGAACTAATCCACAACAGGAGCACGCGCCACATCTTCGGCCGCCACCTTCAGATTATGCGCCCGCGCTATCATCGCCTTCACCAGCACAACCTGTTCATTATCCTGATCCATGAACTCGACAAGACTGCAATCAATCTTCAAGCCATCAAACGGCAATAACTTAAGATCGCGCAGAAAGCAAAACCGGCACCGTTATACTTCATCATATTCCAGCGTCTGCTTGATCTTCTCCGCTCCGCAAAGCATGACAGGGCACTTACTTCCAATCACCACACTGCCAATCAACGGCCCATATCAGGATTCGGCAACTACTTGACAGTAGAGCGGCTGATGACAATGTGCCGTGCTTGATAAAACCTGCAACAGCGAGGCCTGCATTGATTTCAACCATGACACTACCGCCTGTCGTTCACGCGCTCGATCTGTTCGGTACGGCTGTGTTTGCCCTTACCGGCGCACTCAGAGCGCTGACCCGCAAGCTCGATCTGATGGGCGCGGTCGTGCTGGCCGTGGTCGCAGCAATGGGCGGTGGCATGATGCGCGATGCACTGCTCGGCCGGCACCCGCCTGCAGCATTTGCCGATCAGACCTATCTGCTGATTGCCATCATCGTTGGTATTGCCGTGTTTTTCTGGGGCCGCACCATCAGGGAACAGGAGAGCTGGCTGATTGCCTTTGATGCCATAGGACTTGGTGTGTTCACACTGGTCGGCGCATGGGTAGCAGATCAGGCGGGACTCGGCAGTGTCGGCATCCTGTTTATCGCCATGCTGACAGCCACCGGCGGCGGCGTGCTCCGGGCCATGCTGGTTGCCGAAATACCATTCATTCTGAAAAAAGAGATCTACGCCTCTGCCAGCCTGTTCGGTGCCTTGACCTATTTGGCCATGAACGCACTGGATAGTTCAAATACAGTCATCATCTGGTCGGTGATGCTGGTGACCACCGGCACGCGTCTGTTGGCGTGGCGCCTGCATCTGAATCTGCCCAAATGAGCGTCATGCAAGCCGCCTGGACAGACCTGATAGCGCTCATGCATGCATGGGGACTGTGGCTGGCCATAGGGTCCGTCGCCATATTCATCATCGGTCTGATATCGATGCCATTTATCGTCGCTCGCATCCCGGTCGACTATTTTATCCACGACAGGCGCCAGCATATAAAGGGAGACCGGCGCCATCCTGTCATCGAAATGGCCATCGTTGTGTTGAAAAACATACTGGGCTCAATTCTGTTGCTGACAGGTTTTATCATGCTGTTTACACCCGGACCGGGGCTTATCTGCATGCTGGTCGGCCTGATGATTATGAACTATCCCGGCAAATACCGGCTGGAGCGCTGGCTCATTCATCGCCCGTTGATTCTGCAGGCGGTAAATGCCATGCGTAAGAAAAGGAGCCAGCCGCCATTGCTGTCGCCGGAAACATTGCATGACCCCCGGTAACAGCGATGGCCTTGGCCTTATGCTGTCACGCCGAGAATTTTAACCAGCGGCTGTAGCTGCTTCTCATAATGTTTCCATGCCGCCACGGCATCAGCAAGGTCGCCATGATCCGGCTGCAGGCATGCGTCATTCGGCTCAAGGCCACAGTAGTCCAGCAACTTGCGCATCTCCGTCTCCGGATCGCTGACCAGTAACGCGTACTCCACCTCGCAGATCGCGCCCGTCGGCAAAACATCACGCCAGTGCTGCATCAACTGCAAGTACATCCGATAGTAATAGCCCAACTGGCCAAGGTTATTCTCATAACCGGATGCGCTGCCAAACAGGCTATTGCGGTAGATGGAGAGACAGGTATCCAATGGATCGCGACGCACATGAATAATCCGCGCCTTCGGCAGCGCGCAATGGATGGCGCCGATCAGGCGGATATTCGACAGCGTACTGTCTGTATAACAGGTGGCAGAATCGCTATGCAGCAACTCCAGGTAGCGCTGGCCCAGTGCCTGCCACTGCTCCGGTTGCCAGTCAGCCATCGCTTCCAGCGACAGCGGGGCATCCTGTGAACTGCAACGCTGCAGCGCCTCTTCCAGACAACCGCACTCGCCACGCACCGCCACATCAGGATGCGCCCCTAAAAGCTGCTCAACCAGCGCACCGCCACTGTGCGGCATGCCGACAATAAACAGCGGCGAAGCATCATCAATAGCTGCCTGCTGCTGCACTACCGCCGGCGTGTAGGTCTGCATCACCATCTGCAGATGGGCCAACTCCTGATCCTGATCGTAATGACGCTCAGCGGCGAGAATCGCATTACCCTGTGCAAAGCAATCGAAAGCGGCGTCATATTCACCCAGATCATCCAGCACCTTGCCATAGGCGAAGGCCAGCTTGAGCTGCTCAGGCGAGCCCTCCGATGAGCGCTCATACATACCGGCAAGCAGCGTCACATCCGCATCACACTCGCTATAGCGCTTCAACACTGACAGAGGGCGTGCGGCATCGGCATAATCGGGATCCAGGCGCAACACTTCCCTGATTTCACGCTCGCCCTCCGGCTTACGCCCTGCCTCCAGCAACAACTCCCCATAACGGCAGTGCGCTTCAACATGGGCAGGATCGATCGCTAATAGCTGCTGCAACGCTGCCTCGGCATCTGGCATACGATCAGCCGCATGGCAGATATGAAACAGCTTCATCAGCACAGCGGTATCACGCGGCTTCTGCTTGTGGGCCGACTGCATCAGCGACACGGCTTCATCAAACCGGGACAGCGCAACCAGAGCACTGGCACAACCCATCTGGATCTGCAGTTGATACGGCTTGAGCGCCAGTGCACGGCGATATGACTCCAGTGCAGCCACAGCCTCGCCCTGCATCAGATGGATAGCGGCCAGGTTTGCATGGAACTCGCAGCGGCGTGGTGCCACAGCAACAGCCTGGCGAAACAGTTGCACAGCCTGTGGCAAATACCCTCTGCGGCTGGCTATCACGCCACGCATACTGGCAGCATCGGCATTGCCGGGCTGTATCTGGTCGATACGCATACAAAGCTGCTCACACAGATCAGGGCGGGCCTGATTCAGCGCTTTCGCCGACTGCTCAACCAGTGCATCGATCTGTCGCCTCTTACTATTGGAGACCTTCTTCGTCACCTGTGCCATTAACGATCTCCTGCTGTACTACACATGCGCAGCCACCAGCTTCAACCAGTAGTGAGTCAACACGGCGGCTCGCTCATCCGCATCAGTCTGCTGCAACAGCTGCTCCAGCTCGGAGAGGTACTCTGCAGGAATGTGATATATCGCGCCGGAGGTCTCCCAACCGGCCGGTGTTTCGAGCAGACGCAGGCCGACTGTATCGCCGGCATCAAACATGCGGCTGCCATATGCATCGGCAATATCAATCACCTCACTGTCACTTGCCAGAATATCGCGAACACTGAAACTCACACCGGGCAGGCAGTGATCCACCGTGAAGAGGCGCAGCGAGCGCGTGGGCAATTGTGTCAGATAGTCGCGCTGAGCCTGATTCAGTTCCAGCTCATCCGTGTTCAGAATCAACTGCAGCGGACTGTTTTCACCTGCCATATCGGCAAAGCGCCCTTCGGCCACAAGATATTCCAGCAGGTTCACATCATGGATACTGCGGATTCTTGCATCAGCACTGGCAATGCCCTGCCGCTCCTCATCCGAAATATCAGCCAGCCAGACGTCTTCCACCCAACGGGTAATCTCTTCATTGTAGTGCTGGCTGACCCATGAGAGGGCATGCTGCACACCTTCGCGCCGCCCCATGCTGGCTACAGCCTGATCACGCTCATTGATCATGCAGCATTTTTTATATTTCTTGCCACTGCCACACGGGCATGATTCATTACGTTGAACTTTGCGGGCCACGGGGCCTCCCCTTGCTGAGTTTTTCTACGCCCCATATAGCCCGGACGCTTCCCAAGTGGGCGATGATAGTAAATTTACCACCAGCTTGCCATGCCCTCCGACAAGCAGCCTGCAACAGCGTTAGCGCTACCCAAAGAAGCGTGACTCGGGCATGCTGCGCCGATGCCACATCTTGTTCTGATCGACGGACCCAATTACGTATTTCGCGCCTTTCATGCCGTGCGCCATAACCTCACCAACTCAAAAGGAGAGCCGACCAATGCCGTGTTCGGTTATGTGCAGATGCTGCGCAGCATTCTCAAGGAGCTGGGACCAACCCACGTTGCTGTAGCCTTTGATCCCAAGGGCGGCACATTTCGCAATCGCATGTATGCCGACTACAAGGCACACCGCCCGCCGATGCCCGAAGATCTGGCTGCACAGTGGCCGACCGTGTTCGATATCACCGATGCCTTCCGGCTGAACCGCATCTGTGTTGAGGACTATGAAGCCGATGATGTGATTGCCACACTGGCCCGTCAGGCTGAGGCCAGAGGCTGGGATGTCAGCATCGTGTCAACCGACAAGGATCTGATGCAGCTCGTTGGCGAGCGGGTATGGATGCTCGATACCATGAAGCGCAAAGACTACGGCCCGGAAGAGGTGAAAGAGCGCTGGGGTGTCGGGCCTGATCGTATTCAGGATCTGCTGGCTCTGGCCGGCGACAGTGCCGATAACATCCCGGGTGTGCCGGGCATCGGCCCGAAAACAGCCGTAACACTGCTGGAGGCTTACGGCGACCTGGAAGGCGTACTAAACCATGCCGCAGAGATAAAACAGCAGAAGCGGCGTGAGAATCTGATTGCATTTGCCGAAGATGCGCGCCTCTCCTACCGACTGGTCGCTCTCGATGAACAGGTACCACTGGCCATTTCGCTGGATGATCTGGCCGTCATGGCGCCGGATCGCGAACGGCTGGCCGAGTTATTCACGCAGCTGGAGTTCCGCCGCATGCTGGCCGAGTTCAGCGACCTGCCGGCCGCCGCCGAAGCGGCTGGTGAGGCAGTCAAACAGGCGCCAGTTTCTACGCCTGAAACGATTCCTGCCGTAGTCGATAACGCCCCGCGCATCGATCACCTTGTCGACAATGAAAGCAGTCTGCAGGCACTGCTGGCCGTACTGGCCGGTGCCGACATGATTGCACTGGACACTGAAACCACCTCACTGCAAACCCATGATGCCGAGCTGGTCGGCCTCTCCTTTGCCACCCGGCCCGGTGAGGCGTGGTATATCCCGGTAGGCCACCGCAGCACCGATCTGCTTGTACCGGCGCCTACACAGCTGCCGCTTGCCCATGTGCTCGACAGCCTGCGACCCATTCTGGAAGCGAGCAGCCGCCCAAAATGCGGCCATAATCTGAAATATGATGCACAGGTATTGCGCCGGGCAGGCATTGTGCTTGCCGGTATCAGCGCTGATTCCATGCTGCTGGCCTACTGCCTCTATCCCGCCAAATACCCACCCAAGCTGGATAGCGTGGCTGAGGATTATCTCAGCCATCACTGTACGGCTTATGCGGAAGTAGCAGGAAAAGGCGCGAAACAGGTCTGCTTTGATGAGGTGCCTGTGTCCGTCGCGGCCCCCTATGCCTGCGAGGATGCGGAAGTATCCCTGCGCCTGACCCGCCATCTCGGCGATCTGCTGCAACAGGAGAATCGTCTCCCGCGTCATGACGATATCGAACTCCCTTTGTCACTGGTGCTGGCCGATATGGAGTGGACCGGCGCACGTGTCGATGCAGAGATGCTGGCAAAATTGTCCAGTCGTTTCGGCTTGCGCATTGCCGAGCTGGAATCGCAGATCCATGCCGCCGCAGGCGAGGTGTTCAATATCCAGTCGCCAAAACAGCTTGGCGTACTGCTGTTTGAAACTCTGGCTATTCCCGGCGGCAAAAAAACCAAATCCGGGCAGTGGGCGACCGGTCAGGAGGTGCTCGAAAAGCTGGCTGATGAGCATGAAGTACCCAGTCTTATCCTGCAGGTTCGCCAGTTGGCCAAACTGAAATCCACCTATAGCGATGCTCTGCCCAAACTGATCCATCCGAAAACCAGCCGCGTACACACCTCATTCAATCAGGCAATCACCACCACAGGCCGCCTCTCCTCCTCCGATCCGAACCTGCAGAACATTCCCATTCGCAGCGTCGAAGGACGTGAGATACGCAAGGCCTTTATTGCCGAAGATGGATGCATGCTGCTGGCGGCGGACTACTCGCAGATCGAGCTGAGGCTGATGGCGCACTTCTCCGGTGATGCCACCCTTTGTGCCGCCTTTGCCAATGGCGAGGATATTCACGCCGCCACTGCCGCCACCGTTAACGGCATTGCACTGGCCGATGTCAGCGGTGAAATGCGCAGGCGCGCCAAAGCCATCAATTTCGGCATTCTCTACGGCATGAGCGCCTTCGGACTGGCCAAGCAGTTAAACATGGCGCGTGGTGAAGCACAGCAGTTCATCGACACTTATTTTGAACGCTACCCGTCGGTGCGCGGCTTTATGGATGAGACGCTGATTCTGGCGCGTGAGCAGGGCTATGTGGAAACCCTGCTCGGTCACCGGGTCTATGTGCCGGAAATCACCAGCAGTAACGGTATGCGCCGCGCTTATGCCGAACGCACGGCGATCAATGCCCCGCTGCAGGGCTCTGCCGCAGATATCATCAAGGTGGCCATGATCAATCTACACCGGCGCCTGCAACAGGAGGCGCCGGCAGCTGTCATTATCCTGCAGGTGCATGATGAGTTGATCGTGGAAGCCCCTGCTGACCAGATCGATGCCGTTTCAGCTATAATGCGACAGACCATGGAACAGGCAGTCACACTAAGCGTGCCACTAACCGTGGACATCGGCACTGGCCACAGCTGGTATGATGCGCACGGTTTATAAGCACAGGAAGTAACCGGTCGCCTGCGCGCAGGCTTCAACCGAAAGAAGGAGGTTTCATGCCCGATCAAACCGCCTGGATTGCTATTGTACTGAGTACCGCGGTACTGCTGCTTGTGCTCTATACCATCAGAATGTTGCGGCATGACCGACCCACAGCGGCTACAGCCGTCGCCCCCCCGTTGAATGAGATGGAGCAAGCCTGTCTGCAAACGCTGCAGACGGTTGTCGCCGGTGAATACCGCATCATCTGCAAAGCCCCCATAGCTGAGCTGACAGCAGGCTATGGCAAGCAGGCCGATCAGATAGTTGATTTCATTCTCTATGATGATGTGCAACATCAGACAGCTGCTGCTATCTGGTTGCAGCAGCCTGGGCATAAACTGCAGGCGCAACTTCAGAAAAGCGCCGAACAGGCGGGCATCCCTGTATTCCGCCTGCAACGGAAAACAAGCTATAGTATTCTCGAGATGCGCCAGTTGCTCGCACCTCTGCTGAAAAAGCCGCTCCCCACACCGGATGAGATGGTGGCAACCATATCCATGGAGGCCCTCTACCTGTGCCAGCGTTGCCAGTCGCGCATGCACATCAAACGGGCCAACAGCGGCACACAGAAGGGAACACTGTTCTGGGTATGTGAACAATACCCCGACTGCCGTCACATCGAACCGTATGCCGATTAATGGTCAGATAGAGAACATCTTCCCGCTGCCCGGCACAGCGGATGATACCGAACAGATCACCACACTGCTGCGCGCGGCCGGCATGCGCGTTGAGCGTATTGTATCCCATGGTCAGTGCTCACCGGCCGGTTTCTGGTATGATCAGCATGAGGATGAATGGGTGATACTGCTCGCAGGCGCTGCAAGCGTGGCATTTGATGATGGGAAACCACCACAGCCACTGCGGGCCGGCGATCACCTGATGATTCCGGCCGGGATACGCCACAGGGTGGCATGGACCGACCCGGATCAGGATACCGTCTGGCTGGCCCTGTTTTGCCAGCCATCAATGCGTACAGAAGCGTGACTGGCGTACACGATCCCCTTTGCCAACGCACCGTGATGCGCATATTGTTGACGCATATACCGGAGCGAGCCGGTCGGAGGATACCATGCATATCAAGCTTATGACTACACTTGTACTGCTCCTGCCATCCATGCTGATTGCCGTGGCGCAGAGTGCTACCGCCGGCCAGACCGAAGTATATTTTGTCCGTCACGCCGAAACCATGGGTAACCTCACCCATAGCCACAGCAAACAGGATGACCGCACACTCTCCCCCGAAGGCATCAGACAGGTGGAGGAGCTCACGCGCAGCCTGGAACAACTGAACATTGACTACATCGTAGTCAGCCCCAAACAGCGCGCCCTGAAAACCATTCTCCCCTACCTGAAGAAACACCGGCTCACGGCAGAGATATGGCCGGAGCTGGCAGAGTGCTGCTGGCAGAAAGAGCACAGGCAATCATCCGCCTTCGACCTGAAGCGTGGAGAAAAAATCGAACTGACATCCGGGATGGCACCCTGGTTCTCATTTGCCGCTGGCGATTCACATTACAGCTACGACACACGTAACTATTCGGAAGGCATCCTGCAAACCCTGATGGCTGCAGACCGGTTGAAAAAACGTTTTGGTCAATCGGATAAAACCATTCTGGTTGTCGGTCATTATCATGCAGGATCACGCCTGCTGGAAATCCTGCAGGGAATGGAGCCAGTCGGTCGTTACAAATTATCCAACACCAGCATATCCCACCTTGTCGAACAACCGAATGGCACCTTTGATCTGCTCAATCAACATCGTTAAACAGGCAGACGTATGAGTGCTCGCCTGCTGCTGGCACTGGCCTGCCTGCTGACCGCTACGCCGGCTGTGGCCGACAGTGCAGGTCAGTGTCTGAAACTGTTTTATATTAAAGACTATCTGCATGCCGTTGAGCCCTGTCGCCAGGCGGCGGATGCAGGTGACAACCAGGCTCAATATGTATTGGGCCTGATGTTTGACAAAGGCCATGGCGTAAAAAGAGATAGTAAACAGGCAAGAGTGTGGTACAGCAAGGCTGCAAAGCAAGGTTATGCAGCAGCCAGCTACAAACTGCAAATCCTGCAGGACGAAGCGACTGATGACTGGCAACAGAAGTATCTGGAAAGCCGGAAGCAGACAAGCGGCAAAACAGCGCAGGAGATCACCCGCTCAGAGCCTCCAGCTGCGATAAGCATGCCTCCTGTTGCAGAAAAAATCAGCACACCAGCCGCACCGGCAGCAGAAGCCATTGCTCCCCCTGCCACCCCCGCAAGGCCCGTATTACCTGTCCATTATAGCGCCGATGAACTGCTGTTCCGCCAATATATGACCGATGCCGAAGCCGGCGACAGCCATGCCCGCTACCTGCTCGGACTGATGTTTCATGAAGGGGTAGGTGTCGAAAAAGATGACCTGCAGGCATTAGACATGTTTACCATGGCCGCCGGTCAGGGGCTGACCGAAGCCCAGTATACACTCGGGCTGATCTACTATCAGGGCACCGGGATCGATCGCGACGAAAACAAGGCAAAACAGTGGCTGGAAAAAGCCGCACAACGCGGTGAGGCCAACGCACAGTATTGTCTGGGCCTGCTCTATGCCGAGAGTAGTGAGCACAAGGATATGGCGCAGGCCGCCGCATGGTGGCGCAAGGCGGCCAAACAGGGCCATGCTCAGGCCCAGCATAATCTCGCGGTGCTCTACCTCAAGGGCGGCGGCATCGACAGCGACAGTGAGACCGCCCTGAACTGGTTCCTCAGAGAGGCCGAGCAAGGCGATCCCGAAGTCCAGTTCAATCTGGCTCGTATCTACAGCGAAACAAGAGGCATCAAACCCAGCGGCAGCGATGCGGCCAACTGGTATTTCCGTGCCGGCGAAACATGGTTGAACAGAGGCGACATTCAACAGGCCCAGGCAGCGGTGGAAAAAATCCGCCAGCTGGACAGCCTGCATCACCTGGACGTACCCAATACATTTCTTGCCGAAGTGCTGGATAAGCGCATACGACAGGTGACGGGATCGGACAGCCCGCAACCGGTCAACAAGTCCGCCACGCTGCCACAACGTTATTCCAGCTTATAAAGACCGCTTAAATCATCCGGGACCGATTGCGTAGTTGCCGGGTATATTGGCCGGATTGTTAATAGCTGCGCCTTAGCGTGCCCTGTTATCCGGCTTCGGTTTGATGTCGTCGGTGTCGCTTGCAGATGCTACAGCGATCGGGACCGATGGTGGTGCATCCGCAGGCGTCCCTTTCTTGCCGCCGAACCATTCGCCCAGCTTACGGAACACGGTCTTGATTCCACGCCACAAACGCGGCAACAACCAGATCATCAGCAGGATAAATACAAACAAAAGCACCAGAAACAGGGTCGGATGATTCAGTGCCGTCCACAGGCCGGCAACAACAGCGATATCTTCACTCACCGATGCCGTCCAGTTGCTGAACGGCTCGGGCGAGGTATTGATCAGCACGCGCGAGCCGGCCTTGGTGGCATGTGTGCCGGCTGCCAGACCACCGCCCATCAGTGCTGCCGCCAGAGTCAGGGCCGGCGTCACATCACCAAGCGCACCTGCTGCCAGCAGCGCACCGGCAGGAATACGGATAAAGGTATGCAGCGCATCCCAGCCGGTATCGACACCGGGGATTTTGTCAGCCACAAATTCAGTGATATACATGGCGCCGGCGGCAAACAGCACCACCGGATCGGTCAGGATATCCAGACCCGGCGGCAGCTGGATATTACCGGTCGTAGCCAACAGGCCGAGCATCAGAATCGTGGCATAGAGGTTGATGCCGCTACCCCATGCCGCCCCCATTGCCAGGGCAAGGGTCTGTGAAATCTGGTCTAACTGTTCCATGGCTCACTCCTGTCGTGATGACACCCTGCCAATCTCACACCGGCCATGTATCGACGCAATGGCAAATTCTCGTGATCATGACAACAGCCGGGGCGATTTTTCCGCTATCAGATCGCCTCGATCAGTGAGCTATTGAGATCGGCCGGCGGCTCCTTACCCATCATCGCATACAAGGTCGCTGCCAGATGCGACAGACCCGGCATCAATGCCTTGTCATCACCGCTGCGCGGTTGATGCAGACGATAGCTGCCATCATAAGAGGGATCGAACAGGATACAGGGAACGGGGTTGGTTGAATGCTTGGTACAGGCTTCGGCACGACCCGACTTGTCATACACCTGCATCTCTTCGGCATTGCCGTGATCGGCCGTAATCAGGGCGCGACCACCACAGGCCTGCAGCGCATCAATGATCTTGCCAACCGCCGCATCCACTGCCTCAACAGCGATGATCGCCGGTTTGATCTTGCCGCAATGGCCCACCATATCGGCATTGGCAAAGTTAATCAGGCCGAAACCATATTCACCGGATTGAATCAACTCAACCGCCCTGGCGGCAATTTCGGCAGATTTCATCTGCGGCTCGTCGGCAAACGATACCCTCTTGTCCGAGGGGATCAGGATATAGTCTTCCATGCTGGCATCCAGCGGCTGGCGATAACCACCATTAAAGAAGAAGGTCACATGCGGATACTTCTGTGTTTCGGTCAGGCGGAACTGCTTGATGCCCAGCTCCAGTATGCGCTTACCGAACGGCTCATCCACCTTGGTCGGCCCCATCAACTGCAGGGCCGGCAGATTGCGATCCTCATCATAGACCATCATGCCGGCATAGATGATATCGGGGCGCACACCGCGATCAAAACCGGAAAAATCATCTAGTTCGAATGCCTCGGTGATCTCAATGGCGCGGTCACCACGGAAATTAACCATAACAACCGCATCACCGTCGCTGATTTTGCCAATCGGCGCATCCTGACCATCGACAATGACAAAGCCGGGCATATCCTGATCCACCAGATCCGCATCCTGCTGACGAAAATGGGTAATGGCCGCCATCATTGATGGAAAGTGGTATTCGCCCTCACCATGCACCATCAGGTTCCAGCCGGCTTCCACCTTCGCCCAGTCACCATCCCGATCCATAATAATGCGCTCACGACCGCCGCCAGAGGCAAAGGCGTAATGGAAGCCCTGATGATCGTTGATGCGGGTAAAATCTGCTTCCAGTTCACCCACATACTGCTGAGCGGTCTGGATACCGACATCACGCCCGTCCAGCAATGCATGCACATAAAGGTGATGAATACCGCGCTCGAAGGCCGCATTGATCAGCGCGCGAAAATGCGTCAGATGGGAGTGGATGTTGCCATCGGAGAGCAGACCGACCAGATGCAGCGCCTTGCCCGGCTCAATCGACAGCACCTGCTCCAGCGCATCGGAGGCGTAGAACGAACCATCCTCGATGGCCTTGTTGATACGGGTTGGGCCCTGATCAAGAATCAGACCTGCCCCCATGGTCAGGTGCCCCACTTCCGAGCCCCCCATATCTTTACCGGAAGGCAGGCCGACAAAGTGACCGTGCGTCATCAGCTCGGTATGCGCATAGCCGGACCAGAGCCGGTCAAAAACCGGTGTGTTGGCCTGCGCAATGGCATCTTCAGGGCCACCGGTGCCAATGCCCCAGCCATCCATAATCAGCAGCAGTACCGGGCCTTCGGCCGGGCTTAATATAACCTGTTTGGTATTCGGTGTTGCACTCATAGGGTTTCCTCGGCCGAACTACCCAGCAGGGCATCCAGGGCGGCAAGATCCAGTATTTTTTTATCTACACGCAAAAAAGCGGTATTCTCTTCCGGTACGACTTTAGCTTCATGGATACCGGCAAGCTGCAGCAGCTCTGCTTCCAGCGCGGCTGCATCCGCATCGGATTTCACATAACGCATAATCGCCGAGCGCATGGCGGGCATGCGCATGCCCGATGCCACCAGTAACCAGAGCAGGGCCAGTGTAGCGGCTCCAAAAAAGACGCCCTGCACATCATAATGGCCGTAGCACCAGCCGCCCACGGCGCCACCCAGAAAAGCGCCGAAAAACTGCGATGAGGAGTAGACCCCCATCGCTGTACCCTTGGCATCGATCGGAGCCATACGGGAGATCAGCGAGGGTAACGTGGCTTCCAGCACATTATAGGCAACAAAGAAGAGAAACAGACCGATGATCACACTGGTCAGCGAATCGTGCAAACCACCCAGCAGCGCACAGGCAATCGCGATCATACTGATACTGATCAGGAATACCTGTTTCATCTTGCCCTTGCTCTCGGCCATGATAATCAGCGGTATCATCACCGCCATTGCCACCAGCAGTACGGGCAGATAAACCCATGGGTGGTGATTGGCAACAATATGCAGGTGATCGCGCAGCACAAACGGCAAGGCAATAAACAGCGAGGTCATGATCGCATTGAGTATCAATATACCCATATCCAGACGCAGCAGCTGCGGGTTGGACAAAATACGGCCGAATTCGCCCGGTCTGGATTCCACATCGCGATGCATGCCGATACGCCCCGGGTTGGGCACCATGACATAGAGCACCACAATACTGAGCAACGCCAGTACTGCAGTCAGCCAGAAGATGCCCTGCACACCTATCCATGTGTCCAGCAATGGGCCTGCAATCAGCGCCACGGTAAAAGAGAGGCCGATGGTCATACCAACAACAGCCATGGCCTTGCTGCGCACCTCTTCACGCGTCAGATCGGCCAGCAATGCCATCATGGCCGCGGCAATAGCGCCGGCCCCCTGGATGGCACGCCCGAGAATCACGCCCCAGATCGAATCAGCCATCGCCGCAACAATACTACCGGCAAAAAAGATCAGCAGACCGGCGGCAATCACCGGTTTTCGCCCGATACGATCGGATAACCAGCCGAATGGAATCTGTAGCATGGCCATGGTAAAACCGTAGGCACCGAGTGCCAGTCCCATCAGCGCCGGCGTCACGCCTTCGAGACCATCGGCATACAGGGCAAACACAGGCAGAATAAGAAACAGGCCGAGCATACGCAGACCATAAATACCGGCGAGCGGAAAAACCGCCTTGCGCTCCAGCGTATTCATATGGACCTCCAGGGTGAATTCATGGTGGGAAGAGGGGCCACCGGCGCGGCATGATAACAGCCGTAGCAGACGGAAGCATGCATCAAACATGTTAAAGCGAATGTGAAACCGCAACGGCGGTCGTGAATACTACAGCCACCTATCGCCTGCGACACCGCTCACCATTGCCAGTGCACAGACGATTCCCTGTTCGCCACTGCTCTGTTGCATTAGGTTGTGCAACACGAGAGGTACCTTTGAATCATTCCGCAACATCGCTTGTCCGTTTCCTGTTTGTCATGCTGATGATGGCAGCCATATTCAATGGCGCCTCCTTCTGGCTCAAGCGTGTCGGCTGGTATGAACCACAACTGCATCAGTATTATATGAACAACTTTTCTGTGGGTCTCGGCCACCAGTGGACCGATGAAGAGCGGAAGCAGCTGGGTGATTTTACCCATAATGTTTACCAGTCTGTTGGCAATGAGCGTCTGCTGAAACTGGGCAAAGTGCTGTGGATCGGAGCCTTTCTGATCATTTCACTGCTACTGCTGTGGCGCTCACCGGATCTGCCTGTGCGCAAACCGCCATGGCCACTGACTGTGATGATCGCTGTGACCGCGATCGGCAGTGTGGTTTCACTAATCCAGTTCGGGCCGGCCATGCTGCTCGGCGGCATACGTTTCTTCTCATTCCTGATCATTGCCACGCTTGGTTACTGGGCTGTACAACAGAAGAGCCTGCATTTCTTGGCTCAGTGTCTGCTGCTGTTTCTACTGCTGCAGGTGTTGCTTGTGCCGACAGAAATACACCATGGCGTGCATTTGTTTGGTACCTATTTCGGTGCCAGGGCTGCAGGCACCATGCTACAGCCAAGCAGCCTTGGCCTGATGGCCGTGATCGGCTTTGTATTCTACCTGCAATTTTCCAGTCACCGAATGTTGGCTGTTCCTGCCTTTATTGCCACGGCCATACTCGTTGTATATTCACAATCGGCAGCTGCCTTGTTGCTGTTACTGATTCTGCTCTCTGCAAAAGTATACTTGCTATTGGCCGTGCGATACCGAGTAGGACTTCTGTTATGGGGTGGAACCGCCTTTATTCTGCTGGTCACCATGCTGCCCAGCATCGTGCAGCGGCCGGATGTATATGACTCACTCTGGGGACGACTTTATACATTTGAAGGCTATGTGTCTGGCCTGCCTGATGTGTATACACTTCTCTTTGGCCAGGGACTGGGTGCAGGCACCAATGCTGCACTGAATATAATGATGAATTGGCAAGGTGGTTTTCAGGAGGTCAAGATAAGCAGCAGGCTGTTTACTGCAGACTCTACCCCGCTGGCACTGCTGGCACAGCTTGGCATAACAGGCCTGCTCGCCTTCTATCTGCTGCTGGCCTATGCGGCATGGCGGGATGAAACAGCCGCACCACTCTATCTGGCCATTGCCATTGCCAGCCTGACGACGATCGTCACCGAACTGTTTCCAGTGAATGTGATACTGGGGCTAGTGCTGGCGCGCAGTCTGTTCCTGATGCCTGTCTCTGAAGCAGATAAAAGCAGCAGTGCAGCAAGCCCCGCCTGCTAACGGCGCATAGCTTCAGCGTACGCCATTGCAATCCGGCGCTGTACCCAGCTACGATAATGTCCGCCTGAGTGCGGATTGGCCATGGCGAGGGAGGGCATGGCCTGTTGATCTGCCGCTACTGCCGGTTGCCAGTCGGCAAAGCCTGTGCCGTTTTCGGCCGCCCACTGCTTCATCCAGCCATAGGAGCCGTCATCATGCATGGGTGGACCTGACCAGCCGATAATCAGGCGGGCATGGTTATGCGTAGCGATCTGCTGCAATTGCCTGAGCACCGGCAGCTCTTGTTCGGCGACACTGATGCGCGGCTTGCCGGTAGCTGGCTTGTGATTTGTGGCAGCGCGGCGTTTGAACATGGTCCAGGCCAAACGGACGCGCTTGCCGATTTCACACTCGTGCCCCAGCCACTGCAACGGTTTCAACCAGACACCCCAATAGGGGTTGCCATCAACCAGATGGCGATGCCGGTAGCCCTGCTCAAACAGCCGGTCATCCATGGCATCGTTGCTGCTGACCAGATAGAGGATGTAATCCGGCCTGCCGACAGCGTGGATAAAATGTTGCAGCCGCAAAAGCGATTGCCTGCCGCCATAAGATGCCACGCCGAGATTCACAACCCCGTACGCCGGTTGATAATGGCCATGTTCGTTATTCAGCAGCAGATCCAGTTGAAACGGATAGGCAGCATCGGCCGGCAGGCCGCTGCCCTGCGTATAGGAGTCACCTGCGGCAAAGACCAGCCTGGCGTAGTGATCAAAGCTCTGCTGATAATTCACCGTACCCAGTCTATTGGTGACAATCTCCTGCAGGTAGTCTGTCATCTTCAGGCTGTTGAGATCGCTCTTCAGCGTGATACCTGTCTCCGCATCATAGCGATAGGAATCAACCGCTCCGGTCAGGTAGAGTGGAAACCAGGCGCGCAGAGCGATCTCCGCAGCCGCAAGCGCAATCACTACGGCAACAAATACCAGGGCTGTTTTTTTTAACATGCGCTTGCGCTCCTTATGTGTACCCGCCGGGATTCACCCGCTTCTGACTGCTGGCCGGTCTGACGATCGATATGCGCAGAGAGAATGGTCAAACATAAGCAGAAGCTGTCAGCAAAGATAGGTGGCAGTTAAAAGGCCCATAGACTAGTGTCGCTTGGCCAAAAATGATCGTCTTCTACAGGACGAGTATATTAGATTTCAAACGCGATAAGGTGAAATGGCCAGGAGGGGAACTTGCAAACGACACTGCCTGCGGCTCCTGATGCCGCCGCCTTCAACCTGCTGCTTGAACTGACCCATCCGAATGGCGCCATGCAGGCTCCGGAGATGGTAGCGGCAGTGAATGATCCGCATTTTAATCAGCATACATTCCTGCAGATGGTGCGGTGGCACCGGGTCACGCCGCAGGTCTATCAGCGGCTTGCCGCTGCCGGAAGCGATCTGCCCGCCGATTTTTTTCAACGCCTGCAAGCGGAAAACATGCACTGCCGTCAGCAGCACCTGCGGCAGGCGACATGGCTGGCTGGTATTGCGCGAGCCCTGCGCACCGACAGGGTCGCATTCATTGTTCCCAAGGGAGCGGCACTATCGCAGCGGCTCTATGGCAACCAGGGCTACAGGCAGTGCCGGGATATCGATATCATGGTGGATGCCGAAAACGTCGACCGGGTCGAGGCCATCCTGTTCGCGGCCGGATTCATGCGCACCATGCCGCATGCGGAGGCGACGCCGAAACAGTTGCGTTTTCTCGATCGCCACAAGAAGGATCGCGAATATATTCATGGCCGGGATCGAACGCGGGTGGAGTTGCACTGGCGCCTGATCGATGTGGCCCACCCGTTCAACCCGTCGCTGAAAGAGCTGCTGGCTGATGCCGAGTGGGTAAGCATCCACGGCGAATCGATCCCGACACTCTCTGGCCCGCTGCTCTGGCTCTACCAGTGTCTGCACGGTTCGGTCTCCGGCTGGTATCGCCTGCGCTGGCTCTGCGATATCGCGCTGCTGATGCACGACCACCCGCCCGCGTGGCATGCGCTGCTGCAACAGGCGAAAAAATACCACTGCCGCAACAGCCTGCTGGAAGCGGTCGGTCTGGCATGCGCGTTTTATCGTATGCCCGTGCCGGTAGAGCCGTTCAGCCTCATATCGACAATCATTTCACCATTCAGCGCCAGATAAACTGGTCAGCTGCCCGCTTGCTCAATATGCAATCGGTGAGCGGCATGGCCTATATCCGCCGTATAGGCTTCTGGGCGCCACGGACCAGCCTGATCAAATATTTTCTTGTCCATGCGCCGATTGCCATCAACGATTTCAAGCGATTCCCATTGCCCGACTCGCTCTTTTTTGCATATTACCTGATGCGCCCCTTCTCGTTCCTGCTCCGGCGCCTGACTCCGACACAAAGGAAAGCATCGTCATGAATAGCCCCGCCTATCGATATAACGCCTTCGGCCTGAATATTCACAGTCATATCGAGTTGCCTGCACTACCTCCGGCAATCGGCGAAGTCACTGCAGATGTCTTTATCAGCATCGGCCCGGTATCGGCCAGCGGCCTGGAAAAACCAAACAAGGCAACCCCGTTCTACCAGAGCGCTGAAAACATCCTGTGGCTGAATGTGCCCGATATTGCCCGCTTTCTGGTCCGGGACGGCAACAGCATTGTTGTCGATCCATACTCCGGCAGCGATGAGCAGAGCATCCGGCTCTATCTGCTCGGCTCCTGCATGGGGGCGATCCTGCATCAGCGCGGCGTGCTGGTGATGCACGGCAATGCCGTGCGCTTCGGCGATCGCTGCGTGGTGTTCGCCGGCCACTCGGGGGCGGGCAAATCGACACTCGCCGCCGCCTTTCATAAACGCGGCCACGAGATTCTGGCCGATGATGTCTGCGCCATTGATGCCGAGGGGCATGTGGCACCGAGCTTTCCACAGCTCAAGCTCTGGCAGGATGCCGCAAAACGGCTTTCGATCGATACCGACGAGCTCAACCGCATCCGGCTGCAGGTGGAGAAGTACGCCTATCCGCTCGATAATCCGGCCATGGAGCATCTGCCCGTCGCTGCGATCTATATTCTCAACAGCCACAATCGCGATGAGTTCGAGATCGAATCGATCAGAGGCATGCAGAAGTTCAATCCGCTGAAGAACAACACCTACCGCGTCGGCTACCTCGACGGTCTGGGGCTGAAGGCGGAGCATCTGGGGCTATGCAGTAAACTCGCCGGCCGTATCCACCTCTCGCGCATCACCCGCCCCAACCACGGCTTCAAGCTGGACGAGCTGGTGGAGATGATCATGGGCGACCTGCGCAACAAGGGGATCGTGGCGGCATGAGCGCCGGCATCTTCTGGCTCGCCTCCTATCCGAAATCGGGCAACACCTGGACACGCGCCTTTATTGCCAGTCTGCGTCACGAGGAGCCGGAGGAGGTCGATATCAACGCCCTGCACACCGGCGCCATCGCCAGCGACCGTGGCTGGATCGATGAGGTTCTCGGCTTCGACTCCGCCGATCTCGATCACGACGAGATCGACCTGCTGCGCCCGGCCGTCTATCGCTGGCATGCCGATGAGGCAGAGGAGCACGGCTATCACAAGGTGCACGACGCCTACACATATCTCGCCAACGGCGAACCGCTATTCCCGGCTGCGTGCACCGCCGGTGCCCTCTGTATCATCCGCAATCCGCTCGACGTGGCGATCTCCTTCGCTCACCACAACCACTGCACAATCGATCAGTCGATCGCGAACATGGGCAATCCCGACTTCGCCTTCTCTCGAGCCACCAAACGAATGGACAACCAGCTGCGCCAGAAGCTGCTCTCCTGGTCCGCTCACGTGGAGAGCTGGGCCGATGCCGATGAGATCGACCGACTCGTCGTACGCTACGAGGATATGCGCCACGATTCGCTTGCCACCTTCACCCGCATCTGCAGTTTTCTGCAACTGCCCGATGATGCTGCTTCGGTGCAGGCGGCACTGGACAAATGCGCCTTCGAGAAGTTGCAGGCTCAGGAACAGGAGAAGGGCTTCTGCGAAAAGTCGCCGAAGCACGAGGCATTCTTTCGCAAGGGTAAAGTCGGCGACTGGCAGGAAACGCTCTCGCCCGAACAGATTGATCGCATTATCAATGATCACCATGCGGTGATGCAGCGATTCGGTTATCTCGATGCAGATGGCAATCCGGTTCCCGCGCTGCCGCTGGAGCAGATCGCCGCATGAGCGCCTCAATCGAACAGATCTCCGGGATATGCACCAGTTGCGGCATGTGTTGCGACGGCACGCTGTTTCGCCATGCCAACATCAAGCATGACGATGACAAGGCTCTGGCCGAAACGCTGGGACTGACAACCGGGATGAAGAAAGAGCAGCAGCATTTCCATCAACAATGCACGATCTATGACAGCGAGCGGCCGCACGTCTGCGGCGCATACTTCTGCAACCCTGTTCGTGAAGTGAAACAGCAACGGATTTCACTACAGCAAGCGAGCGAGATGATCGTCAGAGCCGTTAAACTCAATCGGCAGTTCAATCGTGCCCGCGCGAACTTTCCGGAATTTGCCGATATGAGCATCCTTCAAATCCGCAATGCACTGAACTTCAATGAAATGCCACAGGAGCAGCAGATTGAGATGCGCAAGAAGCATGCCCCGCTGCTGCTGACCGGGATCAGGCTGTTTCCGCTGATCCTCGAAATCATCGGCCCTCGAAACAGGAAAAAGGATCGCCCATGAGCACGATATTCGCCTGCTTCGATCCCGATACGCCGGTCGCCGAATCGACGATTGCCGCCATGCTGACCGCCTCCGACTACTGGCGACCCGATGCCGGGAGCTTTGCCGCCAGCCCCGACGGCCACTGCCGCATGGCCCGCGCCGCCCTGTTCAACACCGCCCAATCGAAACTGGAGGCGGTGCATAGCGACGATGCGAGCAACATGATCAGCGCCAACGCGCGGCTGGATAATCGAGCCGAACTGGCCGAGGCACTCGGTATTGACGTGGACACGCTTGCTGCAATGTCGGATGGAGCATTGATCCTAGCCGCCTACCGGCAGTGGGGAGAAGCGTGCCCGGCGCACCTGCTCGGCGATTTCGCCTTTATCATTTGGGATGCGGCGAAGCGCCGCCTCTTCTGCGCCCGCGACCACTTCGGTGTGAAGGTGCTCTTTTATGCCCGCACCCGTTTCGGCTGGATGGTCACCAACGAGCACAATGCCCTGTTTGCCGAACAGGCCATGGAGAAGCGGGTTGACGAGGCGTGGCTGGCCGAAGAGCTGTGGGGCGTGGGACCATCCGCCTTCACCTCGCCCTTTGTCGGTATCGAGGTGCTGGCGCCGGCCCATAGCATGATCATCGATGCAAGCGGCTCGAATCCATCCCGCTACTGGTCGCTGGAAGATAAATCAGACTGGGATGGCGTGGATGACGAGGCGCTGATCGAGGCGTTGAAATTGCGCTTCGAACAGGCGGTTCGGGTACGGCTGGAGAGCGAATATCCGCTGGCCGCTGAACTCAGCGAGGGGCTCGACTCCAACGGTATCGCCGGTTTCGCCGCCCGCATGCTGGGCGAGCAGCCGCTCCACACCCTCTCTTACGGCTGCGATAAACTCACCGACGACAATCGCCACATCTGGGAGAAGACCTACGAGGACATCTTCGGGATGCATGCGATGCACGACAATATCCGTCCGGTATGGCGAACCGCCACCGAGGAGGAGTGTCGACAACAGCAGCAGGATCAGGAGAATCTCCAGCGCCACGCCATGGGTGGCCTGCCGGTGGGAATCGGCGGCAATACCCACCACTGCCGCCTGGCCTCGGCAACCGGTGCCCGCGTGCTGCTCTCCGGCTGGGGTGGCGACCACTGCGTCTCCACCTACGGTGACTTCTACGAAAGCGAACTGCTGAAAGCCGGCCGGCTCGTTACCCTGCACCGATTACTTAAGCAGAAGTACGCACGCGAGCGCTGCGGCAGGCCGGCCAAAGCGTGGGCTCACCTGCTGCTCAAGCATGCGGCTCCGCCGCTCTATCGTCGCCGGCTGCGCAGGCGCGGCGGGCTGGAGCGGGCGCAGCATGAGCGCGCCGCCATGCATCCGCTGAAAGAGGCGTTCATCGCGCGCTACCGGCTGCGCCATAAACTCCGGCAGTTCACCGACAACTACCAGCGCTACTCGGTCAAGGCGCACCATCGCCGCGAGCTCTTCGATGTCGGCGTGGAAAATCGGCTGGTCGGCTCGGAGCTGGCTGCACGCATGTTCCGCATCGAATACCGCTACCCGATGCTCGATGTACCGCTGGTGGAGCTGGCCTACAACATGCCTTCGCATCTGAAGGTCTACAACGGTATCGAACGCTATATGTTCCGCCGTATACTTGAGGGCGTAACCACCGAGCGCATTCAATGGCGTGTGAAAGCGGATGTATCTCATCCTCAAATCGATCACAATAAAAAGGATCTGTCAGACAATCTGGTTCAACAGCTTCGCGACAGCAGGCTTGCGCAAACCTACTGTGACCCTGACCGCCTGCAACAGTTGGCCAGCCACGAATCGGCCCTCTTTTTACTGAGTAGTTACCAGTTATTGCTCGATATTGAGCAACAATTCGGCAGCGGTGATGCCGTCATTACTGACGCTGGCTAATAGCTGGCTTGCCGAAGGGCGGTGTTTCGTTCGCTGGGCTCCCCAAACTCAGGCGCTGTTGCACAGGGTAAAAGATCGACTGGGCGTGGAACTCAGACCACATCTCAGTAGCAGCTGTGCCCACCTGAAGGGGCGAGGCGGTGCCAAGGGGGCCATCCGCCGGGCAAACAGGGCAAACGGGCAATTCCCGTTTGTGGCCCGCTTTGATATCCGGAGCTACTACGAGAGCATCGATCACACCATCCTGCTGGATCAGTTACAAACAGCCAAAGTGGGCCCGTCGCTTCAGGCGATAGTCCGGGACTATCTGAGCCTTCCCGATACGCATCGAAGCGGCCGAGGCATGGTAGCAGGTGGCGCCATCTCTCCACTGCTGGCTGCGCTCTATCTGACACCACTGGATCGGCTGATGGGGCACTATCGGGAGCGATACGGTATATACTATGAGCGTTTCATAGATGACTTCGTGATCTTCGCACCGATCCGCCACAAGCTACGGGCGGTCCTGCGCGGCATGTACAGGGTTCTCGATGCGCTGAAACTCACCCTCCACCCGGACAAACGCTATATTGGAAGAACCAGCGGAGGGTTTGATTTTTTGGGGTATCGCCTGCACCCCGGCCGTAAACTGCGACCTTCCAAGCTTTGCCTGGACCGACTGTTGCAACGTGCTCGCCGGCTTTATGAGCAAGGAGCCGACCGTGATCGGCTCCGGCAGTACGTTCAGCGTTGGTACGCCTGGCTGCACGGGGGCTTGCGCGGCCGGGTTAGCACCTACGGGCGATTCACCCGAATATGGATAGCTGTCTTAACGCATATCAAACACACTGGTGGATGGATCGCCCCTACCTGACGGCCGCAGGCCGTCGAGGTGGAGACTACTACCCGGTGCAAAAACGACGCGGAATTGCGGGCGCTGCGACGCTGCGCGCCGTTAGGACGGTCCATGTCATAGTTGGGTTCAGCCATCCGCGGGAGGCCGCTCTAGCGGTACCCTCCGGTCTCTCCGAGGCTACGCAAATTATGGTGGGGGTTGCCCACGCAGTTTTGTTTTGCATTTCCATACTTCGTTTTTGGTTACCAATTTCTTGGTGATGTACCGTATTCAACTTGTTTGGCATAGCGGGATTCCTCCTGGAGAGCAAATGGTAGAGTAGAGAGCAGATCTCCCTGCCCTCCCTCATCAAACCGTGCATACGGTTTTCCCGTACACGGCTTTCCGATGTTTTTCATGCCAACGCATGCGCCCTCTTCCAAGGAGCTGTTGTTGGAAGTTTAAACAGTCCATGATGATCATACAGCACTCGATTTGGAAACCTGCCCTGACCAACCCTTCGGGCTTTCACTTTATGCCGTCTGCGTAAGTGTGTCCGCATCCGCTCTTCTGCATGTCGTTTAACATCACCAAATATTTGCGTGCTGTTAGCGTAATCAAAATAACATGCCCAGCCACGTAGAGACTGATTCAGTCGCTGAACTATGATTGGGAGTGGAATTGGTGTCAGGTTTCTTTGCGTCAATGCGGTTACTTTCGCATTGATACGTTTTACTGCCGATTTACTGGGTTGTATGTGCGGATAAGCTTTACCACTGCGGCCTAGGTTCATACGAACCTCAAAGCCAAGAAAGCCGAAGCTCTCATCCCATGCGTTGACCACCTTCGTTTTCGTCTCGTTCAATGTGAGTTCAAGACGATCAAGAATGTATCTAAGCATAAGCATGCCCAGCGGTTTGGCTGTTCCCTTGGCACATAGCAACACCATATCGTCAGCGTAGCGTACCAAACGGGCAGAATATTTCCTCTCCAGACCATGGCGTTCCCATATCCTGTCCAAAAGATGCAGGTAAAGGTTTGCCAATAATGGAGAGATCACACCACCCTGCGGTGTCCCGCGTCGATTACCCTTGCCGCCACTGGTTGAATCTTTGCCATCTTTCCCTTTTTCTACCACAGGTGCTTTCAGCCATTGCTTGATGAGATGCAATATCCCACTATCAGCTATGCGTTCTGCAACCACAGCCATCAATTTGGCATGTGGTATGGTGTCAAAGTATTTGGAAAGGTCGGCATCAATCACTTCACAATGCCCTTTTCGTAGCGCACTGGAAATATCACCCATGGCGTCATGAGCTGAGCGCTTTGGACGAAAACCATACGAAGAATCACAAAAGTCCGCTTCAAAGATCGGTTCTATCATGAGCTTCACAGCCATCTGCACCACACGATCACGAATCGTGGGAATGCCCAGTGACCTCTGGCTCCCGTCTGCTTTCGGGATCATCACACGGCGTACTGGCATAGGCCGATACGTCCTGCTCTTCACTTCCTCTGCCAGCCCTTCAAGAAACGTCTCCACCCCTTCTTCTGCCTCGATGGCTGCAAAGCTCACACCGTCTATTCCCGGCGCACCCTTGTTCGACCGAACAAGGCGATAGGCATGATGCAATATATCAGCCCTATAAACCTTGTCGTACAAAGCATAAAAACGATAGCCTGGTTCCTGCTTGGCCTTGGCATATAGCTTTCTCTGTAATGTCTTGATCTTTTGCGTATTCCGGTGAAGTCGGCACCTGATTCCAGTCGAACGCGACACCCTATTCCGGTGAAGTCGACACCCCCTTTGGGAGCCTGTTGCTGATCTGG
>PFXI01000107.1:19476-20996 GCA_002791575.1 Zetaproteobacteria bacterium CG_4_9_14_3_um_filter_54_145 | reverse complement strand
CAATTTGGATGCGCCATAAGGGTTGATCGGTCGCTGCGGATGCGATTCGGTAATCGGGATGCTTTCCGGCTCGCCATAGGTGGCACAGGTACTGGAAAATACGATCTGCTTCACATCATGAGCAATCATAGCCTCCAGCAGGTTCAGCGTGCCAGCCACGTTATTGCGGTAATATTTGGCCGGATCGGTCACCGATTCGCCGACATAGGCGTAGGCGGCAAAATGTATCACGGCGGCAAAATCGTATGTTGTGAACAGCTCGTCCAGACGTGCGCGATCACTCAGATCGCCCTGTTCAAATGGCCCCCACTGCACCGCCCATTCGTGGCCATAGACGAGGCTATCGAACACAACCGGCGTATAACCCGCCTGTGCCAGTGCCTTGCAGGCATGGCTGCCGATATAGCCGGCACCGCCGGTGACGAGGATTTCAGTCATGCTGAAATCCGTTACAAGCCAGAACCCAACCATTTGCCACTGATTCACACGAATTAACACTGATTATAAAGGCAGTGAAGAGTGAATGGTGCCTGTACATCGTCATTCCACCACCTTGTCCCAGATAAAATTACAGATATTCTGCGCTATCGGCATCCATTCTGTCGGATTGCACTCTTCGATCCATTGATCAGATTCAGGATATCGCCCTGCTACAGCGAAATCTGTCAAATCTGCTACTGATTCAAACTTGTCAAAGCCAGCATCTTTTTCGCTGGCAATATTCAGCAGCAGTTCAATATCATGCGTGTGCGGAGAATCCACCTCACTCCAGATTAAATAAGCCTTCAGGGACTTTTCGATTGCCTGCTGCAAATGAAACAGCGCTGTTTCCCGCATCCCCTCCTCATGGCTCAACAGCTCAGCGGCTTTCATATCCTGTCAGCTTCGTCGTTTCCATGATGCGACAAGAGCCGCCTTGTCATGCTTCATACAGGCACACCCCCTCAGCTTTCACCCTGTAACAGAGAGAGCCGACAACCTTCTGCCAGTCCTGAAACTCATCCTGTCGATAAACCAGGATATCTTTCGGAGCGTGCCAGTCACGCATCAGCTTCCTGGCCGTTCGGATAAGATCAAGATATGATGCTTCAGCATCAGTGACAAATAAAATATCTACATCTGAGTCCTCGGTTGCATCTCCCCGAGCATATGAGCCAAACAACCACGCCTGACTCGCGCACAATTCTTTCGCCGCCCTGGAGACATTGCCATGAATTTCTTCGAAATCGATTCTTCCCATAAATCCCTCTCTATGCTGTCAGGGTCACAATTCATCAATACAACTTCCAAGCCAACCCTTAGCCAAGTCAAAGTCAAAACTTTTAGCCACTGATTATTGCTTTATTCGTGAACATTCGTGTGCATTCGTGGCTAATATTTTTCGCCTTGACCGGATTCTCAAATCGCTCAAATGATGGCACTAACTTGCAACATTCAACATTTCACCTTTCACGGTGCTGTTTTCAGCGTTTACGAGTCGCCGAATGAGTTCTGCAAAATGCACTTCAGCCTTCCAGCCC
>PFXI01000107.1:18345-19467 GCA_002791575.1 Zetaproteobacteria bacterium CG_4_9_14_3_um_filter_54_145 | reverse complement strand
AACATCAGGTCCGACGGTCGATAGAGTGACTCATCGACCTCAACATGATCGCGCCAGTCCAGCCCCACAGTTTCAAATGCCAGGGCGACAAATTCTTCCAGAGAATGGCTTTCACCGGTGGCAATGACAATGTCCTGCGGAGTTTGCTGTTGCAGCATACGCCACATCGCATCGGCATATTCCGGCGCCCAGCCCCAGTCACGGCGGATGAGCATATTGCCGAGCCGCAGCTTCTCATCACTGCCGGCGGCGATACGACAGACGCCAGCAACGATCTTGCGGGTAACAAAACGGGCCGGTCTGAGCGGCGATTCATGGTTGAACAGAATACCGGAACAGGCGTGCAGTCCGTAGGCTTCACGATAATTGGCCGTGGCCCAGAATGCCGCCGCTTTTGCCGCCGCATAGGGGCTGCGCGGATGAAATGGCGTACCTTCATGACTCGGTACCCCGGCACTGACATCGCCGAAGCATTCACTGGAGCCGGCATTGTAGAATCTGATCGGAGCCTTCAGATAGCGCATCACTTCCAGAACCTGCAGGCTGCCCAGCGCAATGCTTTCCATCGTTTCCATCGGTTGCGAGAAGGAGAGGCCGACCGAGGTCTGCCCGGCCAGATTATAGATCTCGGTCGGCTCCACCTGGGTAATCACCTGCAACAGATTTCTGAAATCAACCAGCGACGCCGAATGCAGCTTTACACTATCCGCGATGCCCAGCTTCTGCAGATTTGAAAAGGAACGGCTGTCGACATCGCGGGAGGTGCCGTGCACCTGATACCCTTTTTTCAACAGCAGATCGGCCAGGTAGCAGCCGTCCTGACCGGAGATGCCGAGAATCAGAGCAGTCTTTTTAATCAAATTCGGAACCCCCAACCGCCATCAAACCCTTAACCACTGATGAACACGAATAAACACTGATAATTCGTGAAAATTCGTGTGTATTCGTGGCTGGATTATCGTCTTTAATTGCTATTGCAGAAGTCACAACACATGCAGGCGTTAGGATGGCTCGGGCCACCCTCTCTGGCTTCGCCATTCACTTTGTCCAACACGAATTGACACTGATATGGTTTCTATTCGTGAAAATTCGTGTGTATTCGTGGCTCGCTTGTCGCCTTTC
>PFXI01000107.1:0-18334 GCA_002791575.1 Zetaproteobacteria bacterium CG_4_9_14_3_um_filter_54_145 | reverse complement strand
GCCGTAGCGGCCGTATTTCTTGTAACCGTAACCACCGGAGGAGACCTTGAATCCGTTAAAGATCACACCAACCGGCTTGATATGAACCGTGTTAAGCTGTGTCACAGCCCGCTGTACCGCATCAATCGGTGCGTGATTGGCGCGCACAACCAGAAAGAGTCCATCAACCTTTGGCCCCAACAACACTGCATCGGTCACCACCAGTACCGGCGGCACGTCAAGCAGAATCATCTCATACTCCTCCTTGATCTCATCCAGGAAGGCACTCATGGATTTTGAACCAAGCAGCTCCGACGGATTGGGTGGAATCGAACCCGAGGAGATCACATGCAGGTTCTCCACCTCGGTCGGCATGGCCACCTCGCGCCAGTCACGGCTGTGAATCAGGATATCACTCAGACCCGAATGGCGCTCCAGTCCGAAATATTCATTCACGCGCGGCTTACGCATATCGCAGTCGATCAACAACGTCTTCAGACCGGCATTGGCCATGGTCACGGCGATATTACAGGTCGTTGTTGTTTTACCCTCACCCGGCACCGCACTGGTCAGGATCAGTGTCTTGATCGTCTTTTCCAGATTGGCGAACTGGATATTCGTTCTCAGAGAACGATAGGACTCGCTTTCAGGTGAACGCGGTTTTGCAACCGTGATAAGGGTGTCCCGATTGCCGGCCACACTTTCGGTATATGGCAGCGTACCGAAGACCGGCAAGCCTGTTTTGCCTTCCAGCTCAGAGAGACTCTTGATGGATCGATCCAGATTCTCGCGCAGAAATGCAGCACCCAGGCCAAGCGCCAGGGCCGCCAGCAGCGCCATGATCGCATCATTGAAACGGTTCGGCAGGATGGGCCGGAATGGTACTTCGGCAGGCTCAATCACACGCACATCCGACAGCAGAATCGCCTGATCGATACTGTCTTTCTGTTTGCTCTCCAGCACCCGCTCCAGCAGTGTACTCAGCGCTACCGACTGCCCCTTACGCTCCAGTGCCCGGCGCAGTGATTCGGCATTGCCTGACTGCTGTTCGCGCTGGGTCTCTTTCACATCCTGTTCCAGCATACGGTTCAGAAAGGCGATCTTCTGCTGCAATGACGAGTTGAGCTGCTTGCGCAACACCTTGACCTGGCCGTTGAGGATATCGATTTCACGGTCGAGCTTGACCACTTCGGGAAACTTGTCGGTAACACCGCGGCGCAGCAGAGTGCGTCTGGCCTGCAACTTACCCACCTTGGCGGTAAGTTCGCCAAATGCGCTGCGAATATTTTCCGGCACATCCAGCACCTGCATCGCAGCCTCGAGCTTGTCGTCGCTGATACCTGCCACATAGTCGAGAATATAACGGGTCTGTTTGATCTCCTGATAGCCCTCAACCCAGCGCTTGCTCAATCCCTCAACCTGACCGAGCAGCATTTCACCCTGCATATCCTGAATCAGGTTGGACGCGTTGGTATTGGCATGCAGTTCATTGAGATCATGCTGTACACGGCTCTGGATCTGATCGAGAAAATCGATCTTCTTCTGCAACCGGCCGCTCTTGAACGCGACCTCTTCATCACCGTAAACCGAGGCCAGCGCATTGAGTACGGCTGCCGTTCTGTAACGATCATAATCGGTATAGGTGACATAGAGCATATCGGCGCCGCTCTGTACGGCCGAGAGGCGTGCGCGGATACTTTTGGCAATCGGTTCGGCCGGTCGATTAGCGATACTATAGACGGTGCCTACCGGGCCATACCAGCTGCTGATCGCCAATGAAAAACCATCAAGCTCCACCGACTGGTTCATTACCGTATCCAGCGTATGCCCGGTCAACGGGTTTTCAATACTGAAATGACCATCCTCGAGAAAGGTGATCATCAGCGAGCCATAGGCCATGTCGGTTGGCGGCACAAATGTCGCCAGATCCACATGCGTCAGCGGCACATCCATGCCGACTGCCCCCTTGATGCGATCACGCACCTTCATCCAGAAAGAGCGCCCGGCTACCAGCGTGGTAACACGATCTAGCTTCATCTCCCTGACAATGCGCACCGCCACCGGCAGCGACTTGATAACAGCAATTTTCGATTCCAGCTGGTCGGGCTGTTGAAATGGCGAAAAACCTCTGCCCATCTTCATACCCTGGGCATTGTTCATTGCACTCTCTTCACTCTGGAACTGCACCATCATGGCGGATAGATACACCGGATCCTTGGAGAGCGACCAGAGCATACCGGCAACAAACACAACCAGTGTGATGCCCAGCATAACCCAGCGCTGCCTTACGGCCAGATCCAGATAGTCCTCCAGCTTACGTTCGGACTCGCCGGAGGTCATTTCGTTCAACATACTCATACCGACCTCACCACAACCTGCCCTTGCCGATCGAATAGATCGCCATCGTCTGCAATAGTGTGTTCATACTCGGTGTAATCTCCACCAGTACATCGTTGACCTTGCCGATAAAGGAGTTCGGCACATAGATAATATCACCCGCCTGCAGGATAATATTCTGTCGCCCGTCACCCTCTTCCAGTGCAGCCAGATCAATCGTGCGCATCATCGGATTATTAAGACCGCCGCGAATAACCTTGATCTGGTCTTTCAGCGCGGTATTGGTGACATAGCCTGCCTGTGTCAGTGCATCAACCAGCTTCAACTGCCCCTTGTAGAGCGGTACAATCGTAGGTGAGCCGACCTCTCCGAGTACAAACACCTTCTGGTCACGATTACTAGGCAGATAAAGAATATCCCTGTCCGTCAGCATCAGATCGGTACGGCGGTCGCCCACTTCCATCAGGCGATGAAAGTTGACATCGACAAACTTCCCGTCACGAATCATGTAGGCGCCCGACCAGTTGACATTGGCGGAGAGCACATCCAGCTGCAACATCGCCTCGAACAGCGACACCTTGCCGCGAATCGGCACAACGCGCGAGATCGCAGCACCCGCATCTTTCTGCCCGCTTGCGGCCAGATTGTTAACCTTGTTGGATCTGCGGCTACCGGTTGATCCGGAGATGCCGGCACCACCAACCATGCCGCTCATGCCGTATGCACCGGCAAGCGTGCCCAATGCGGAACTAAGCTCCTGTGAAGCCTGACTGCCCGAGCCGAATGATTGTGCCTTGTTACCGCTTACCATGCCGGCACGCTGGAAAATATCCAGATCACCGATCAGAAACAGCTTCTTGCTGGCATAATCAGCGATATTGAGATCCAGCTGCGGATTGCGGATATAGGTTGAATACTTGTCGGTCAGCACCTCTTGCGCCTCGACCAGTGTCAGCCCTGCCAAATGCACATTGCCGACATAAGGAGCAAATATGGTACCGTTCTCCTTGATGGCAGTGGTACGCGAGAGCTTGTCATAACCCCATATCGTCACCGTCACCTCATCACCCGGACCAAGCAGGTAGGCACCAACAGGCAAATCGGCCTTGCCGAGCATGGCGCTGATCTGCTGCATATCCGGATCAGAGGCCACGCTGATTGACTGTCCATCTGCGTCGATAAGAACAGTGCCATGATCCGTGGCTCCATTTCCCGCTACTTTATCCCGGGCCCGGGAACCATCCGGCCGCTCCCAAAGCTTTGCTTCGTCCTGTGCCGAGCGGGCGGAAAAAGCCTTTCCCGTTTGCTGTTGCGCATGCTCCGGTTGCCAGCCTGTAGCCATGCCGGCACAACCGGCAAGGGTAGAGAGCAGTGCACTGCCGAGCAGCAGTAACCAGGAAGCACCTGCAACTCTGCCGCTCCTGACAGGTGTAAGAAGCTGCCTACTATTCATTTGGAATCCCCTCTAATCATTGGTGCAAGCGCCTTGCTCGCTGCCGCCACATGCAGTGCGATCTCTTGCGCACATCTGTTAAATTCTTGCTGACTTTTGCGGTAAGGATCAGCGATCTCTTTCCCTTTCATCTCTCCGGCCGAAAAATGGCTGAGCAGAAACACGCGGCCGTACAGTTGCGGGTACTTATCCACAATGTGTTGCCGCTGGTTATTTTCCATGACAAATACGATGTCCGCCGCCTCTAATTGGGGGAGGAACAGCTGCCTGCCACGGTGAGCTGAGATATCCACCCCATAGGCAACCGCTGCCTGCTGCATCTCACTGGCAGCAGGATTGCCGACCAGAGCACCGAGCCCCGCCGAGTCCAGATGAGCCGCCGGCAGTGCCTTGGCCAGCATCGCCTCGGCAAATGGCGAGCGGCAGATATTACCTACACACAAAACAAGGATACGGTTAATCGTTCTTCTCCCTGCCGTCAATCACACCCTTTTCGGTCACAAAGGTATCGGCAAAATAACGGATTGTTTTTTCCAGCCCATCCCTGAGAGCAACATCGGGTTGCCAGCCCAGAGCGCTGCGAGCCAGTGAGATATCGGGCTGGCGCTGGGTGGGGTCATCCTGCGGCAAGGGCCGCAGCACTATCGTCGACGTAGAACCGGTCATTGTGATGATCTGTTGAGCCAGTTCAAGAATGGTAAATTCCACCGGGTTACCGAGGTTGACCGGTCCGGTGAATTCGTCACCGGTTGCCATCAAACGGATAAAGCCTTCAATCAGATCATCCACATAGCAGAATGAACGCGTCTGACTGCCGTCACCATAAATGGTGATCGACTGCCCCTGCAGCGCCTGCATAATAAAGTTGGAGACCACACGACCGTCATTCGGGTGCATGCGCGGGCCGTAAGTATTAAAAATGCGCGCCACCTTGATGCGTAGGTTATGCTGGCGATGGTAGTCGAAAAACAGGGTTTCGGCACAGCGTTTACCCTCATCGTAACAGGAGCGGATACCTACCGGGTTGACATGGCCCCAGTAATCCTCGCGCTGCGGATGCACATGCGGATCGCCATACACCTCGGAAGTAGAGGACTGAAAAATCTTTGCCTTGGTACGCTTGGCCAGCCCCAGCATATTGATTGCACCATGCACACTTGTTTTTGTCGTCTGCACTGGATCAAACTGGTAATGCACCGGTGAAGCAGGGCAGGCCAGATTATAGATTTCATCTATCTCGACGTAGAGGGGAAAGGTGACATCGTGGCGCATCGTCTCAAAATGGGGATTATCCATCAGATGCACGATATTGTCCTTGGTACCGGTAAAAAAGTTATCCACACACAGCACATCATGACCATCATTGAGCAGTCGTTCGCACAGGTGAGAGCCGAGAAAGCCGGCCCCGCCGGTAACCAGAATGCGTTTGCGAACCATATCAGGCATCAGTCAAAACCTCGTGAGTGGTGAATAGTAACAAGAAGAAAGTTGAAAGTGGGAAGTGAAAAGCGGAAGGTAACTTTGATCTGCATTCGTGTAAATTCGTGTGCATTTGTGGCTCGTTTATTGCCTTTGCTGTATAGTTAAAACACTCAGCCATTAGCCACTGATACACACGAATGAACACTGACGATACTCTCTGCACTAAACTGCATTCACCTGATGTGTATTTGTGGCTCGTTTGTTGCCTTTCACTTTCAAATTTCAACTGATTGCCGCCTGCGGCATGCTACGTCCTATCGAATAATAGGCAACGCCATGCTCGGCCATACTGGCGGGATTAAACAGATTACGGCCGTCAAATACCAGCGCTTCATTGAGACTCTGTTTAAGCAGATCGAAATCAGTTGCACGGAAGTGCTGCCATTCGGTGACGATAATCAGTGCATCGGCACCATGCAGCGCCGCTTCCTGCGTCCCCATCAACATCAGATCAGCGCGATTGCCGTAGATTCGCTGACACTCCGGCATCGCTTCCGGATCATAAGCCTGCACTCTCGCGCCTGCCTGCCAGAGCGCCTCCATAAGCACCCTTGATGGCGCCTCTCGCATATCATCTGTATTGGGCTTGAAGCTCAGTCCCCACAGCGCAAAAGTTTTGCCGCCCAGATCACCATCGAAGTGTCGGCTGATCATGCCAAACAACTTCTCTTTCTGCCTGTAGTTAACCGCCTCGACCGACTTGAGTATCTCGGCATGATAGCCAATGCCATCCGCCGTCCGAATCAGCGCCTGCACATCCTTCGGAAAGCATGAACCGCCATAACCGCATCCTGGATAAATAAACTGATAACCGATACGGCTATCGGAACCAATACCATGGCGTACAGCTTCAATATCTGCGCCCAGTAGCTCGGCCAGGCTGGCCATTTCATTCATAAAGCTGATTTTGGTAGCCAGCATACAGTTGGCGGCATACTTGGTCAGTTCCGCACTGCGAATATCCATGACAATCAGGCGATCCCGGCTACGGTTAAATGGCGCATATAGCTCTCTTAACGTCTCCGCCACAGCCTCATCATCGGTACCGACCACTATCCGGTCGGGGCGCTGGCAATCGGCTACAGCCGACCCCTCCTTGAGGAACTCCGGGTTGGAGACCACATGAAATGCGTGAGACACACCTCGGGCCAGCAGAACCTCACTTACCCTGGCACTGACCTTATCCGCTGTACCAACAGGAACCGTACTTTTATCGATGATAATTTTAGGACCCTGCATATGGGTGGCAATTGATTCCGCTACCGACAGTACATATTGCAGATCGGCTGACCCGTCTTCATCCGGCGGTGTACCCACAGCAATAAACACAATATCGCCATGTGCGATCCCTGCTGCGGCATCCGTGGTGAACTCCAGTCGTCCGGCCTTGTGGTTATCGATCACGATCGGAGTCAGACCCGGTTCATAAATCGGAATCACACCCTCTTCCAGCTTGTCGATCTTGTTCTGATCAACATCGACACAGACAACATGATGTCCGACATCCGCAAGAATTGCAGCCTGAACAAGTCCTACATAACCAACACCAAAAAACGTTACGTTCATAATCAGATAATCCCACTCAACTTTTATAGTAAGCGGCACGCTACCGCACAACAGGTGCGCTGGCAGCTTGGCGGGTTACACTCTAACACAGGGAACAGGCCATGACGGCGCCGGCAAAACCATACAACCCGCTCAAAAGATCGGGTTTCCCCCTGCTATTTTAAACATTAGTGACGCCTGCTCTCCACTTTACAGATTGCACCAGACTTGTGCCTGGCATCCCAACAGCAACGTCTACAAACTCCTTCCGGTGCAGCCACCGGAAAACAGTGGCCGCAGTATAGCAGAAACAGCGGCAAAAGAGTTCACTTTCTTCAACGCTGCTGCGCTGCCTTAACGAAATGGCAGGCTGAACGAATACCCCAATGACAGGGAGGCAACCCTGGCACGGAAATTACCTCTGACTGAGCGCATGACCCCATAGGATGCCAGCAGACTATAGGCCGGCGATAGCTGCCAGCCGATACCGGCATCACCCTGCCAGACGGCACCACCACCCACATCCAGACCACCTCCGCCGGCGGCTCCGACCAGCGCATCCACCTCGGCAAACAGTGGCGTGCCCGGCACAGGCAGGTGTAATCCCGCCCCCACCAGACCCGTCATATAACCGCCACCCATGCCGCGATAAGCACCGATACCATGACCGGTCAGGTAAACATAATCATTGAGAAAATAATCCATCTGAAAACCCAGCAGATCCACATTGAGATTGGCATGATGGCTGCGCCAGTTAGGTGCATCCTTCAGGTAGCGTTGATTCACAAGGCGAATGCGGAAATGACGCGCCTCAAAACCCGACAGCGAATCGCGCTCGACAATCCCGGCCCCCATCTTCGGTGAGAAAAAATGATAGCCCAGACCTGCCGAATAGGAGAGTGCGCGAAAGCTTGCCCCGGGTGAGAGTGCGTATCCGAGTCCCGCCTGGGCAAACAGATGATCACTCAGTTTCTGCTGAAAGGCCAGCTGGGCATCGACCAGCAATCCGCCGCCTGTCGCCACACCGCCGCCGCCTGCAGGACCCGCCGCGACCGAGAGCTTCAACCAGCTGCCATCGGTCAGGGCCTGACGGTATCCTGCACCAAGCAGGATCTGCATATACCCATTACTCTGCCCCTGCATGGCTCCCTCGGACTCCACCCTCATGTACAGATTCCGATTCAGATAGCGATCCCACTCCACACCCACAAGTCCGATAGAATTATGCTGCTGCTGCCCCGTATCGGTGCGCACGCCGGCGGGAATAGTATAGCGACGATAGACCACGGCGAACTCCTGCTCGACCATGGGCATGTTTCGGCTTGTTTCAGTTTCATCCTTATCCAGGCTGACCCAACCCGGCAGGATTAACGCCTGAAACGGAAAACTGTAAGAGATATAAGGTTGAAAACTGTGTATCGCACCATCGGGAAAATCAACCCAGCTGACACCACCACCCAGAGCCCCCATGCCGTCCACATGCCACTGAGCGCCTGCATGGTAACGCAGCATCAAACCGCCACCCTGCAGGGTATAGCCGCCGCGGCCACCACCGGCACCGACAAACAGTCCGGTATTGATTTCGGCATGCTCGCCGAACCGCTTGTGTAACTCGGCAGCAGCACCAATGGTAATAAAACCACCTCTCTGCCCGGCCAGAGCCCCATAGGCGCCGCCGCCGACAGCCAGCCAGTCGTAGGTATCAAACAGGAAGGTGCCACCCAGTAAACCCATTTTCTCACCCTGTGGCAGGCGCAGTGATTCATATGTCGTACGGAATTGGGTCGGGGTCGTTTGAAAGGTATCCTGCGGCTGTTCACCTGCAGCCACATCGGAAGCCATGGCAGTCAAAACCCCTCCCAGCAACAACCCCATCACCGACAACTGGTACCATATCCGCTTTATCATCAACTATTTATCCCTCGTTGACCGGGCAGCTCCCCCCTCAGGAAGTCGCTCTCGGTTCACTTTCGTGCTCAATAACGCACATTGTTCGGCACGCACACTACCAAAAAACAGATGCATCGGTAGTAACAGCGGCTGCAACGCTAACGTATTTTCTACCGGGCGACAGGTAAACAGAAATATGCTCCGCACCCGCGCATCAGACCAAAATTAGCACCAAGGCCACAAGTCTCTCTGGCGATCAGGCATAGCAAACAGTGTGCCATTGACCGTATCGCAATGCATAGTATGTGAATTTGCAGTTATTATGTAGAGCATCGACCGGAACAGGCAACGTATGGCACGGTCAAAATGACTATGCCTCACCATAAAAGAGCGTCGGATTGATCTGCCATAACAGCGACCAGTCACC
Organism: Zetaproteobacteria bacterium CG_4_9_14_3_um_filter_54_145; assembly: GCA_002791575.1. Taxonomy (GTDB): domain Bacteria; phylum Pseudomonadota; class Zetaproteobacteria; order Mariprofundales; family Mariprofundaceae; genus Mariprofundus. Next base: position 9,221 of record PFXI01000107.1, on the reverse strand, counting down.
CTCTCGCCGCTCCAGACAGACAACGCCCGCATTGCGAAAATGGACAACTTCGCGTTGTGGGTCGTTGCACAGCAGCACTCCTGCCAGCCGTTGCAGATGCGGCAGATGACCAACCAGAAGAATATCCTCGTGCATGTTTGCCAGAAGCGCGGCCCATTCGGCCGGATCATCAGCAGGCAACAAATCAGGCGCCTGCTCAACCATAATGTTACCCCATGCTGCGGCGAACATCTCTGCGCTCTGTCGCGCGCGCAATTTTCCGCTGTGCACGATTCTCACCGGCTGAGGTTTCTCGAACAGACCTAGAAACCCGGCCGTACGCGTTACATCATGCAATCCCTGCTCCGATAAAGGCCGCGTTGCCTCCTCGCTCGCCTCTTTCGCCAGACCGTGTTGCACCAGATAGACCCGCATATACTCCCCCATAGTAGCGATTAATCACCTCGCGTATGCATGCCAGACGCCTTCCCTATACGCCAATAATCAAGCGCTACAGATACAGCAGAGAGCGAATATTTCAGCTCTATGCGTGGTGAAGTGATTGATCAATAATGACCAGCAGCCCATATTAGGCCAGAGTACCGCACATACCAAGACGCATGCAGGAGTTCATATGGTTCAGATTAAATCACCGGCAGAGATCGAGGCGATGAAGCCTGCCTGTCGGCATGCTGCTGATACACTGGTGATGATTGAGCCATATATCAAAGCCGGCATCACTACCGATGAGATCAATGACCTGGTTCACGAATTCACTGTCAAAGCCGGTGGCATACCTGCCCCGCTTAACTATCACGGTTTTCCGAAATCGGTATGCACTTCGGTCAACCATGTCGTCTGCCACGGTATTCCCGGTGACAAGAAAATTGTTGATGGCGATATTATCAATGTTGATGTCACCACGATCATCAACGGCTGGCATGGTGATACCAGCAAGACTTTTTATGTTGGCGAGCCAAAGATCAAGGCACAGAAGGTCGTGGAGGTAGCACGCAAGGCACTGGATATCGGCATCGCAGTCGTGCGTCCCGGCGTCACACTGGGTGATATCGGTCATGCCATCCAGTCCTACGTGGAAGGCGAGAGCTGCTCAGTGGTTAAGGAGTATTGCGGCCATGGTATCGGACGCGTATTTCACGAAGATCCGCAGGTACTGCACTACGGCAAACCGGGCACAGGCCTGATGCTGAAAACCGGCATGGTGTTTACCATCGAACCGATGGTCAATTTCGGCAAGGCTGCGGTCAAGGTACTGGGCGACCGCTGGACAGTGGTCACTCGCGACAAATCCCTTTCGGCCCAGTTTGAACACACACTGGCTGTAACCGAAACCGGCTGTGAGATTCTGACTCTCCCCGGCAAATAATCAGCGGGGTATGCGTGCCCCGTTATTTTTTCAACGGACATTGAACCTGTAATTGTGATCGCGGATCAGGCATGACTACCAGACACAGCACTCTCATTCTTTCAGCCGTAGCACTGTTTCATCTTCAGTGTTGATTCGGTCAGCGCCTTGAAAAGCGCTACATTCAGGACCATCTCACTCTTCTGGAAACAGATGCCCATCCTGAAGCCGCCACCCTCTTCGTTGCTGTTCTCCACCCCGCTCCAGAGCACGGTACCGGAAACCTTGATATCATCACCGTTACATTGATATTGCAGCATGACCCTGCTCCCCGTGGCTATCTCCTCATCAACAGAGAGGCCGGTGCCAAAGGGAGAGATATCCAGCAACTTCCAGATCTCGACTGAACGCTCACCCACCAGCAGGAACAGATCACCATCTAGCTGAAGATTCAGGTTAAAACAGTACCTGTCACCGTTACGACACTCTTTTTTATTCATGGCAAACCTCCTCGGCCGGGTATTTTTCCAACGCGTTTTCGTATAAAAACAGTATTTGCACTGTCATCCTAATCGCTATGATAACTGCAACTGCCCGTAAAAATGTGATGGGGATCGCATTATTCGCATGATCCGGGCCATCGACACCACGCACGGCATACAGCGACATCCCGTTACCGCGCAGAGAGATACTATTTACTGGCTCCTGCCAGAAACCAGATTGCTATTCATGATCATGCAGTGCCTTCACAGGGAGCAGCAGCATTGATGCATCATTCGCGTTAGGGTTTGCCGATGAACAGCTACAACTCGCCCGCCTCCGGCACACAGAGTCCACCTCCGATCACAGCGATGCCTCGCTTTCGTCCCGGTCTTATCACTGCTGCGCAGTTGCCGATGAGCCGGCATGAAATGGATGCGCTCGGCTGGGATGCCTGCGATATTATCATCGTCACCGGTGATGCCTATGTGGACCACCCCAGCTTCGGCATGGGGGTAATCGGGCGGGTACTGGAAGCTCAGGGGTTCCGGGTCGGCATCATTGCCCAGCCGGACTGGCACTCGGCCGACGATTTCCGCGCGCTCGGCAGGCCAAACCTCTTCTTCGGCGTTACCGCCGGCAATATGGATTCGATGGTCAACCACTATACATCCGAGCGCCGCATTCGCTCTGATGATGCATACACCCCGGACGGTGTTGCAGGCAAGCGGCCGGATCGGGCTGTGACCGTTTATGCACAACGCTGCCGCGAAGCATGCAAGGGGGTGCCGGTCATCATCGGCAGCATTGAAGCATCGCTGCGCCGTATCGCCCAGTACGATTACTGGTCGGATAGCGTGCGACGCTCTGTTCTACCCGACTCCAAGGCCGACATGCTGGTATTCGGCAATGGCGAGCGCCAGATCATTGAGCTAGCCCACCGTCTTGCAGCAGGCGAGTCAATCAGGGCCATGACCGATATTCGCGGTACCGCCATCATGTATAACCGCGTGCCGGATGGCTGGCATGAAATCGACTCCACAGAGCTGGACAGACCGGGCAAGCTGATCGCACACCCCGACCCGTATGCCATGAAACAGAGCGATACAGCGGCCTGTGCTGATCAGAACAGCGACAAACAGGATGTGACCGATCCCGGTCTGCAACCGATCCGCCTGATGTCGCGCAGCCTCAATGCTGCCAACACGGTCATTCGCCTGCCCTCGTTTGAACAGGTAAAGGCAGATCCGGTACTCTATGCCCATGCTTCCCGCCTGCTGCATCTGGAGACCAATCCGGGCAATGCGCGCGCACTGGTGCAGCGCCATGGTTCACGCGAGGTATGGCTGAATCCCCCGGCCATACCGCTGACCACAGCCGAGATGGATGATGTCTTCGGCCTGCCCTACTCGCGCATCCCGCATCATAGTTATGGCAAGCGACGGATTCCCGCTTATGAGATGATCAAGCATTCGGTAAATATCATGCGCGGCTGCTTTGGCGGCTGTACCTTCTGCTCGATTACAGAACATGAGGGACGCATTATCCAGAGTCGCTCAGAGGCCTCGATCATCCATGAGATCGAGCAGATCCGCGACAAAACACCCGGCTTTGCCGGTACCATCTCCGATCTCGGTGGCCCCACGGCCAATATGTACCGTCTGGCCTGCAAATCTGCCGAAATTGAGGCTGCATGCCGCAAGCCATCATGTGTATTTCCCGATATCTGCAAAAACCTGAATACCGATCATACGCCGCTGATCAGGCTCTATCGCCGCGCCCGCGCCTTGCGCGGTATCAAGCGCATCTTCATCGCCTCCGGCCTGCGATATGATCTGGCGGTAACCTCCCCCGAATATATCGCCGAGTTGGCCACCCATCATGTCGGCGGCTACCTCAAAATAGCGCCGGAACATACGGAAGAGGGGCCGCTGAACAAGATGATGAAACCGGGCATAGGCAGTTTTGATCGCTTCAGGCAGATGTTTGAGGCCGCCTCGCAAAAGGCCGGCAAAAAACAGTATCTGATTCCCTACTTCATCGCCGCCCACCCCGGCACCAGCGATGAGGATATGTTGAATCTGGCCCTGTGGTTGAAAGCCAACAACTTCAAGCCCGACCAGGTGCAGGCATTTCTGCCATCACCCATGGCTACGGCTTCTGCGATGTATTATTCAGCCCGCAACCCGCTGCGCAAAATAAGCCGTAGCAGTGAAACAGTATTCACACCCCGGCGCAAAAAACAGCGGGAACTGCACAAGGCTTTTCTGCGTTATCATGACCCGGTCAACTGGCCGCTACTGCGTGACGCACTCAAGCTGATGGGACGGAGTGATCTGATCGGCAACGGCCCGCACTGTCTGGTCCCTGGCGGACCATTGCGCGGCGCGGCCCGCACAAATGAGCCATCTTCGCGTAGCAACACCTTGCGTCCGCAGAGCACAAAAACTGCGCGATCAAAGCAGCGACCGGAAAAGAAACGACGACGCCGCTAGTCAGACGCCAACCTGCTCATCCTGTCAGCAGAAGGTTCGCGACAGCCATCTGACCGACAACCCGGTTACGGCCACGCTCCTTGGCCTGGTACAGAGCCTGATCAGCAGCACCAACGAGGGAGTTTGCATCAGTCAGATGCCGGGGAGTCATCGATGCACAGCCTATACTTACCGTCACCCTGCTGATGCAGCCGGATGCATGGGTGATTTCCAGGCCGGCAATGGATCTGCGAATGATTTCCGCCACCTGCAGCCCACCATCAAGATCCGTATTGGGTAGCATGACAACAAACTCTTCACCGCCATAACGCGCGGCCAGATCGGAGGCACGATGAATCGTCTCATTCAGCATGCTTGCCACCTGTTGCAAGCAGTCATCTCCCGCCTGATGACCATAGCGATCATTAAAAGCCTTGAAGTGATCCACATCAATCATCAGCAGTGATATGGATGACTTTTCACGCGTTAAGCGCTTCCACTCATAGGCAAGTCTCCTGTCAAAACATCTGCGGTTGGCCAGCCCGGTCAGTCCATCCAGCGATGAAAGCCTTCCCAGCTCCCGCAACAGCAGATCTGCTTCCAGGTGTTTGACATAGGCTTTGGCGTGATAGCGCAGGCGGGCAAGCAACTCAACCTTGTCAGGCAGCTTCACCAGATAATCGTCGGCACCCCTGGCAAAGGAGTCGGCCTTGATTTTAGCCTCATCATGGGCAGAGAGCACAACTACAGGAATATCTTTTGCATTTTCAATCGCCCTGTATTGGCCGATCAGCATCAATCCGTCGACGTCCGGCATGACCAGATCCTGAAGGATCACGACCGGATGTATATCAACCACCATTTGTGATGCCTCTGCAGCATTGCCACAGTAGTGTAACTCCAGATCATCTGCACCGGCAAGCATCAGACGCATCACCTCAGCGATAAATGGCTGATCATCGACAAGCAGTATGCGGTAAGGCCTGGGCACGAGCAATTCCAACTCTGCCTCAATTCGCCCTGTCTCCTCGACAAAGTCGAACTTCATGATCCCTGTCCATAAGCAGCCAACCAGAGCATGTAGTCGTCAATCGGCAACGGACGACTGAAATAATAGCCCTGTGCCATAGCGCACCCCTTACCGGCAAGAAAATCTCTCTGTTCTTTGGTTTCCACCCCTTCGGCTACCACCGTGACATCCAGATTTGACGCCATCTGGATAATAGCCGTGGTAATGGCCATATCATCCGTATCATCCGGAATATCACGCACAAAGGCGCGGTCCACCTTCAGTGTATTAACAGGGAATTTCTTCAGATAACTCAACGAGGAGTAACCGGTACCGAAATCATCAATCGACACCCTGACACCAAGCTTTTTGATACTGTTCAGAATATCGATACTCTTGTCTGTATCTTTCATCGCACAGGTTTCAGTCACCTCGAGCTCCAGATGAGAGGGGTCCAGCCCGGTTTCTGCCAGCGCCTCAACAAGCTGTTCGACAAGCATATTCGACTCGAATTGTCTGGCAGAGAGATTGATTGCCAAGCGAGTGATGACCGAATCCTGCCACCTGCCACGCCTTCAGCTGATGGCAGGCTTCCTGCAACACCCAAACACCGATTTCAATGATCTGCCCGGTCTCTTCTGCCAGCGGCAGGAACGCATCGGGCATAATCAACTCATTGTTCGGCAATACCCAGCGAATCAGCGCCTCTGCCCCCCCACAGTGACCACTCGCCAGATTGATTATTGGCTGGTAATAAAGCTGGAACTCGCTGTTTTTGATCGCCTCATCTATCGCCTTTTTCATCTGTACCCGCAGCATCAGGTCAGCACCCATGCTGGCCGTGAAAAAGTGGTATTTATTGCGACCGGTCTCCTTGGCGCGGTACATGGCCGTATCCGCACACTTGATCAGCACCTCAGCACTCTGTCCATCGGTCGGGTACATGCTGATACCGATACTGGCACCAACATGACATTCGTTCCCCTGCAGAAAAAACGGCTTATTCAGGCTGCGGATAATTTTTTCCGCAATATATGCGACATCATTGATACCGTTCACATCCAGCAGAATAAGCGTAAACTCATCACCGCCCATTCTGGCCAATACGTCCGAATCACGGATACACTTACGTAATCGTTGGGAGGCCTCCTGCAGCAGCATGTCGCCGACCGGGTGGCCAAGTGTGTCATTGATATCCTTGAACCGATCCAGATCCATGAATACAACAGCGGTCTGCTGATGACTGCGCTGCTCCTCTTTTAAAATTTGTCTGAGCAGAGAATCAAACAGCATACGGTTGGGCAGCCCCGTCAGGGCATCATGCTGGGCCTGATGGGCCAGCTGCTCATCGGCAAGCTTGCGCTGCGTGATGTCAAAGAAGATGGCCACATAGTGGATGATCTTCCCGTCATCATCCTTGATAGAACTGATCGTTTGCCAGATGGGAAACGTGTCACCGCTCTTGCGCCGGTTCCACAACTCTCCCTGCCATTTTCCCGTCTCAACAATAGATGCCCACATCTGTTCATAGTAAGCAACGTTATGATGCTCGGATTTCAGAATACGGGGATTTTCCCCTATCACCTCGGCCTCACTGTAACCGGTGATCTGGCAGAAAGCAGGATTGACCGACTGGATATTGCCGTGTTGATCTGTCACCAGAATACCTTCCAGCGAGTTTTCAAACACCTTGCCAGCCAGCAGCTTGTTCTCCTCCGCTACCTGCCTGCTCTGGTTGTTCCGATCGGCAACGACCACATTGGCACAGGCCTGCTGCATCGGCTCCAGATAGCCTGCGATCGCATCATCATAACCACCGACACGATTGAATAGTCCAACAATACCGACCAGTTCATGGCCAAGCTTAAGCGGAAACCCGAGAAAATTATTGAACTGGAAGTGATCCCCGGGCAGGCCGCAGCCTTGTGCATAAGCAGCAGGGTCATTGGCAATAACCGCTTCACCTGTGCGCAGTACGTTAGCGAGCAGGGAGTCAGGACTATTCAATGCCACCGCCTCTTCCTGACATTCACCATCTGTGCTGAACACCACTTCGTTCCAGCCGCCCTTTGTCATAGCCACGGCTCTGATATGCCGCTTGCCATCTGGCCGGTTCAGAATCACGCCGATAAAACCCTGTTCACTTTGGCTGAGCGACCTGAAATCTTCAAGCATCTGGCCAAACAGGGCGAGGCGATCTGTTTGCCCCGTAAATACGGAGAGCGCCCGCGTCGTGGCTTTCAACATCATCTGGTTCTGCTGCAGTTCCTGTTTTGCTTTTTTGCCGGATATGCTGGCTGCCCGACAGCACAGACCTGTTGCTACACCAGTGAGTGCAAGCAGCGCGAGCAGCGGTAACAGCCAGTCAGCCATCGATATTCACTTCTCAATCCGGGCATCGGAGTCGGGTGCAAGCAGCTCTCGAATCTGCGGCAGCACCGACTCTTTCAGGCAGTAGAAATCACTCTCCATAGCGATCAAAGGAATAACCTTTTCAGCCAGGACAACCATCGCCTCCAGCAGTATCAGCTGTGAATCTTCAAGCCCATCGGGCAGCTGGATGCGCAGAAAGCGTGCGTAGGATGCGGCCAATCGGGCCAATTCACCGATATCTTCCCGATGAACCACCCTTGTAGCACCGTTGACCGTATCAAATTCCTGATGCAGCTGGTCAAACGCCGATGCGGTGAATCCTTGTGCATAACAATCGTTCAGTATTTCACGGATATGACCGATACGGCCGATGTATTCGGCCCTGAACAGCGGCCACAGGAACTGCTCGTAACTCGTCATGATTTAACCACCTTCTGCAGGTAGGATGGTATCTCACCCAGATTCACCACTTCATCAACTGCATTCAGCTTGATGGCCGATCCGGGCATGCCATATACAACGGCGCTGGCCTGATCCTGAACCACCGTATGACCTTTTGCCTGGCGTAGCGCCAGCAGGCCTGCAGCTCCGTCATCGCCCATGCCAGAGAGCAGCATACCGATGGCCATTTCACCACAACTGGTTGCTACTGACTGCATTAACGGCGTTACCGAAGGCCGGAACTGACCTACAGGCGGAGCATCACTGAGGGAGGCAGTCAATCTGCTGCCGCACCTGGCAACCAGCAGGTGCCGCTCATCCGGGGCAATGTAGACACTAGCGGGCAACAACGGCTCCCCGTGCACGGCGACTTTCACACGCAATGCACTGACACTATCCAGCCAGGATGCCAGCCCCTGCACAAAGCCGTGGGATATATGTTGCACCACGACAATGGGCAGAGGAAATTCTGCCGGCAACGATGACAGGATGCTTTTCAAAACCTGTGGCCCCCCGGTCGAGCAACCGATAGCCAACAGTTCAAATCGCTTGTGAACGGTGATTGATCGCTGAAAGACTTCAGCAGCCAGAACCCGACTGGCCTTTCTGTCACGCATGACCACCTTGACGCTGGCCATGGCACGAACGGTCTGGATCATTTGCTGCCGCCCCTTGTCATAATCCGGATGTTTGGGGCCGAATGGCTTCTCAATCACAGCCAGTGCCCCCATCTCGATAGCGCGGAAGGTGATGCGCAGCTCTTCGGCATCGACACTGGAACTGATCACAACAATAGGTACAGGATTGCTGCGCATAATCTCGCAAGTTGCTTCAAAACCGTCCATGACCGGCATGCGAATATCCATGGTAATCAGATCCGGCTTCAGCTCTCTGGCCAGCCGTACCCCCTCCTCGCCATTGCGCGCATGGCCTATCACTTCAAAGTCCGCTTCCGCATTGAGCATCGACTTGAGCAACATGCTGACAACGATCGAATCTTCAACTACTAGAGAGCCTCTTGCAAAAGTCTTCAAACCTGCTGAATTAAGCCTCTGAGAAGAGGCGAAAAAACTCCCTTCTGGTAGGGTAAGTCATCGAC
>PFXI01000008.1 GCA_002791575.1 Zetaproteobacteria bacterium CG_4_9_14_3_um_filter_54_145 | reverse complement strand
ACTTCACCGGAATCAGGTGCCGACTTCAATCGGAATGGGGTGCCGCGTTCCAGCGGAATCAGGTGTCACGTTCGACCGGAATACGCACGTTATTGAGCAGATTCATAATCACCTGCTGCAACTGGGTTTCATCGCCCATAATAATCAGATCTTCGGCGATTATTTCGTGACTGAAATCGATATTTTCAGGAATGACCAGCGTATTAAGCTGCAGAATCTCCTGCAGGAATGAGCTCAGCCCGAACAGCTTCATCTTCACCCTGTCCTTGCGGGCGAAGGTCAGCAGTTGCTGAATCATACTGGCTGCCCGGAAACTGAGCTGCTCCACCGCATCCAGACGCTCAACCGCTGTTACATTTCCACGGATCAGTGAGCGGGCCAGAAAGAGGTTCCCGGTTATACCGGCAAGCATATTGTTAAAATCGTGGGCGATACCACCAACCAGCGTCCCCAGCGACTCCATCTTCTGCGACTGATGCAATTGATCTTCAAGCATCACATATTCGGTCATATCCTTCTGAATACCTACAAAGCTGGCTATCTTGCCATGCTCGTCGAAAACCGGTGCAATAGACGTCAACGCGGGGTAAAGGTCACCATTTTTGCGCCGATCAATCAAGGTGCCCTGCCAGGCAGAACCGGACAATACGGTATCCCACAACACCTTATAGAAGGCATTATTCTGTTTACCACTTTTAAACAGTGTAGGTGTCTGACCGATCAGCTCGTCAAGATCATATTCTGTCAACCTGCAGAGGGTCGGATTGGCATACTGAATCACGCCATTGATATCGGTTATGATCACCCCTTCTCCGGCATGATCCAGCGCCCTCGATAGTTCCCTCAACTGCTGCATCTGCGATGTACGCTCGCGCTCTCTCTCAAGCCGTTCGGTGATATCGTTGGCAATCAACAGGTAACCAAGCAACTCACCATCCTCCATGATGGATGAAAAGTTCACCTCGATGCTCTGCTCTCCGCTGCCCCGCTCAATAACGGACTTAAAACTGCCGTTTTTGGCCACTACTGAAACAACATCATCCTGTTTAATCACGGTGAAATGCGCCTGCTTCAGTATATCCTGAAGCCTGTGGCCGGTGAGATCCTCCTCCTGAAAGATATGAGCGGCGGCAGGGTTAGAGAGCGCAACCACCATATTTTTATCAAGTGCCACAATGGCTGCGTCAATCTCTGAATTCATGATATTGGTTAACAGCACGCTTTTGCTCAATCGCTGCGTGGCAATATTCAGTTGATTTCGCATGTGTTCGATATACTGCTGTTCGAAAGCTGAAAGCAGGTTGGCCTGAGTGATGATGCCCGCCAGATATCCGTTATGATCAACAACGACAAGTTGCCGGATTCTGTTTCGTCGCAACGCTTCAGAGGCATCATGGGCTGAAGCGGTAATATCAACGGTACAAACCGGACTGGTCATCACTTCTTCTGCACTCACTACTGCTGTATTCACATACTTTTTGGCAATAACAGGAATATCCCGCTCAGTAATCATACCTAAGGGTTTGCGATCTCTGGTCACAATCACCGATGAGACCATACGCTCAATCATGATGGTGATCACATCTGACAGTGAATCACCGGGTGCAACGCGGGAGACACTGGAAAGCATAATCTCACCGGCTTTCTTCTTTCTCAACAGATCCATCATGCCGACCGCGCGCATCAGATCTGAATGCGTCAACACACCGATAACTTTTCCGTGTTCAGTCACTGACAGATGGCGGATATCCCGGTTCTTTAGCGTCTCATAGGCTTCAAAAATGGAGGTGTCCGAAGAGACAGCATAAACAGGTGAACTCATTGCAGTTTCAACCGGAAGCGTCAGATCACTCTTCTGATGGATTAAGCGCATCACATCCCGCTCAGTCAAGATGCCTGCGGCGTAACCACCATCGATGACCAATATGCAACTAATGCGCTCTTCCCGCATGATATCGATGGTTTCTGACGTCGTAGCTTCCGGTTTTACATGGAACAATTTGCCAGTCAGCAACTGCTTTACGCTTGTAGACATTTTATTCTCTCCATTAACACAGCAGCAAACCATATCCACTTGCACTGTTATTCACCGCAAGCAAGGTTGGTGCCTTATTGCAAAGTGCAGTGATGATCCGGAGATGGCTTTAATAGCGCCAGACTAAACCTGCATGCCTGAAACATCATCTCAAACGAGACATATCATCCGTGCGTTTATCACTTGGCAGCAGCCCGTGATAGCGCGATTCACAGTTGACTATTTTGCTCAACTATCCTATAGCTACAGAGAAGGCGGCAAGGTTCTGATTCATTGCTTCCCTCATATCGTATATCCGGAGCGGTTCATGCCGGAGAATCCCTGCATGATCGCCCGGGCGGAGTAACAGATGGGTACAGTTGCAATCGTGCAAAAGGCACCGGCATTGCTCGATAAAACGGCATCGATCACCTGCGCCATTGATGCCGTAAAACAGGCGGCTAGTGAAGGCGCAACACTGGTGGTCTTTACAGAAACATTTATTCCCGGTTATCCGGCATGGATATGGCGGCTCAGGCCGGGAGCAGACTGGTCGCTATGCGAAGATCTGCATGCACTGCTATTGGCAAATGCCGTCAATCTCGCAAGTGACGATTTAATGCCGCTTTGTCATGCCGCCAGAGAATATAACACTACCATCGTCTGCGGTATCAACGAAATTGATCATGCAACAAGTCGGGCAACACTCTACAACACAGTCATTATCATCGGCCCGGATGGAAAAATCATCAACCGACATCGCAAGTTAATGCCAACCAGTCCGGAGCGCATGGTGTGGGGCTTTGGCGATGCATCGGGCCTGAAGGTGGCAGAGACCCCGGCAGGTCGCATCGGCACGCTGATCTGCTGGGAAAATTATATGCCGCTGGCCAGATATGCACTGTATGCGCAGGGCGTGGAGATCTATATCGCACCGACTTATGATAGCGGCACTGACTGGCTGGAAACATTGCGCCATATCGCCCGCGAAGGCCGCTGTTGGGTCTTCGGTTGCGGCAACATCATGCAAGCCAGTGATATTCCCGAACACTTCCCGCAAAAAGCCACCCTCTACCCTGCCCCTGATGAATGGGTTAATGCCGGTGATTCAGTACTGATTGAACCGGGCGGGAAAATTGTAGCCGGCCCGCTGCACCAGCAGCAAGGCATACTGTTCCATGACATAGACCTGAATCTCGCTCTGACGGCCAAACGCGCACTGGATGTTGCCGGTCATTATGCACGCCCTGATATTTTCACACTGCACGTCAATGCCAAGCCTCAATCCCCGTTTGCGTTCACGCAGTACCACCAATAACCCGGCTGAAAAAATGCATATAGCATCCGCATCATCATATACCTGATATGGATCTGTACTTACCCGGCACATATAAAAAAGCGACAGTCAGAAGCACAATGAGCAGCGGCCGGTGTTAGATGCTAATGCTGCACACCTGACCGCCACAACCTGCTGCTCGCCGCATATGCGCTGGTATTTGCCCTATAGCCCTGCTGGTAGACGATATGGCGTGCGTACTTCAACCCTCCAGCGCTGCGATCCTATTGCGCAGCAGCTCCACCTCTTCAAGCAGATCCAGAGCCAGAGCCGCACCGGCCAGATTAAGGCCAAGATCGGCTTCCAGGCGCTGCGCAATGCGCACCCGGCGCAGGCAGCGGCCGCTGAACTGCCAATGACCCGGGTCAGCGCCTGCAGGCTCAATCACGCCCTCATCCACCAGAGCCAGTATCCATTCGGCAGGTTTGCCACAGGAGCGACTGAGCTCGTCGAGCGTAAAGATAGTGGATTCTTCAACAATAATGCCGGTTAATACCATCAACCTGTCCATGGCCTATACCCCCAACCCGGCTCTCGGATTGAATGCCAGTTTACTTTCCATCTCTTTATATAGCGCTCTGGCCGCATCGTCTTTAGCCGGTGGCACCACCACATTCAGGGTGATATAGATATCCCCTGCAGGACTACCGGGAATGCCCCGCCCTTTCAGACGCAGTCTGTTACCACTGTTTGAACCGGCAGGGATTTTAACGCCCACCGTGCCTGCCGGGGTTGGCGTACTCACCGTAGCACCCAGCGCCACTTCCCAGGGTGCTACAGGCAGCTGCATATAGAGATCCCGCCCTTCCGCCCGATATAGCGCATGCGGATTAAAATGAACCTCCAGATAGAGATCACCCTTCGCGCCCTCTCCCGTACCGCTTGCCCCCTGAGCCTTCAGGCGCAGCTGCTGCCCCTCCTTGATACCCCTGGGTATTTTCACGTTGATCGTGTGTCTTGTCATCTGCATGCGGCCATCTGCATCTAGCCTGAATAATTCATAAACCTTTCAGGCGACCGATTAATATTGTTCACAAAATGGTTTAGTCTTATGCAATCGCCGTTATTTCGGCTCT
>PFXI01000124.1 GCA_002791575.1 Zetaproteobacteria bacterium CG_4_9_14_3_um_filter_54_145 | reverse complement strand
GGCTGCTTCTCGAGGGCGGCGAACATTAGCGGCCAAAAACCTGCCGTCAATGCCTTTCTTGCCTCGCTTCAGATTGCTCTTCTGCGGGGCACGAATCCCTCCGTTTGCAGTTAAGAATCACTTGCGGAGGGCGGCGAAACATAGCGACACCCAGCCCCCCGTCAACAGATATATTTCTATTATTTTTCCGCCAACAGATTTCCCTGTAACCACACCATTCTGCCAGGAGCCTTCTCGTCGCTCTGCGCTTTATCGTGCAGCATGTCGTTGCAGATCGACTGCCTGTTTGCACTGTTTATTGACGATACGTGTCCTGCCCGGTGATTGTGGCTATAATGATACGGCATGCTCTGTTTCTTTTTTTGCCAACGCGACTTAGTTGTCGCCCCGTAGCGGTTAACAGGAGAGGCCAATGACACCGGTGAGCTGGCACAGCATGAATACGGATGTGGCACTACAAAAGCTGGACGCATCCGCCGCCGGGCTCACAACCGCCGAGGCCGACAAACGGCTGCAGGCATACGGGCCTAACCTGTTACCGGAAGGTAAACGCCGCTCTCTGCTCATGATGCTGATTGAGCAGTTTTCCAACGTCATGATTATCGTGCTGCTGCTGGCAGCACTTATTTCCGGCTTTATCGGCGAGCTGCAGGATACGATTGCCATCGTTGTCATTGTCCTGCTCAATGCCATTGTCGGAACAGTGCAGGAGTGGCGAGCAGAACGTGCGGTGACCGCCCTGCGGGAAATGGCGGCACCTGCGGCCCGCCTGTTGCGTGATGGCAAGACCATTACCCTGCCGGCAGCAGGCGTTGTACCGGGTGACATTGTACTGCTGGATGCGGGCGATATCGTGCCTGCCGACCTGCGCTTGCTGCACACTGAAGATCTGGAAGCCGACGAGTCGGCCATGACCGGCGAATCGATGCCCGCAGGCAAACAACATGATGCACTGGATGATAGCGCACGTGCGGTCGCCGATGCTGACAACATGGCATTCAAAAGCAGCCTGATTACACGCGGGCGCGGGCGCGGCGTTGTTATCGCCACCGGCTCACATACGGAAATCGGTCATATTGCCGCACTGCTGCACGGCGAAGCCGGTGTCATGACCCCGTTGCAGATGCGGCTGAACCGCTTCAGTCGCCATCTGGCACTCGCCATACTGGCTATCTGCTCGCTGGTTTTCGCTGTCGGTCTGCTGCAGGGGCAGCCCGTACTGCTGATGTTTCTAACCGCGGTAAGCCTGGCGGTCGCGGCCATACCCGAAGCACTGCCCGCCGTGGTCACCATTTCACTGGCACTCGGTGCCCGCAAGCTGATCCGTCAACATGCGCTGGTGCGCAACCTGCCCGCTGTTGAAACACTCGGCTCGATCACCTACATCTGCACCGATAAAACCGGCACACTGACGCAAAACCGTATGCGCGTTGATCTGGTTGTAAGCGCAACCGAGCAACTAACTACCCTGCCGGCGGCATCTGCCGGCACACAATGGCGCGCGCTGGGTCAGGCGATGGCGCTGAATAACGATGTGGCGGAAACAGATGGCGCACCTGCAGGTGAGCCGACCGAGATGGCCCTGTTTGAAGCGGCACTGCAAAGCGGTTATGACAGACAATCCCTGCTCAACTCCATGCCGCGCGAGGCGCTGCTGGCCTTTGACAGCAAACGCAAACAGATGACAACACTGCACCACTGCCCCGAAGGTGTTGTTGCCTACAGCAAAGGGGCACCCGAAGTTGTTCTTGCCAGCTGCGCAAACAGCCCCGGCTTTCATGCAGAGGCGATGCTTGCCAGAGCAGAGCAGCTTGCCGGTGAAGGGTATCGGGTGCTCGCCTTTGCCACCCGCACATTCCCGGCTATGCCGGCAACCATCACGCCCGCGGCGATTGAGCAGGAGCTGATCTTCCTGGCACTGGTTGCCCTGATCGACCCGCCGCGAGCAGAAGCGAAACAGGCGGTGACCGATTGCCTGACTGCCGGCATCACACCGGTGATGATTACCGGCGATCATCCGGGTACGGCCATGACCATTGCCCGCCGCCTGGGCATCACCGACGATATGCATGCCATGTTAAGCGGCAGCGAGCTGGCAAAGCTCAGTGACAGCGCCTTTGCCGGCATGGTTGAGAGTATCCGGGCTTATGCACGGGTAACACCGGAGCAGAAGCTGCGTATTGTTAAAGCATTGCAGGCCAATGGTGAGTTTGTCGCCATGACCGGCGATGGCGTCAATGATGCGCCGGCGCTCAAGCGCGCCGGCATCGGTGTATCTATGGGTAAAAATGGCACCGATGTGGCCCGCGAGGCCTCCGACATGGTGTTGCTGGATGATAATTTCGCCACCATTGTCTCTGCCGTCAAATCCGGCCGTCAGATTTTCGATAACATCCGCAAGTTCATCAAGGATACGATGAGTTCAAACTCCGGCGAGATCTGGACGCTCTTCCTCGCCCCCTTTTTAGGCCTGCCGATCCCGCTGCTGCCGATTCATATTCTGTGGATCAATCTGGTCACTGATGGCTTGCCGGGACTGGCCTTCACGGCGGAACCCGCCGAAAAGGGCATCATGCAGCGCGCGCCACGGCCGCCGAAGGAGAACATCTTCGCCCACGGCATGTGGCAGCACATTATCTGGGTCGGCCTGTTTGTCGGCGGCATCTCGATCGCCTCGCAGGCGTGGGCGATCTCGCGCGGTGTCGAGTACTGGCAGACGGTTGTGTTCACCGTGCTGACCATATCGCAGCTGTTTCACTCCATGGCAGTGCGCAGCGAAAGCGAGTCGCTGTTTCGCATCGGCCTGCTCAGCAACCTGCCGATGCTGGGCGCGGTACTGCTGACGGTGGGGTTGCAACTGGCCGTGATCTACCTGCCGGCACTCAACAGCATATTCCACACCCAGCCGCTGCCGCTGTTCGATCTGGCAGTCTGCCTGATATTGTCATCACTGGTACTTGTCTGTGTAGAGATTGAGAAGTGGCTGATTCGCCGCGGTCTAATTTACAGGGAAAACCAGTAACACTTCGACGCAACCCGGCTACTTGTGAAATAAAACCGACCAGCCAGTACTAGCAGGTCATCACTGCTCGAGAATCAGTCGTCATCAGGTTATAGATATAGGTTTCGGCCTCTTCAGGCATATAGGTCAGACGCACATGCACAATGATCGGATCGACCGAGCTGTTGCGCACCACTTTCACATACAACTGTTCACCATTGGGCAGAATCAGCTTCAGACTGCTCAGCATTGAGCAATCCTGATCCAGTTGCAGCTCAAATGCGGTGCTGTTCAACTGTAAGATGAAACCGTCAAATGTTTCACGGGAAAACTTGCCCTCAAGGGGAGAGACGCGAACCGGCAGCGGTGATATGGCTATCAGCGGCTCGGAGTTCTTTTCTGGCAGCAATAGCCGTTGATCCCCAGAGACGCCGCCAATATCAAAAATGGTCATTTCATGGCTAACACCTTTCGGCATCACCTTGATCTGATCATCAATGCGCAACTTAACATGGCACGCATCGTGCGTTGTCTCTGATATCAGGATTTGACCGCCAACCGTATAGGACTCAATACGTGATGTTATATTGACCAGCATCCCGACCACGCCGTATTTACTTCTGATACTTGAGCCGATATTGCCAACAATGGCATAGCCCGTATTGATCCCGATACCCATTTTTACCTGCGGATAGCCCAACGCCCGATAGCGCAGGTTCACCTTATGCATGGCCTGCTGCATCTCAATAGCACAACGCACTGCCCGCGTAGCGTCATCATCCCGTTGTACGGGCGCACCAAAAAAGGCCAGAATCGCATCACCAATGAATTCATTGATGGTGCCCATATAGCGCTGGATCACCTCGGTCATCACACCCAGGTAGATATTTATCATATCCACAATAGTTTCTGCAGGCAGCCGTTCCGACAGGGATGTGAAGCCTCGGAGATCTGCCATCAGTACGGTGACTTCACGCTTCTCACCGCCCAGCTTCAAGCCGTCGGGCGTATCGATTAAATTATCAACCACCTCTTCAGATAGGTAGCGACCGAATGTCTTGCGAATAAAATGATAGGCCAGATGCAGCTTTCTGTTGGTGCGGCGAAGGTCCAGCTGGTTCTTGATTCGGGCATACATAAGGGCCGGCGAAACCGATTTTGAGATATAATCAACCGCGCCGGCATCAAAGCCGACCAGCTCATCATCATCACCCTCTTTTGAGGTCACGAAAATCACCGGGATGTCCGCAGTAACAGGATTAGCCTTCAGACGCCTGCACACATCATAACCATTTTCGCCCGGCATCATGATATCGAGCAGAATCAGATCCGGACGACTGGCTGAGAGAGCGCGCGCCATCGCTTCTTCCCCGTCGCTTGCCAGCATCACCTGATACCTTGATTGAAGCAGGGCTTGCATCACTTTCAGATTAACAGGTACATCATCTACAACCAGAATGGTTTCCCGCTGATCGCCTGTTATTTGCGTATTCCGGTCGAACGTGACACCTGATTCCGCTGGAACGCGGCACCCCATTCCGATTGAAGTCGGCACCTGATTCCGGTGAAGTCGACACCCCC
>PFXI01000064.1 GCA_002791575.1 Zetaproteobacteria bacterium CG_4_9_14_3_um_filter_54_145 | reverse complement strand
GACTTCACCGGAATCAGGTGCCGACTTCAATCGGAATGGGGTGCCGCGTTCCAGCGGAATCAGGTGTCACGTTCGACCGGAATACGCAATGAGCCGTCGGAAACCGATGGTACCGGCAGTTTTATCAAAAAAGCAGGCGGTGGACTCAGTTGGCTGCACGAGTGGTCATCCAGATTTTCGCATAGTGTCAATGTCGCATACAGCCTGGATAGATATACAGGTCTGGGTACCAACCGCCGTGATCAGGTCTATGAAACCGGCATGGGGATCAGCTATCAGATGTATGAGCAACTGCGACTGGGTTTGAATTATGGCTATAGCTACAGGCGTTCCAATGTCGCCAACGCCAGCTTCCATGCCAATCATTTCGGTTTTGATTTTGCCGGCTCGATGTGAACGGTTGCGGGCAGGCTCATGCATATCATCAGGTGCCGGGTTAAGAGCGTGACTGTGACTGTTATGGATTTTGCCCATCTTCCTGAATCAGCACAGGTTGTGTGTAGCAGACGATTTGAATGAAAACAGAATGAGGGTCCATATGCGCCATTGCTTTTTGTTAACTGCATTTATGCTTGTCTATCTGATGGTTACACCTGTGGTGGCGGGTAGCTCCCACTCCGGTCAATACCTGCTGGATGTTGGTGACAGGATTTCTATCAACGTTCTCGGTGAAGAGAGCCTTGCCATGAAGGTGACGCTTGATTCGACCGGTATGATCCGCTATCCGTTTCTGGGGCGTATACGGGTGGTCGGCAAAACGACTTCAGAGGTGGAATCAATGATCCGCAATGGACTTGCCGGCGACTATCTGGTTGATCCGCATGTGGAGGTGGTGATAGATGAGCGTCGTCCGTTCTTTATCAATGGAGAAGTGAACAAGCCGGGTGCCATTTCATATCAGGAGAACCTGACACTGCGCAAGGCCATTACGCTGGCATCCGGGTTGTCCGAGCTGGCTGATGATGACAGGATTTTTGTCATTCGTGCCGGAGACCCGAACAGGGTACAGCGAAAGCTTGCAATGGATGACCCGATCTATCCGGGCGATTCCATTACCGTTGAAACCAGTTATTTCTTTATTACCGGAGAAGTGAAATCCCGAGGCAAATATCCCTATCATACAGGGCTGACCTTTCGTATGGCTGTGACGCTTGCCGGCGGATTTGCCGAGCGGGCCGACAAGGATGATATCGAGGTGGTGAGGGTGGAAAATGGCAAGAGTCGGGAAATGTCTGTCAGGCTGGATGATCCGATTAAGCCCCGCGACGTCATCACAGTAAACCAGAGCTTTTTCTGACCATGGAGAGCAACTCTTTTCAGCACTTTAATGACAGTCAGGCAGGAACGGATGAAGGGCAGATCGATATTGCCAAATACCTCAAGCTGCTGAGGAAATACAAGTGGGGTATTATTACGCTTACCCTGCTGGGCACAATTCTGGGAGCCCTGATTGTCTATGCCAAAACACCGCTTTATCGGGCGACATGCCAGCTGGTTCTGGAGTCACAGATGCCCAAACTGCCGACAGTAGAGCAGATCCTTGGTCTGGCAGCACAGGATCAGGCCTATTTGCAGACGCAGTACCAGATTATTACTTCGCGTGGTCTTGCCGAGATAGTAGCTAAAAAATTAAACCTCTATGATCCTGACAAGGTCGATGCGGGTGTGCAGGATATTGTTGCACAGGCAAGCGACTCATCCATCATCGACTGGTTCAGGGATGCTTTCCCAGTCCTGCGTCAGCGCGGGCAGCATATCTCGCTGACAGCGGAGGAGAGAAGGGCGCAAGCGGCATATGCGCTGTTGGGGAATCTGTCCGTGACGCCTGCCGGTCAAACCAAAATTGTCAATATCTCCTATGTGTCGGCTGATCCGGAGATGGCGGCAAAGATAGCCAATACTTTCGCCAGCGCATTTATTGAAAACCAGATGGATTCCAGTATGGAGATGACGCGCAGCGGTTCCCAGTGGTTATTCGAGCGTATGAATGTGCTGCGAAACAATCTCCAGGCTGCCGAGAAGAAGTTACAGGGCTTTCTTGAACAGCAGAAACTGCTCGATATCGGTGGCGGCGTAAGTCAGTTTGCCGAAGGCAAAGTCAGTGCAGCTAGCGTGGAACTGGAGCGGGCACGTGGTGAGTTTGCAAAAATCAGCAAGCGTTATGGGCCCAAACACCCCCTTTATATCGCGGCTCTTGCAGATCTGAATATTGCGGGAAATAAGCTGAAGGAAGGCAAGTCGGAAATCCGGGCCATTAATCGAAAAGAGGTCGAGTTACGGGAGTTGCGTAGCCAGGTTGACAGTGACAAGGCGCTGTACGACGTATTTCTTAAACGCGTCAAGGAGACCGACCAGAGCCTTGGTCTGAACAAAGCTCAGGCACGCATACTTGATCCGGCGCTACGTCCTCTGGCTCCGTTTGCCCCGAATGTAAAAGATTTTATCACCATGTCGGCTGTCGGCAGCTTCATGCTGGCCATTATGCTGGTGCTGCTCAATGAATCGCTGAATAAAACCATCAAGAGCACATCCGATGTTGAAGATAAACTGGGTCAGGTAACCCTCGGCATCCTGCCTCTGTTGCCTGCGTTGAAAACGGGTGCAGGTAAGGGTTTTCCGATGCTGAATCCGGATAACGCCTCTTTTGCAGAAGCTGTGCGCACGATAAGGACCGGTATTGTATTATCGGGCCTTGATAACCCGCACAAGGTAATACTGGTGACTTCATCAGTGCCGGGTGAGGGAAAGACGACCGTATCCTCCAGCCTCGCCGTTGCGCTGGCGCAGATGGAGAACGTACTGTTGGTCGGGGCGGATCTGCGGCGTCCGTCACTCAATGGGATCTGCGGTATTCAAGCCGGTGTACCCGGACTGTCGGAACTGGTAGCGGGTAGTGCTGACTTTAAAACATGCATTATTACGGATGAAGAGACCGGACTGAATATTCTGACCGGAGGCATGATTCCACCTAACCCGCTGGAAATTCTGTTTTCGGAACGATTTGCCAAGGTGCTTGGGACTCTGGAGAAGTACTATGACCGGATTGTGATTGATTCACCACCGGTCGATGCGGTGAGTGATGCACTGGTTTTGGCCAGATTTGCTAAAACGGTGGTCTATGTAGTCGAGGCTGACAAGACGCCTGAAGCGGTGGTCAAACACGGGCTCAAGCGATTAAGTCATCATCATGCACCGCTGGCAGGTATTGTACTCAATAAAGTTAACATCAAACACTCTGAATACTACCACGGCTACTATGATAAATACGGTTACTCAAGCTGAACGGTCATACAACTGTTGCCGATTTGGTGGTGTACATGAGCGATACAGGTCTGTTATATCCTGTTGCCGATAGTATGAGTCGATGATGCTGGTCGACATGCATTCGCATCTGTTGCAGGGATTAGATGATGGCGCGGCCGGCGTGCAACAATCGCTGCAGCTGGCACATTCGGCGTATAACAACGCGTTAATGCGAACCCCTGACAGGGCAAAATGCTTCGTGAGCCCGGGTTGTGCGGTGCAGCTGACGTCAGGTTCAGTCTGTGGCCGTTTCGGCGAGGATGCTTATGCAGCGGCTCAGGAGATGTTGAGCAGGCATTGGGTAGCAGTCACTACTTCGGATGCAGACAATGGATCAGCCCGTCCGCCCGAGTTAAAGCCGGGCCGGGATGCTGCGGCACTGGTTACCGGTACAGACGAGGCAGCAGCTCTGATCATTGATAAACCATGGTCGCTGGTCTCCGGTATGTTTGATGTGTAACAAAACGGTTCAAACGGATGCTGCATGTCATGATCAACCGGGCCAGCGATGGGCGCGCCCTGTGCTGCGTTTCACCGCGCTGTTTCTGTTTTGCGTGCTACTGGCTTTGTTGATACAGCTGGCCTGGCGCAGTGCTCAGGCATTTGAGTTGCATCACAGGGCTTATGTATCGCTGCAAGGCTGGCTATCCGGGCATCAAACGCCAACGCCGGATAGGTGGCAGCGCAATAAAATACATCTGCTTACAGCGATCAACTACCAGCCTGCCAATGCGACATTTATCAACACCCTTGGACGCCTCTATCTCTACAGGGGGCTGAGCCTCGAGAAGGCGCCGCAGACACAGGTATTGAATATATTGAAAGCAAAGAGAGCTTTTAAGAGAGCGATTCTGCTTCGGCCGGCGTGGGTCTACCCGTGGTTGAATCTTGCTGTAGCCGATGCTGCGTTAAAACTGGTGGATGCTGAATTTATCCATGCATATTGGATGGCCTTCAGACTTGGCCGTTGGGAGGAGAATACCATGCCTCAGCTGATCGAGCTGGGGATAGTGCATTTTCACCGTTTCTCGCTGCAGGAGCAGTTGCGTTTCAAGTCATATATGGTGAGTGCGTTGCGCAACAGAAGTGATCATTTACAACCGCTAAGACATGACAGACGACTGCTGAACATGGCCTGCAAGGTGATTGATGGAGATGCGGCTGGCCGTGAATTTTGTCAGTGAGTTCTGATATGCCTGCACAGAAATGGAAAGGCTAAAAGCACCGTAAACAGGGCAGCGTTGCTCGGGATATGGAGGTTGAAATCAACGGCGGAGTGGATGAGGATAGATGAGATACCCATCAGGCTGGCGAAGCTCATGCCAACTAATAATCCGGCGCGACGAAGCCTCAGGTTTCTGATAAGAGTGGCATAACTAAGTAGTATCAGCAGTAGAATGGGAATGATACCGATCAGGCCAAGCTCGATCGCGAACTCCATATAATCAGGCGCATGGTTAATATAGTGATGCAGATCAGCCTGCTTATAGGCGGGGAAAGTACTGAAATAATTGCCGGCCCCAATGCCGGTGACGCTGAAATCGTGCAGCATGGGAAACGAATCCCGCACAAATTCGTCTCTCGACTCCGTGGCCATCGTTGTCTGCTCGATTCTGCTTGCAACCTTGTTGAAACCAAACCAGCTGCCGATAATGAGAATATCAAGAATAATCATACTGGTCAGGAAAATAGTCACAGGTTTCGGAGCATGGCGCGTAAGCAGTAGAAAAGTGGTTCCGGAGAGCAGCAGACTGAAGAAGAATGCGCTATTACCCATGCGTGAATGTGTCATGACCAGCGTGATACATAGAATAATCAGCATGATTCTGATACGTGCCTTCGGTCCCAGAGCTGTTTGTGTATAGTGCCTGAGCCTCTGGCGCCAGCCTGTAAGCGAGAGACTGTTGAGCATGGAGAGCATCAACCCGATGCCAATGGCCAAGGTCATCTCCAGGTAGCCGGCAAGGTGATCAGGATTTGTAAATGTGCCTTTTACCCTGTCGGTATATACAACCATCATGTCCATAATCGAATATGTATATTCATTGAGTGCCATGGACTCCTGCATCGTAAAAACAGCGAATGCTCCTGTCAGGGCCTGAATCAGGCCGCTGATGAGAAGTACGTAGGCGGTCTGCCTGAGCCTTGTTTGCGAATCGATGAGAACAAGCGTCAGGCAAAAAAGCAGAAACATAGCCAGTGCTTGCTGGAACAGTAGAAAGCTGGTGTTGGCATCGAGTGAGAGCGGGTAAAATGAATTCACCACGCCGGCTTGTTGCTGCAGTTGGACGGTTTGGGCAGAGAGGCCCGCAACCCAGGCTGCGGGTAGCGGAATACATTGTATGCCAATCCACAGCACCGCGGCCAGAAACAGGAGTAGTGCGGCGCGTGATGCGGTGAAGGCGAGCGGCAGCATGTCGGGTTTAAGTGCAGCGAGCATTGCCGCGCTTGTTGCTAACAGATAAATCCATATTTCCATGACAGAAATAGCCCATGGTAATTTACTTCCCATCGGTATTGGCAGCCAGAACAGCAGGGCCAGAAACAGGAGGAACAGGATATGTTTGATCTGTTCAGCGTATGTGTCGATCATGTTGTTGATCCTGTGTCAGGCTGATGGGTGTCGGATTCATGACGTTAAAAACTACCCGTCACAGCACCCCGATTTGTACGCTGTACGCAAGCGTTAGCTGGGCTCAGGGACTAACCACCACGCCACCGCCACCGCCACCTGATGGCCCGGATGCCAGTGATCCGGGTGTGAAGCCGCCGCTGTTGCCACCCGCGGCCGTTGGTTCCAGATTCTCGGTCGGATCTGTTGGTGGGCTGTATTCGAAATCGGGGTCAATAATAAGTGCTGCAGCCAGCGTTTGAATCAGATCTCCTCCTGCTGCGGTGATGGTATCAATGGCGTTCTGGAGATCCATGCCGCAAGCCGGCTCCAGCAGTTTATCCATCACTTCGGATTCTGTTTTTCCGGCTGCCAATTCGCTGGCAGCATCGACACAAACCTGTTCCGCATATACTGATGCAGAGCAGAAGCAGAAGCTGAGACACACAATGATAAGGTTTTTAACAATGTTGTTCTTCATGATTTATCCTCTCAAGGGCAGTAGGCAAGCAAACTGGTATCATTATAATTTAGGCAAACCGGAAATGCAATTGTAAGGCTATGCCACCGCGAGATAGTGCTTTTCTGCCTCATCGCAGTGGATATGCATGCATGCGGTCAATAGAGAATACATGATTGCGGATACACTCTTCCGCCTGACCGGTCCGGATTGCCGGTTGTTAATAACCGGAAATCCGGCTGAACACGTTCTCTCTTTGCAGGTCAATGAAGTCCCGGTCCGGCAACGATTGCAGACCATGTGCGCGAGGCCCGGAGCAACGGGAGCCACTGCATGCAAGCGCAACAACTGCAATCTTTTGACCCGTAGCGATATGCGTGATCATGCAAGTTGAAAAATCCTGTATGCATGCGATCATGCAAGCATGAGTTTCCAGACAAACAAGCGTGGTACGGGTCACTTGCTGCGCGGCATGAACCGTTTTTTCTGCCGCAACTGGCACAGGCTATCTGTAAGCGGTGAAGCTCTGCCTGAAGGGCCGGTGATTCTGGTTAGCAATCATCTGTGCGGACTTGATCCACTGCTGATTCAGGCCGCGGTCAATCGCCCGCTCAGATTTTTAATGTCGCGCGAGTATTATCATAAAATGTGGTATGCGCGCAGAGGTTTTGATCTGGCGGGAGCCATTCCGGTTAATCCGGGCGGGGCCAACCGGCATGCTGTGCGTGAAGCTATCGCAGCGGTGCGGGCCGGACACGCGCTCTGCCTGTTTCCGGAAGGTGCTGCAAATCCGCCCATTCCCATGCATCGTATTTTACCCGGTGCTGCGTTAATCGCGCGGGAGAGCGGGGCGCCTGTCGTGCCGCTCAGGGTTTCCGGTGTGTTGCCCTTTGATCATGTGCACCTGTGGCGCTCCTTTTACCGGCGCTCAAGGGCAGAGGTTGTCATTGGTAAACCGATACTGCTGCCCGATGCATGTGCGGGCAGGCAGGGGCTTGATGATGATACCCACATGATCCGGCATGCTATTTGTGAGCTGGCCCATGTTGGTCTGCACACAGATTAGTCAGTTGCTTTAGCGATATCTGCACATACAAGGAGTTGTACCAGTGAAAATCGGCATTCCCAAAGAGATTAAAAATCATGAACATCGCGTGGCATTGACGCCTGATGGCGTCGCCCTGCTTGTCGGTGAAGGTCATCAGGTGCTGGTACAGAGCGGGGCCGGTGTGGATAGCGGCTTTACAGATGCGGCCTATGATACAGCAGGTGCTGAGCTCTGCGCTGATCCTGCTGATGCGTGGGCGGCTGATCTGGTGGTCAAGGTCAAGGAGCCACAGCAAAGTGAATACCCGTTTCTGCGTGCTGATCTGACACTGTTTACCTACCTGCATCTGGCTGCTGATGTGGAGCTGGCGCAGGAGCTGTTGCGAAATAAGGTGTGCGCTATCGCCTATGAAACGGTGCAGATGAACGATGGCAGTCTGCCGCTGCTTGCGCCTATGAGCCGGGTCGCTGGACGAGTGGCGGTACAATTGGCGGCCCGTTTTCTGCAAAAAGAGAATGGTACAACGTATCCTGGCAAGGGCGTTCTTGCCGGCTGCATACAGGGTGCACGTCCTGCCCGGGCAGTGATATTGGGGGCCGGCAATGTGGGGTTGAATGCGGCCGATGCGCTGGTCGGATTGGGGGCGGCAGTGACGGTGCTGGAAAAAAATGCGGACTATTTAAACATCCTCAAGAGCGAGCTGGATCCGCGCATCGATCTGCAGTTGTTCACAGAGGAGCGCCTTCACAGAGCCCTGCCGGCATGTGACATGCTTATCGGAGCAGCCCTTGTACCCGGAGAGCATGCACCGAGATTACTCAGTCGTCATGACCTGGGCCGGATGAGTGCAGGCAGTGTTTTTGTCGATGTATCAATAGATCAGGGCGGTATTGCCGAAACCAGTCGTGTGACCGGTTATGATGAACCGGTCTATGTGGAGGAGGGGGTGCTGCACTGCTGTCTGCCGAATCTACCGGGTGCTGTACCTCGCACCAGTACACATGCATTGACCGACGCCACACTCCCTTATGTGAGAAAGCTGGCTACCGGTATCCAGTCAGCCTGTGCATCGGATATGCCACTCGCTCGAGGTGTGAACACGCAGGCAGGTCTGATTATGCACGCAGGTGTGGCGAAGGCCTTGACCGGACTGATTTGATGCGGGCCTTTCCTGCTACATGGCGCTCGTTACAGCTCTTCTTCCAGGTATGAGGTGATGGTATTCAGTAGCGCGAGCAGGCCGCCCGGAACCTTGTTGCGGCATAACAGCGCTGTATAAATTACATTTTCGCCAAGGGCTGTCTCATGGGTAATCAGGATACGTCCATGGTGCAGGATTACACCGTTACATATGGGTTCGCCAAAACCGCCGCACTGGGCCATACGACGCGTTGTTTCCATCACCATAGGCGAATAGAGGGCGAACTCATCGCCTTCGGGTGCGTCACCCACCTGAGAGATCAGCATACCCTCACCATTGATAATGATGATGCACTCCATGCCATGCTGCTTTCTCAGACTTTCGAGTTTATCCTTTAACATCACACCCTCCAACGCCACTGCAATAAATAGAAAACCTACTCTCGCAGCAGGTATCATATAATTCAAGAATTCAACCGTGGTGGCTGAAAAAATGGCATAAACATTGTACATGTCTGTATGAACCGGCAAACATGCAGCTTCCACAGGGGAGGGCTGATGCGCTCAGGGATAGTGTTATTACTCTTGTATATGATCGTGCTGCCGCTGGACGCTTTCGCCGTCAACTGGCTTGAGCGTGACGCTGTGAGCGGCTCCTGGGGCGGGCTGCGTGATTCGCTGCAAGACCAGGGGATCAATATCGAGCTGACCTACACCGGTGAGATGGTGCGTAATTTCTCGGGCGGTGTATTCAATCGTTCCGGCTCCGTCTATCATGATAATCTGGATCTGCAGCTGACGGCAGATAGTGACAAGCTCGGCCTTTGGCACGGGGGGCGATGGCTGGTTTATGGCTTGCGCAATCACGGCGCTCTGCCAAGTGCTTCTCTGATCGGTGATTTGCATACGGTTAGTAATATTGAGGCTGCTGATCAGTTTATCGTCTATCAAGCATGGTATGAGCAGCAGTGGCTGGGTGGTCGCCTCTCTTTGCTTGCAGGCTTGCATGATTTGAATGCCGAATTTTATATTACTGAATACGGCAATCTGTTTCTAAACTCATCTTTTGGTATCGGACCGGATATATCGGGCAATGTAACGGCCTCGATTTTCCCCCGGCCCGGGCTGGGATTACGTCTGCGCGTGCAGCCATCTGAGCAGGTTTATATGCAGGCGGCTGTCTACGATGGCGATACTGCAACACGTGCGATCAGACGTGCAGAAGGACGGATGATGATTGCCGAAGCTGGATATGTGATGACAGGCGGCGCCGCTTATAAACTCGGTTGTTGGCGGCATAGCGCCGATCGACTGTATGCCGGGCGCAGTTTTTCAGGCGATTACGGCGTCTACGGCACCATCGATCAGCCACTGTTCGAATTCGATGGTAGCGGTAAACTGGGACTGTTTCTCCAGTATGGTTGGGTGCCTGCCGACCGTAATAGTAATATTCGTTATGCCGGTGGCGGCCTGCATCTGCAGGCGCCTATTCCGGGTCGCGATGAGGATGTGCTGGGGCTGGCAGTAGCCCGCGCCGACACGCATCTGGATGCAGAAACCACGCTTGAGCTAACCTATAGTCTGGTGCTTACCCCATGGCTCTCCCTGCAACCTTCGTTGCAATGGATAGATAATCCCGGTGGAGATGCCATGGTGCGTAGCGCCAGAGTCGGTCTGTTACGGTTCACACTGCAGTTATAAGATGATTTTAATCTTGCAATTCGGGTGACCGGCCGGAGGATGCGCGCCATGTTCACGTTCAACATGGCTGCCATGCAGCGCCTGCGCTTTATCATGGCCATCCTGGCAGTGGCAGGCAGCATGTGGGCGGTTGTTGATCTGCATCAGCATCAGGATGGCCTGACACAGACAGGTGCATGTAACGTCTGCTCGCTGGAAACAGCTGTAGGAAACGGGCCACTGACTGTGGCGATGTCATCACTGCTCTCTCCTGCCATTATCTCTGATCGTCAGCCGCTGCAGAGCGAGCGGGATTGCAC
The DNA here is from genome assembly GCA_002791575.1 of Zetaproteobacteria bacterium CG_4_9_14_3_um_filter_54_145. Taxonomy (GTDB): domain Bacteria; phylum Pseudomonadota; class Zetaproteobacteria; order Mariprofundales; family Mariprofundaceae; genus Mariprofundus. Next base: position 45,051 of record PFXI01000064.1, on the reverse strand, counting down.
ATCCGCCGCAGCCCGGATTGCATCGATCCGCGCACCGCCTTACTCCTGAGTTTTTCAACTCTTCCATCATAACAACCCAACGTATCCAGATGTCTGTTCGACTGATGGTGAGCTTATGAAGCGACAGGGTGGCCTTGAACATACGTTCATGGATCAATATCGATATATTGATGAGCCTCTTTCGACGGCATACCTCTGTTTATAGCCAGAGGTGTGTGGTTCGCCTTTCGCTTCACCTGATGCGGACAGTCTCCCGGATCAAGCTTGAAAAAACCGGAGATATTCAATGCAAAACAGACTTACTGCATGGCTTTTGCCATGCCTGATGCTTGCCACGCCGATAGCGCAGGCAGAGCCCCTGGATGAACTGAAACAATTGAAAATACAGTTGCAGCAGATGCAACAACAGATTGAACGGCTGGAGGCTGCTGTTGCGACCCAGGCAGCAGCAGAAAGCAACAGGCAGGCGGAAACCGTTGTAGCCGAATCGGTAGCGCAACCAGCACAACCAGAGAGCAATAGCCGTGCGGATGCCAATGTGTTCAATCCGCAGATCAGTTTTATTTTGAACGGCGGTTATTATGCGTCCAGTCGTGACCCTGCACTGTTCGCGGTGCCCGGTTTTGCGCTTGGAGATGGCGCGGCCCTGGCCGATCGCGGATTGTCACTGAACGAATCGGAACTGAATCTGGCGGCCAATGTTGATAACAGCTTTTACGCCAGCACAACCCTTTCGCTGCCTGCGGCCGGTGGTATCAATGTTGAGGAAGCCTATGTTCAGACGCTGTCTCTGCCCGGCGGAGTGACGTTGAAGGGCGGTAGATTTTTCTCGGACATTGGTTATATCAATCACTTTCATCCGCATCATGATGATTTTATTGATCGCTCGCTGGCGAACAGGGTGTTTCTGAATACGATTTTTGCCGGTGATGGTCTACAGGCGCGCTGGTTGGCGCCTACAGATACATTCATGGAGTTTGGTGCTGAACTGCTGCGTGGTGATCGCTTTCCAGGCGGTGGTGCCGCCCGGCGCGGTACCGGCTCATGGGATCTGTTTGCCCATGCCGGGGGGGATGTCGGTTTCAGTCATAGCTGGCTGGCTGGCTTCTCGTGGCTAAATACTACCTCGCTGGGTCGTAGCAGCTTTGATAATACCGGGGCTGTGACCGGTACATTCGATGGCAGCAGTAGACTTGCCATCGCGGATCTGGTGTGGAAGTGGGCACCCAATGGCAATCCGGTGGATCAGCATTTCAAATTTCAGATGGAGCTGTTCGGCCAGAGGCAGGGCGGAGCATTCAATACCTTGTCTTACCAGTCGCGCCAATGGGGCGGTTATGCCGAGGCGGTATTTCAGCCCGTGCACGGTTGGAATATCGGCCTGCGGCACTCGCTGGTATTTGCCGCCAACAGAGGAGCGGCTCTGGTGCCGGGTGGCGTACTGGACAGTGCCGCGCTGCGTCCGAATCGCACCAGTATTGTGCTGGGTTATACACATAGTGAATTCAGCCGCTTCCGTTTGCAGGTCAGCCGGGATAAAAGTCAGGCGCTTACCGATTACCAGCTGGGTTTACAGTACATCATGCTGATCGGCGCCCACGGCGCCCATCAGTATTAAATAAAAAATAGATCGAAAAGGAGAGATGATGAAACTGTTCATAAAGCTGTTTTTATTGACCGTGATGTTGACCGGTGCGGTGCTGCCTGCGCATGCGGCGCTACGTGTTTTTGCCTGTGAGCCCGAGTGGGGAGCGCTGGCTGAAGAGTTGGGTGGTGATCAGGTGGATGTCTATACAGCCACTTCCGCACTGCAGGATCCTCACCATATTCAGGCACGCCCCAGCCTGATTGCCCGGGTACGCGGTAGTGCACTGGTGATTGCCACAGGCGCGCAGCTGGAGATCGGCTGGTTGCCGGTGCTACTGCGTCAGAGTGCCAATGCGGATGTGCAGCCTGGACATCCCGGTTATTTTGAGGCGGCCTCATATGTGAGGTTGCTGGATGCACCGGCTCTGGTTGATCGCTCGCAAGGAGATGTTCATCCCGGCGGTAATCCGCATATTCAGAGTGATGCGCGCAATATGCTGTTGGTGGCCGAGGCACTGAACAGCCGCTTTCAGCAGCTGGACCCGGAGCATGCGGCGGGTTATCAACGCCGCTATCAGGATTTCAGCCGGCGCTGGCACGAAGCGCTGGATCGCTGGCAGAAAATGGCTGCACCGCTGCACGGGCTAAAGCTGATAGGTTATCACAAGGGCTGGAGCTATATGTTGAACTGGTTGTCCATGCAGCAGGTCGCGACCATTGAGCCGTTACCGGGCATTGAGCCGAGCCCGTCATATCTGTCCATACTGGTAGAGCATCAACAGGCGGATGCGGCGGTGATGGTGATCTATGCCACCTATCAGAGCGCACAGGCTTCCGCATGGCTGGCAAAACGGTTGCATATACCGCTGGTAGAGCTGCCGTTTACCGTCGGAGGTAATGATCAGTCAGAAGATCTGTTCGCTCTTTATGACGATACCATCGAGCGATTGCTCAAAGCATCCGGTCACTGATGGAAACGTATTTGAGTATACTCTGGCCTGCGCTTTTAGCGGGCATGCTGGTTTTATCCACGCATGTGCCGCTGGGGCGGGTGGTACTGGCGCGCGGTATTATTTTTATCGATATCGCCATTGCCCAGATTGCCGGTATGGGGGTGATTGCGGCCCAGTTTGCAGGGCTCGACGCCGGCGGTTGGGGCGGCCAGCTTGCTGCCTGTATCTCGGCTCTTACTGCGGCACTGCTGTTCAATATGTGCGAAAAGAGGTGGCCGGATGTGCTGGAAGCGCTGATAGGCATTGCCTTTGTACTGGCATCCAGCGGCAGTATTCTGCTGCTCAGCGGTAACCCACACGGCGGTGAGCAGCTAAAGGATCTGCTGGTCGGCCAGATTCTATGGGTAGGCAGCGATCAGTTGCTCTATACGGCCGCACTCTATGCCCTGATTCTGCTGGTCTGGTTCGGCTACAGGCAAAAACTGGGTAGTAGCGGATTTTATCTGCTGTTTGCCATGGCAGTGACGGCATCCGTGCAGATGGTAGGTGTCTATCTGGTTTTTGCCACGCTGATTATTCCCGCACTTGCCGTGCGCAACATCACGCCGCACTTTCAGCTGCTTGCAGCCTATATGACCGGTTTTGCAGCTTATGTGTCCGGTCTAGCCATTTCATTTCTGTATGATTTTCCAACCGGTGCCGTTGTGGTCTGGAGCATGGCGGCTGTTGCCGTGCTGGTGCTGAGCATGTCTGCCCGGAGATCCACTCAGGGGGAAATAGACGTGACGTGATACTTCTGCAGCTCTTTGGGTACATACCACTGTTCGCTGTTGTAGCCGATGCCGGCAGGCGCGGGTTTGATGCCGTGGATGCGTTTACTCATCACCGGCAGTGAGTAGGGGGCGAAGAGAAAAACCATCGGCACATCGCGCCAGATCTCCTCCTGCATGAGATCGTAATATTGCTTGCGCTCTGCCCGATCAAAAGTGCGGCGTGCCGCATCCAGTGCCGCATCCACCTTGTCGTTATGATAGGAGAGGAAGTTGAACTGACGGGCGCCTGTCTGTGATGAGTGCCAGATCGTGTACTGATCGGGATCGGGCGATAATGACCAGCCGAGTATGACGGCATCGAACTGACGCTTGTTGATAAAGTTTTCGATGAATGCCGACCACTCAACCAGTCGAATATTGACGGCTATGCCCACCTTCTTTAGCCGTTGCTGCATGATGGTGGCGGCATCGGCGCGCTGCTTGTTGCCGTTATTGGTCAGGATGGTGAAGCTCAGCGATTTACCATCCTTGTCGAGGAGGCCATCGCCATTGGAGTCCTGCCAGCCGGCTTCTGCCAGCAGTTGGCGGGCCTTGTTCTCATCATGCGGACGCGGTTTGAGCTTGTTATTTACCCAGTAGGTGCCCGGTTTGTAGGGGCTGGCGATTGTTTCGCCGAGACCCAGCTGTACGCCATCGAGAATCTCCTGGCGGTCGACGGCATAGGCGATGGCTTCGCGCACGCGCTGATCGTCAAACGGTTTGCGCTTGAGGTTAAAGCCGAGATAGGTGTAAACAAAATCGAGGTACTTGTAGCGGTTGTAGTTTTTTTTCAGTGATTCCCGTTGCATAAACAGGCGCTGGTACTGGATCGGTGTCAGCCCGACGGAATCGATTCTGCCGGCTGAGAGTTCGAGAAACTGGGTGGCTCTGTCGGGAATAATCCGGGTCAGGCGCTCGCTGATCCACACCGGTCCGTCAAAATAGTCCGGGTTGGCCCGCATCAGAATAGACTGCTGCGATTGCCAGTCAGCCAGCTGGTAAGGGCCGATGGTGGCCTGCGGGTGGCGTGACAGATCGCTGTGCATGATATCCTCTCCGGCAAACACGTGTTCCGGCAGGATGGCCAGTGAAGACCACGAGGACAGGGCCGGTGAGAACGGCTCATTATAGTGTACGACAAAGGTGAGTCTGTCCGGCATGTCAAAGCCGTTAACCAGCGCATAGTCGGACTTGTAGGCGCTCTGGGTATGTTCATCCTGAATCAGTTTCAGCGTGAAGCCACAGTCGGCAGAGGTGAACGGTTTGCCGTCACTCCATTTCAGGTCGGGGCGCAGGTGAAAGGTGATGGTTTTATTGTCGGCGGATATTTCCCATGCCCTGGCCAGTTGACCGGTTAGATTCAGATCCTTGTCATATTTCAACAGCGAGAGATAAAGCTGACCGGCAATGGCGTGGCTGGATGCATCGCCGGCGATCATCGGGATCAGATTAGTGGCATCGCCAATGCTGGCGTCGACCAGTCTGTCACCTGTTGCCGGTATATCGGCAGCCAACAGGCTTGGGGTCGTATTGCTATCGGTTTCGGGCGCACTGCAGGCGGAAACAAGCAGGGCAATCATGCACAGGAAAATCGTTTGTGAAATCAACTTGGGCTGCTGCTTGCCCTGACCCATAGGGTGTCTCCTGCTCTGATGGTGCTATTGTGTGGTAAGCCATTGTAGCGCGAAATAGCTTTAGAGGTGGTGCCGAATCGCCGGGCGATGCGCCACAGTGAATCGCCCGGGCGAACGGTGTAGCGCAGGCGTTGACTGGTAGGAAGCAGCGGGTTCGCATGGGTGGCAGCCTTGGCCAGATTGCCGACCGGTACCTTCAGGCGCAGACCGATATGAAGCAATTTACCGATGCCCGGATTCAGCTCTTTGAGCGTGGCCACAGTGATATGCTGATCGCGGGCGATGTTCCACAGTGTGTCACCCGGCCTGATCGTTCTCAATACATACTGTGGCCCGGCATGGCCCATGTTGTCGGCAACCAGCTGATAGTGCGATTCAGCCACATGGATGGTGACCGATTTTCTCAGATATTGCGCCTGATTCAGGCATGGATTGTAGCGAAAAATATCATTTTCACTCATGTTGCTCAGTTTGGCCAGACGGTGAATATCTACCGGAGTACTTAATTCCAGTGTGCGGGTTTTCACCGGTTCAGGGAAGATAAATGTATGCTCCTGGGTCAGCGCAATCAGACCAATAATATGCTGAACATACAGACGTGTTGACGCCGGAATGGGCATCGTTTCGAGCCCGTCGCCGTTGCTCCAGGGCTGTTTGCGCAGGCGTTTTCCTACTGCATTGGGACCAAGATTGTAGGCGGCAAAAGCCAGCGGCCAGCTGTCAAAACGCTGATGCAGCTGCAGCAGATAGCTGACAGCGGCTTCTGTTGATGCCTCAATGGATCGGCTGCCGTTTGTTTTTTTGTCGGAATGGACGCCGAGCCCATTCGCGGTGCGTGGCATCAGCTGCCATAGTCCAAGCGCACCTGAATGCGATATAGCGTATGGATCATAGGTTGATTCGACCGCCGGAATAACCTGCAGAGAGAGCGGTGCATCCAGCCGGATCAGGGTGTCGAGCATGCGCTGGCGGACGTAAAGTGATCTCTCGCTAATGGCGTCCCAGCTACGCAGGTAATTTCGTTTAGCCAGTAATTTGGCCCGGTCGATATCTGCGCGCTTCAATCCGGCAAGCAGGGGATCGCTTAGCGCAGTGGTTGATCGCAGTTCCGTAGATAGAGGTTGCAGACTATCCGCTGGTATTACTGCACCGCTGTCGTTCTGCATATGCTGAAATTGCAATCTGTCATCGGCCACAGTTGATCGATCCGCCACCGACTGTCCGGGGATATGTGAACAGGCGGATAGCAGCAGCAGGGAGGTGGCAGCAAGGCGGTAGAGATTATGCCTGTAATGACAATGAGGCTTGATATGCAATGATTCTGATCGTTTACGCAAATCGGCTATCAGTCAAAGGATTTGTTCCATACTCAGAACAGTTCATCATAATCGTAATCATCATCGTCAAAATCTTCCTCATCAGCCTGTGCCTCAACCAGAGCATTACCAAGCAGTGTCAGGGCTAACATTTTACTGCCCTCTTTTACACGTGCATCGACAGGTATCACCATAGTGTCGCCGAGATCCAGCAGGGCGGCAATTTCATCCGGCGTTTTTGCCCCGGGCAGATCCTGCTTGGTTGCACCGACAACAACGGGCAAGTCAACATGCTCGGAGAAGTACTCGAACATCTTTTTCATCTCCAGCAGCGATTCATCACAGGTGCTGTCGACAAGGAAGATGGCGCCGATGGCTCCCTTGGAGAGGATTTTCCACATAAAGTTGAAACGTGCCTGTCCCGGAGTCCCGAACAGGTGCATCTCCAGTGTATCATCAATCTTGAGTATACCGAAATCCAGACCGACCGTGGTCATGGCCTTGAGCTGGGAAACCGAATCGGTCGCAGCTACATCCGTGGCGGCAATCTGTGTATCACTGAGGTTTTGAACCATCGTGGTTTTACCGGCATTCACCGGCCCGGTAATAACCAGTTTAACTATCTGTTTCTCTTCTGTCATGATCACAGGCCCCTGATTCTGCTGATAATGCGACTTAGAATGGATGTTTTCTTTTTCTGCGGTTGCCGCATGCGCTGTGTTTCCTGATGGCTCTTCAGTTCATTTCTGGAGCCGGCATTGATCGGTGCGATCAGGCCAAGGATATAGGTGGCCATCATTACCCTGAGGCGAATGATTTCATCGCGCGTATTTTCCGCCTGTGACACATAATTCTGCATGCGTAAGGAACCGTTGTGCTGATACTGCATGTGCATTTTCATATAGGCCGAATTATCCTGAAAAGCATAGCGCTGCATGGGATAGAGCCGGACAATCAGCGGGGGCAGCCGCATGGTAAAGCTAAGCAGGGCAGCCCGCATCTCCGCATTGAAGGTGTAACCTGCGAGCGCCGATGAGATCGCCTGCGGCGCAAATACACGTTTACTGGAAAGAAACTCAAGATCGGTGCTGGTAACAACATTGACAGAGTCCGCCTCGAATACTTCACGCAGTTTTTCAGTCACATCCCGGTGAGAGCCTTCAAAGCCGGCACGCTCATAGTAGATGCTTTTGGTTACTGAGCCCTTCGTATAATCCAACCGTGCAGCTTTCTGGTTGATGATCATACGGCGGAGATAAACAAGAGAATTCATAGTTTGCCCTCTTTCACCCTTTTAATGAAGGGAAATATACAGACTAATGCCGGACTCGCAACATCAGGGCGCTTGTCCGGCCACTTTGAGCGAAACCGGAGGAATCTGTAGTTGATTTCAGGTGCCAGGTGGGACCATATTGATATGGTGGCGTGCCGGCAGGCGCCCTGTTGCTGTAGCAACAGCCAGGAGGCTGAAGCAATGACCTTTTAGCCAAAGCTCATCAGCGTTTCAAGTAGCTTTTGATTCATGCCGGTGACCTCGGACATGCGTCGCATGCGATCCTCATGGTAGGCGCCGATAATGATCATGGCATCCAGATCAAGTATGGCCAGTGACGCCTGGATCGCCTCGGCCCCCTCTTCAATCAGTGCATCAGCAAATGCCCGGCGCAGGTATGAGGTGACGACCTCCACATAATAGGGTTCAATTTTTGCTTTGACGTGGATTTCACCAATCTTGTAGCGCCGGTCAAAATAGTCATCGCCATAGTCGCCGTTGAATAACTCTTCCATCCATGCCTTGTGCGTGGCTTTGAGTTGATCTACGCGGCCGGCAACAATTTTGGCGGCGGCCTCATCTTTTGACAGCTCGGCATAGAATGTGTCGGTGATGATCTGCTGCTGTTGCATTACTGTTGCCTTGATGCGGGGCAAAACAGGCGCATAGAGCTCGTCAAAGCGGGTGAACAGCTTGGCTTTGATGAAATTTTCTTTTGTGGTGTGTGACATGTACGGGATCTTCCTTTCAGTCTCTATTTTGGCGTCTGGTTATTTGATGGGGGCAGCATCTCGCTGCGATCAGACGCATCCCGCGTGCTTTGCTCTATTCAGCTTCATACCCCTTGAGTCAGATCAAGGGGTATGAAGCGTGACGTGATTAAATGATTTGCGCTAGCTGAGCCTGCGCCTGTCTTGCTTCCAGCAGGACCAGACCCAGGTTTGCTGCCTTGGCAACGGTGAGAATCAGGGCTGCGCGTCCCTCGATATCAAACAGCAGAATGCCGGCATTCGTGCCGCGAATATTCACTTCCTGAAAATCGCCAACCTTGAGTGTGGTGGTGACGCGTTTGGCCAGGCTGCCGAGTGCAGCACCCATGGCTGCGGTTGCATCCCCCTGATTGCCGCCCAGCTGGTCTGCGATCATCATGCCATCCGGGCTGATGACGCCAACGCCCTGAATGTCCGATGTCGCCATTTTCAGATCATTCAGCACGGTATTAATTCTTTCCTGTTTTGTTGCCATATCTGCCTCCTGTGTGATTTAGTGTTTAAGCTGGTAGTTTGTAAACGTGCTGCATTGCTTCAGCACCGGGCTCGAGCTTTTCCACCCAGTCAATAAAGCTGTTGCACATCTGTTTGCCGCGAAATATGGCACCGTGTTGCGGGGCGATGATTTCGATATCCAGATCACGCACCATTTTTGCCCAGAGCTTGCAGGCTGTGCTGCTGGCCATGTAACGGTTATGAAAGCCCGCCATGTGGCCGGTGTGGGTATCAAAATCCTCGACAAAGCGGTAGTCGACGAGGGCTGCACCCAGATCGCCGGAATAGAGGATCTTCGACAGTGGATCATAGACATGGAAATTGCCGGCTGAATGGAGAAAGTGAGCCGGAATGATAAGCAGTTCGCAGCCGTTGAGATCAATGCGCATACCTTCATCAGGGATGGTTTTCATCCTGTCCATGACACTGCCGTCAACACCGAAATGGGCAACAAAACGTCGCCATATCGCCGACATATAGGCATCCGCATCGGTGACCATCAGCCAGCCGTTGATGGATGCCACGATGTCGGGATCCTGATGGGAGAGAAACAGGTATTCGAGTGCGGATGGCGACAGGAATTCCGGCATGGCGGCAAATATTTTTGAATAGACCTTGTGTCCACCCGGATCGAGCAGCATGCCTTTGCCATTGTGGATGATCAGGTGCTGGTTGGCCGAAACCATCTCGCCTTCGGTGAAATCTTCAAAGAAGATATTCCGGTGCCCGTCCTGTTCATATATTACGTCTGCCATAGTGTGCCTCTCCTCGCCTGTTTATGAATCTAAGCGTATGCATCCATTGCTTCGGCTATGCGATCCCTGAGTCTGTTTAATACGCGCTTGATGCCCTGCGGAACAGCTGCCGTATCCATGACCAGCACATAGGGGGTGCCGTTGATCTCCACATCCCTGATGACCATCAGGTGACTGTCTTCGAGAATCAGGGCGATGCAGGTGATGCTGTCGTATTCGCCAAGGCGGGCGGCATGATTGCCTACACGGATCAGTTCCGGTGCAATAGCTGCGATGCCGGTATGGGAAATTTCTCCGGCATGGCAGACGGGCAAGCCGTGGTGATCGGCCAGCAGTAGCGAGCGCAGATCATGTTGCTGGCGAGTCTCTTCCAATATGCCGTGCAGGCGTATATCCAGTTTGATTGAAGTGTTCTGTTGCAAGCCTGAAAGTCCCCCCTGGCAGCCGGTAATATAACCATAATTGAGCACGGTTTCCACAAAAAAGAAACTGTTACAATGGCGGGTGCGGTCATGCATGCAGGTTTGACCTTGCCGCTGTCATCACGTAGTTATGCGTCTGCTTATGCTGACAGGGGAAACAGATATATGGAAGTTTTGATCATTGGCACTCTGGGTGGAAGCCAGCTTGCTGACGCCGCAGAGATTCTGCAGCTGGCAAACCTGGAGCCCGTGCGGCTGACGCATCACGGGGCATTTACCGGCAAGCCGCAAACACGCATTCACAGTGATGGCCAGCTGGTGTTGAAAATCAACCAGGGACGTCAATTTCCATCAATGGAAGTAGCCGAACAGTGGTGTCGGCTGCAGCTGAAAAAAGAGATCGATTTTGCCATCTATCACCCGCAACGCACCTGGGTGGTGCTCTCTGTTGACGGGGTGTACCGGACGGCAAATCTGACACCGCAACTGTTGGCGCTGCATCGGTTTGATTTCGCAGGCAGTACAAAAGAGGAGCGTAGCCACCTGCTGCTGCGGGTGCTCGATTGTTATCTGGGTTTTGCCGGCAGGTATAATCTGAAGCTGGATGACGGGCTCTCCAATTTTGCGTTGTGTGCAGAGACTGATGGCGGGTTCTGTTATCTGGACGATGATATCTATCCCTGGGATCACTTTACCTCGTTTTCCGCCATGCTGGGTAACTGGTTGCGCACATCCGAATCACTCTGCCTGGATGAGGATGACTGGCAGCAGCTTGGTGAGTCGCTCAAACCGCTGTTGCGCACCCACTCATCCGATGCCGGCGATATGGTGTGTGAAAGTCTTAAAGACCAAATTGTCGGTCGTCACGAAGTACTGAAGCAGCGTTTTCTACAGGCCTTGTGTGCAAGGCATGCTGCCGTTGGCATTGATCAGGCCGATGAATGGCCCGTGGCGGCAGAACCGATTGCCGTACTTGCCGATGTGCACGCCAACTTGCCTGCCTTTGAAGCCGTGCTAAAGGCGCTGGATGCGCGCGGCATCAGGCAATATCTGATGCTTGGCGACGTTGTTGGTTACGGACCGAACCCAAAGGCGTGCATTGACCTGGTCAGGGAGCGCGATATGTACTGCCTGCGCGGCAATCATGACCATTATGTGGCACACCATGGGGATGTCAGGGTGGCCATGGGCATTATGGCCAGACGTGTTGCAGACTGGACAATAGGCGTGCTGGGGGAAGAGGAGTGTAGCTGGCTGGGGGAGTTGCCTGTGCGTTATCGTAACCACGCATGGATGGCTGTACATGGCGCACCTGTTGATAAAAGTTTTTTTAACGCCTATGTCTACGAGATGACCTCAGAGCGGAATCTCGATTTTCTGGTAGAGGCGGGTGTGAAGCTTTGTTTGCACGGTCACTCGCACATTCAGGGTGTTTTTGCCCGTTCATGCGGACGGGATATGCCATTTGTCTGCGCTGAGCGGATGGATTTGAAGGGACTGGATGCAGCACTTGTCTGTCCGGGTTCCGTGGGACAAAGCAGGGGGGGTAAGATTGCTGCACGCGCGGCGATTTTTTATCCGCACGACCTGAGTGTGGAGATGCTGACGGTGGAGTACGATATCGAGCCGCTGATTGCGGATATGCAGCGCTTCGGTTTCTCGCAGGATCTGATTGCCCGCACGCGCGAGGGGCGTTAGCGGCAGGTTCACTCTGCCGGGTGGTGCTGTGTTGGTTTACGGGCAGAGCGGGGTGGCAGCTTTCAGTGCGTCCCTTGTGGCCATCCAGCCGGCGCCGAGGTTGGTGGTGATGCGGGTGATGAATACCAGCAGGTAGTCGGGTTTTTCCGGTATGACCGCCATGAAATGGTATGTGCCATCGGTGGTCATCTGGATCTCCTTGATATGATACTTCAGCTCATCACCACGCTGGGCAGCCATCATGGTTTCAACCGCGGTAATTGTTTTGCCGCGAAAGATATCAACTGCGGCAGCGCCGACTGCATCAACATAGGACTGGGTGAAGTAGGGCACATTATGATAGGCGCCGACAATCAGCCCGCTGGTGAGATCAACTACGGCTGCCGCGAGGCCGCCTTCCACTTCTTTCACCAGCTTTTCCAGTGTTTCGTTCATGCTTTCATCTCCGTGGCTCCATGCCGGCTATTTCCTGTTTTGTGCTTCCTGCATCACGCGTTTAACCAGTTCTTCCAGCATGGCCGGCTTCTTTTGTGCGGCGGGTTTGTTCTCTTCGCTCTGTTTCTTTTCCTGTTTTGATTTATCCATCAGGTCGATAATGATTTCGACCTCTTTTCTTGCGTGGCCGAGCAGCATGCCCAGTTTCAGTTCGCTGCTGCCCATCAGCGCCAGCAGCATGTCGTTGCCGGCATGGATCAGGGCTACGGTATGGCCGCGTGATTGTGTAACCACCTGAATACAGTCGTCATCGCCGCCCTGGATGGCGAGTGCATCACCGAGTGAGAGCATGGATGAGCACATGGCTGCGATGGCATCCGCTTCAACTTCTACACTGGCGGCATAGGCCACAGGCAGGCCGTCCACGCTGCATAGAAGAGCGGCATTCAGATGTGTTTCCCTGGCAACCAGCTGTTCAAGCTCATCCCGGCAGGCTTTTTTGTATTTATCCAATCAAGTGCTCCTCGTAACCATCGCCGAGCAAGGCTTTGGCAACACAGTCGACAATTTTCCGGATCAGGCTCTGAACACCGGCCGGTACCCTGCGACACAAAATAGACAGATAGATTGATTCACCATCCAGCTTGGCTTCATGCATAATCAGCATGCGTCCACGCTCAAGCACCAGTGCGCTGCACACGGGCTTTCCCAGCTGGCCGATTGCTGCCATTTTGCTGGCATTTTCCATGATGGACGAAGAATAGGGCGCAAAGTCATCTCCGGGAGAGTCACCGGCTTCGGCCATGGTCAGGCCTTCGTCGTTGACGACCAGAATGAAAATAAGATCCATTTCCACCCTTAATTGCTCAAGGTTATCATGAAGTGAAATATTCTATCTCCTTGTAAAATATAGTAAAACGTGCAAAATTTACGTGCCTGCCCGTTTTCTGTCAACTCCCGGTCCGGCTGTGTGTGCGGGCCCGAAGCTGCAAGTCTGTTGGCGCGAAGCTAATATATGATGATGCTCATCGCTATGAAAACCGATCATTGTGGCGGACTGGCCGGCTATTTATCTTCCGGTGTTGCCGCTTCCAGGCCAAACCGTTCTATGCTGATGGCCCGTCTGGCATCATCGTAGGTGACCTCAACGCGACGTTTAAGCATGTCGCCGCTCTTCTCATCTTCAAACTCTTCATAGTAAACAGAGCGGTTCGGATGCAATATATCGTTCAGTACGGGTGAGCCCAGTGCCTGTTCAATATGGAACTTGGTATCGCCCTGCTTGAGCTGGATGACCGTGTTGAAATCCAGTCTGTTGCCCTGATGGATGGGCTCGGCAGTACAGCCAGCCAGCAACAGGGCAGTGAAAATGATGGTCAGATGGCGCATCAGAGGGTCTCCAGTAGTGGGCCACGATGCCCCTTTTCCAGCAGGTTGATATATTCTGTCATGCCGCGCTCCAGTGACCACTCCGGTTGCCAGCCAAGCAGACTCTTGCTGTCGCTCACATCGGCCTCGGTATGGTTCTGGTAAAACGGGTGCGGGTTATCCATGTATTCAATATTGGCATCGATGCCAAGGGTCTTTGCGGTGATGCTGACAATATCATTGAATGTGCGCGCCTTGCCGGAGCCTACATTGCACACGCCCGAGCGCGGGGCATCAAGGGCTGCCAGGTTGGCGCTGACGACATCGCGGATATAGACGAAGTCGCGCATCTGCTCACCGTATTTAAACAGACGGGGATTGCGGCCGCTCTTCATCTGCTCGTAGAGCTGCAAAATCATCGAGGCTGTCTTGTTGCCCTCTTTTTCATTCTTGTGCGCTTCGCCCGATCCAAAGACGTTAAAATAGCGCAGTCCGATCAGCGGCGCCGGATGACGGTCATACCAGCGGCAGGCGATGCGATCCATGGCCAGCTTGGAAAAGCCATAGATGTTTTCCGGTTCTTCACCGCTACCGACCCTGTTCGGGGCAGGGGAGTTGCCGTAGGTGCCTGCGGATGAGGCATAGGTCACGCGTGTGCCGGAGAGGCTGCTGGCCTCGAGCAACAGGGCAAAGGCATTGGTGTTGACCTCGATCATCAGCCGCTGATCCATAACGGTGGTGTCTGTGATGGCTGCTTCATGGTAAATAGCGGTAAATGCGCCATCGGCGATCTCATCCAGCAGTGCCGGATCATCACAGTCGCACGCACGCACCTCACAGTCGACATGCACCAGATTGCGCCAGTCACCGGAGGAGAAGTCATCAACAACCAGCACGTCGGTACCCGGCCGTTTACAGAGTGCAGCGGCAATATTCGAGCCGATATAGCCGGCGCCGCCTGTTACAAGGATTCTATCACGCATAGTATCTATCCAGTCTGCTTTGGTTGGCCGGTCAGGGCTGCTGTACAGTGCGGGCTTCTTGCCACTGCAGTTGCAGCGTGGCTATAGCCCGGCTGGTGGCATCATTACATAGCCGGTATCCCAGTCTGTTATTGACCCGCTCGGTGATGGCATCGGCGGGTAACTCGAGCATATCGCGCTCGCTTAAGCCGGCCTGAGCCAGAATGCGTGCGATCCAGGAGCCAAGTCCCTCCAGCTGATGGATGCGCACAATGCGGATTAATTCATCGCAGCGCTCCGGGCTGACCTGATTGCCTGTGTTTGCGGACAGCTCGGCCGCATCACTGTCGGCAAAAGAGCTTACCGGGCGGCAGAGCAGTTTGAAGATGACCCACTCGCTTTCAGCCAGAAAGTCCTTGTCTTCATGTAGCGGGAATACACCCGGCAGTGACTGGACCTTGCTCATTCGGTGTACGCGGTCGGGCCGGCGATATAAGCGCCTTTCATCGCCCACTTGGTGATTTTCGCCAGGGTACGGTTGGCCTGTGTCAGGTTGGCGCGGCGCAGCCTGGCGCCGCTCAGATCCGAGTTGTACAGGCTTGCCAGACTCATGTCGGCACCGCGAAAATCGCTTTTTTGCATATTGCAGTCGGACAGATCGCTGGAGCGCAGGTTGGCATTGCGGAAGTTACAACCGGAGAGATCGCAGCCGGAGAGATCCGCGCCGCTCAGATTCTGGCCGGAAAAGTCGAGGCCGGAGAGGTTTTCTCCATGTATTGCCTGATTTTGCTGAATATGCTTCAGCACCATCTCTACGTCCATATTTCCTCCGATATCCCGCACGCGGGCATGCATAATGTCAAAAGGCTACGTACGCGCCGCGTTGGTGCAAGTAATAAGCATAGTGAATCACCTTTTTGGTGAAAAAGATAGCTCGGAATCAATGCCGCACAACCGCTTGTGATGCATTGCAGAGCCGCGCGGCAGAGAGAGCACTTCCTCGCATTCGGCCTCTCCACTATACTGGAGGCATGAAAATGATCTTCTCTCTGCTGGCAATAGTGCAGCTCTGCCTCTGCCTGCCTGCTCAGGCAGTGGCAGGGCAGGATCGAACCAGTTTCATTCTGAACAAGGTGGACGACCTCTGGCGCGGTGAGTCATCCTTTGCGGTTGTAAGCATGCGGGTGAAAACCGAACACTATACCCGCACGATGCGACTGGAGGGGTGGTCCAAGGGTAAGGAGAAGACACTGTTCCGTGTGCTGGAGCCGCTGCGGGAAAGGGGCACGATGACGCTGAAATTCGGCAGCCATATTTATACCTATCTGCCCAAGACCGATCGCACCATTCGTCTGACCAGCGGCATGATGATGGGCTCGTGGATGGGCAGTCACCTGACCAATGACGACCTCGTCAAGGAGGCGCGGCTGGAAGATGACTACAAAGCCGCCATCACCTTTGAAGGCGCTCGCGATGGTCGCAATATTATCGAATTCACACTGGTGCCGAAGCCGGAGGCTCCGGTTGTATGGGGCAAGTTGTTGCTGACGATTCTGGCCGATGGCTACACGCCGCTGGTGGAGCGTTATTATGATGAGGACATGCATCTGGCCCGCACCTTTACCTTTAGCGATATGAAAATGCTCGGTGGCCTCATGCGCCCTGCAGCGCTGCGCGTCGAGCCGACCGATAAGCCGGATGAGTATACAGAATTTATCTATGAGCAACTGGAGCTGAACATCCCGGTCAGTGATGCGATGTTCTCCAAATCAAGTCTGAAGCGGCGATGAGAATCCTGACGCTGGCATCAAGAAATGTACGCAGAAACTGGTCGCGTTCGCTGGTGACGATGCTGGCTATGGCATTTGCCTGCTGCATCATGATTTTTTTCTCATCGCTGATGGAGGGGATGATACAGGGCAGTGAACGCAGTGTGGTATCGATGAATATGGGCGATATCCAGATTCATGCCTACGGCTACCGTGATGATCCCGATCTCTACACCCGTATTGAGCATGCCGATGCGCTTGTCGATAGGCTGCAGCAGGAGGGCTACCATGCCGCCAGCCGTATCTACGCATACGGGCTGCTGGCAGCAAATATGGCCTCCAGCGGTGTACACCTGCGCGGCGTCGATCTGAGCCATGAGATGCAGGTCACCGAGCTCTACAAGCATGTCAGCAACGGTCGCTGGCTCGATGATGCTGATCCCCTTGGCGTGGTGCTGGGTAAAAAACTGGCCGGTACGCTGGGAGTGAAGCTAGGCGATGAGTTGGTATTTGTCGGTCAGAGTGCCGACGGATACATGGCCAACGAGTTATTGCGTGTGCGCGGCATTCTTAAATCGGTATCCGATGGTATCGACAGGATGGGTGTGTTTATGCCGATGCAGACACTCAGGGAGCTGATGGCCATGCCGGACGGCGCGCATGAGATCGTGGTCATGCGTGCTGACAGGCGCACGGATCTTGTCACAGAAACGGCTCAGGTGGCGCGGCTGGCGCCGGATCTTGAAGTGAAAAACTGGAAGCAGCTGATGCCGGTGATCGCACGCATGATCGAAACCGCTGATGTACAGATCATGATCATGCTGGTGATCTTCTATATTGCCGTGGCGACGGTAGTGCTGAACGCGATGCTGATGAATGTGTTTGAGCGTATCCACGAGTTCGGCATCATGAAGGCGCTCGGTGTATCGCCCATGCAGCTGGTCGCTCTGGTGTTTGCCGAAACCTTTATATTGACGCTGCTGGCAGCGGCTGTCGGCCTGGCCGGCGGCTGGTGGATTTCCGCTTATTATCAGCAGCACGGCATCGATATGTCTGCGCTGGCGGGCTCCATCAGCTATGGCGGTATTGCATTTGATCCTGTCTGGTATGGGGCCATCACCACCAGTGCACTGGTCTACCCGGTCCTGTTTCTATTTGTCGTGGCCGCCATTGCGGTGATCTATCCGGCCGCCAGAGCAGCACTGCTGAGTCCGGTCAAGGCGATCTACTACCGATGAACCTGCATAAGCTGGCCTGGCGGAATATCTGGCGCAGAAAGCGGCGGACGCTGATCACGGCGTTCTCTATCGGCTTCGGCGTCATGCTGTCGGTGACCTTCACCGGTTCCGGTGACTACACCTACACAAACATGATCGATACCGGTGCCAGCATGGGCATGGGTCATGTGACGGTGGAGCCGATTGGCTACCAGCTCAAGCCGACACTGGATAAACGGCTGACAGCAGCAGGCAGGCTGCGCGCGCGCATTGCCGGGATAGATGGCGTTTCCGATGCCACGCTCCGCATCACCGGTCAGGCGATGTTTGCCAGCGCGCGCCAGAGCGTGGGCGGCGGTTTTATTGCCGTCGATCCCGCTTTCGAGACGCCGGGTAACAACCTGCTGCTGCGCTCGCTGGTCGAAGGGGCGATGTTCAATGATGGCGACGGCCTGGGTATTGTCATCGGCAGCAAGCTGGCACAGCGGCTGCAGGTGACGATCGGTAAAAAAATCGTTTATACCACGACCGATGTCAGCGGTGAGATCGTTAGCAATATTGCCCGCGTTTCCGGCATTTTCACCACCGGTATTGATATGGTCGATGGCATCATGGTGCTGCTGCCGATCGGCAGCGTGCAGAAAACGCTGAACTATGCCCGCGATGAGGCCACCGTGATCGCCGTCATTATCAGGGATCAGCGGCATGCCGAAGGCATGCGTGATGCCATTGCGGCCCTGCCCGAGGCGGCCGGCGTTGCTGTAGTGACCTGGAAGCAGTCGCAGCCGGATCTGGCCGGCGTCATCGCCTTTGACAAAGCCGGCAACTATATCAGCCAGTTTCTGGTCGGCCTGCTGATTGCCGTGGGCATCCTCAATACCATGCTGATGAGTGTGCTGGAGCGGACACGCGAATTCGGTGTGATGATGGCCATCGGCATGGCGCCTGGAACGCTGTTCCGCCTGATCATGGTGGAGTCATTCTGGCTGGCTGTTGTCGGCTTGCTGCTCGGCATCATCATCACGGCGCCGTGGTATTACTTTCTCTATCATACAGGCATCGATTTCTCATCAGCCTTCGGCACTGATTTCAGTTATGGTGGCGTACTTGTTGACCCGGTATTCAAGGCGCGTCTGTTCAAGGAGAGTGTGATGGCGATTCTGGGCGGGGTGTTTATGCTGTCACTACTGGCCGGATTGTACCCGGCATGGCGGGCAGGCCGCATACCGCCGGTTGAAAGTCTGAAAACTATATGAGGCGAGAGATGATCGAACACGCAGAGAGTGATATGCAACCGATAGTCCGCATGCAACAGGTTGTGAAGACCTACCGGCAGGGCAAGGTGGATGTACATGCGGTGAATAACGTGTCGCTGGCAATCAAACATGGTGATTTTGCCGTGCTCTGCGGGCCGTCCGGCTCCGGTAAGACGAGTATTCTGAACCTGATCGGAGGGCTGGATGTACCGAATTCCGGTAGGATATGGGTGGATGGTGTCGACCTCTCTACGCTGGATAGCAGTGCGCTTTCACAGGTGCGCAAGAACCGCATCGGTTTTGTCTTTCAGGCCTACAACCTGATCCCGGTGATGACCGCTTATGAAAATGCCGAGTTTGTGCTGAATCTGCAGGGTGTAAGTGAAGCGGCATGTCGGGAGCGGGTGATGGCAACGCTTGCGGCAGTGGGGTTGGAGGGGCTGGAGCATCGACGGCCGGATGAGATGAGCGGTGGCCAGCAGCAGCGCGTGGCGATTGCCCGCGCCATCGTGACGAATCCCGCCATTGTGCTGGCCGATGAGCCGACGGCGAATGTCGATTCGCATACGGCCGAACTGCTGCTTGATCTGATGCAGCAGTTGAATCGCGATCAGGGCATCACCTTTCTCTTCTCCACCCATGATCAGCACGTGATGGATCGGGCAAAGCGCACGATTCGCCTGCATGACGGCAAAATCGAGTCGGATGAAGTCAGCGGCTGACGCCGTCAGGCTTTTACTGGCCGGAGTGCTGCTGATGGTTTTTGCGCAACCGGCCGACGCCTTCTACGCCTGGCAGGATAACGATAACAGTATTGAGATGCGGGGATTGCTGCGCGGCTCCGGGCTGGCTCTGAAAAATCCCGATAACCAAATCTTTTACAACAAGCGCTCGGTTGCAGGCGTGGCAGGTTCCGCGCGACTGATGCTGGATGCTAGTTTCGGCACTCATCTTACTGTCGAGATGCATGCGCAGCAGAGCTATATGCCGCTGCCGTTGCAGACCGGCGGCAGCAATCTCGCACAACTACGGGATGTTGAGCGCAGTGATCTGCTCGACTGGAGTTTTGACAACAAGCGCTCGCATCTGCTGCTCGACCGGCTCAATGTGCAATACGCCTCCGGCAGGCTGAATCTGAAAATCGGTCGTCAGCCGTTGAATCTGGCGGCAACCTTCTATTTTACCCCCAACGATTTCTTTGCGCCGTTTGCAGCCCAGACGTTTTTCCGTGCCTACAAGCCGGGTGTGGATGCTGTGCGGGCGGATATTCAGCTGGGCGGTCTCTCGCAGTTGTCGCTGATTTCGGTGCTGGGCTACCGCCTTGATGCGCGTAGCGATAACGGCTGGAGCAAGGGTATAGATGCGGGCAGAAATGCCTATCTTGCCCGTGCATCAACGGTCTTCGGCGATTTCGAAGCTGCACTGCTGGCAGGATCGGTTAAAAAAGATGGTGTGATCGGTGGTGATTTTCAGGGCGAGCTGTTCACATGGCTGGGCATCAGGGGCGAGGGGCATGTGCGCTTGCCGCAACAGGCGGGGCTCAAACGCCAGATCGAGTTTGCACTGGGGCTGGAACACCGCTGGGAGAACAGCCTGAGCCTGCGTGCCGAGCAGTTCTACCATGGTGGCGGCGGTGCCAGTACAGCTGCCTATGTGCTGCCGGTTCAGTCACAGGGCTTGTACATGGCACGACAATACAGTGCACTCGGCGCCAGCTATGAATTCACACCGCTGCTCAACGGGGATGCAACACTACTCTATAACTGGGTGGATCATTCGGTATTGATCGCGCTGTATGCGCTCTATTCACTGAGCAATGAAGCGGAGCTGGCCATCAGTGGCACAATCGCCAGCGGCAGCAGGCCAGTTGCGACCCGTATCAACAGCGAATTCGGTCTCTATGGCACAGCCATCAGCTGTGAAGTGCGCAGCTACTTCTAAGAACTGCCGGATCGGCCGGATAGATGCCTGCTGATCAGGTCGCGCCATGAAACGGATGCTCATCGCGTAAGCGCTCAGGCGTGATCAAAGCGGTGGTCAATGGCAGATTCAGCTACTGCTCTGTCTATCTCTGCCCACACCCGGATGCGATAGCATGGGCGTAGATGTATCATGCTCCCGGCGCTATGATTTGTACCCGTCTGATGGCGGAGCGGGATTGTGCCGCAGCGCAAGGTCTCTGTGGAAAGTTATGGCAGAGTCGGCGGGCGAGGCATAATATCCCAATCGATACATTGCCATATTTATGACAGTCGGGAGAGAGGGAGGATTTATGCGTTGGTCGGAAACTACGGACAGGGGTAGTGCCGCGTTTCATCGCAAGAAGGTGACGGTGGTCGGGGCCGGTAATGTTGGTGCCACAGCCGCATTTCTGGCTGCTCAACGGGAGCTGGCGAATATCGTCATGATCGATGTGATGGAGGGGGTTCCGCAGGGTAAATCTCTGGATATGTATGAATCATCTCCGATTCTGGGTTTTGATGCCATCGTCCACGGTACCCAGGATTATGCGGATACGGCAGATTCCGATCTGGTGATTATTACCGCCGGTATCGCGCGCAAGCCGGGCATGAGCCGCGACGATCTGTTAGCTATCAATGTCAAAATAGTTGCCGATGTCACGAAGAAGATTGTCCGCTACTCTCCGAACTGCGTGATTCTGGTGGTGACCAATCCGCTCGATGCCATGGTCTATACCGCACTCAAGGTATCCGGTTTTCCCAAGCAACGCGTGATCGGTATGGCCGGCGTGCTCGATTCGGCGCGCATGCGCGCGTTTATTGCCAGAGAGCTGGATGTATCGATCGAAGATGTGACCGCATTTGTACTGGGTGGCCATGGCGATACCATGGTGCCGCTGCCACGTTATTCTACCGTGGCCGGTATTCCGATTACCGAACTGCTGAGCCGTGAGCGTGTAGAGGCTATTTGCCGGCGTACAGCCGATGGCGGTGCTGAAATTGTACAGTTGCTGAAAACAGGTTCTGCATTTTATGCGCCGGGGGCATCGGTGGTTGAGATGGCCGAATCGATTCTGAAAGACAAGAAACGCATTCTGCCCTGCGCCGCATATCTTGAAGGGGAGTACGGCGTAGATGGATATTATATGGGTGTACCGTGCAAGCTGGGCGGCAACGGTATCGAGAGTGTGATTGAACTGGATTTGACCGATGCTGAAAAAGCGCTGCTGGATAAATCATTGCAGTCCGTGCGTCAGCTGGTCATGGAAGTGGATGCGCTCGCACATTTTTAATCGTTATCATGCAAGGCAGAGAGATATGGTAAAGGAGCAGTCTTGAATATACATGAGTATCAGGCCAAGGCGGTATTAAAGGATTTCGGCGTATCGGTGCCCGCAGGTGTGCTGGCTTCTACTGTCGAAGAGGCGGTTGCGGCAACGACTGCGCTTAGTGGCACGATCTGGGTAGTGAAAGCACAGGTTCATGCCGGCGGTCGCGGCAAGGCAGGCGGCGTTCGCCTCTGCCACTCGCAGGCGGAAGTGAAGCAGGCAGCAGCAGAAATGCTGGGTATGACGCTGATCACCCATCAGACCGGAGCTGCTGGCAAGCTGGTGAAAAAAGTCTATGTCGAGCAGGGGCTCGATATCGCACATGAATATTACCTCAGCATGCTGGTGGATCGCGAGGCTGAAGCGGTGGCATTTGTTGTCAGTCCGGCCGGCGGCATGGATATCGAGCAGGTAGCGGCAAATACCCCTGAGCAGATCCTCACGCGTGTGGTGCGGCATGAAGCTGGCCCGGATGCCGATGATTGCGCTGCAATGATCGCCAAGCTGGGCTTGACCGGTAGGGCCGCAGAGGCTTTTCCAGGGCTTGCAGACGGTCTGTATCGCGCCTTCTGCCAGACTGATGCCAGCCTGTTGGAGTTGAATCCACTGATCCAGACGGGTAGCGGTGAGCTGCTTGCGTTAGATGCTAAAATGGCAATTGATGATAATGCTCTCTATCGCCAGCCCGAGCTGGCTGCGTTGCGCGATACCGGTGAGGAAGATCCGCGCGAAACGGAAGCCGCACAATTCGGATTGAATTATATTGCGCTCGACGGACGAATCGGCTGTATGGTCAATGGTGCAGGACTTGCCATGGGCACGATGGATATCATTCAGCTCAAGGGTGACAAACCGGCCAACTTCCTCGATGTCGGTGGCGGTGTGACAGTAAATGCCGTGTGTGAGGCATTCAAGCTGCTCTTCTCCGATAAGCATGTGAAAGCAGTGCTGGTGAATATCTTTGGCGGCATCGTGCGTTGTGACCTGATTTCACTGGGGCTGATTGAGGCGATCAAGACCCATCCGATGCGGGTGCCGGTGATCATGCGGCTGGTCGGTACCAATGAAGAGTTGGGTAAACAGATTATACGGGATGCCGGACTGGATGTACGCTGGGCCGCGGATCTGGATCAGGCGGCGGAGTTTGCTGTTGCCGCTGTAGGGGAGAGCTAGAATGACACTTTTTCAGGACAGAAAAACTGCACGGCCCTCCGGCCGCCCGCAGGGGCGAGTGCACGGAGGCACGAGATGAGCGTGTTACTGAATAAAAAGACGCGTGTGATCTGCCAGGGTTTTACCGGCAAGCAGGGCAGCTTTCACTCCGCACAGATGATTGACTATGGCACCACCTTTGTCGGCGGTGTAACGCCGGGCAAGGGCGGACAGACCCATCTGGATCGACCGGTATTTGATTCGGTGGCTGATGCCGTGGCGCAGGAGGGTGCTGAGGCGACTGTGATCTTTGTGCCGCCGCGTTTTGCCGCTGCCGCGATTATCGAGGCGGCTACTGCCGGCATCCGGTTGATCACCTGTATTACCGAAGGGATTCCGGTGCAGGATATGCTGGCCGTGAAGCGTCAGCTTGCAGCATTTGACTGCATCCTGATCGGGCCGAACTGTCCGGGTATTATCACCCCCGGAGAAGCCAAAATCGGCATCATGCCCGGCCATATCCATCTGCCCGGCAGGGTCGGTGTGATCTCTCGCTCCGGTACCCTGACCTATGAGGCCGTCGAGCAGCTAAGTCAGACCGGACTGGGTCAGTCCACCTGTATCGGTATGGGCGGCGATCCGATTCATGGCATGGATTTCATTGATGCCTTGCGGCTGTTTGAGGCAGACGCGCAGACCGAAGGGGTGGTGATGATCGGTGAGATCGGCGGGGCCGATGAAGAGCATGCCGCAGCATTCATTCGCGATCATCTCACCAAACCTGTGGTTGCCTTTATTGCCGGAGCCACCGCACCGGAAGGTAAGCGTATGGGCCATGCCGGTGCCATCATATCCGGCGGTAAGGGCACGGCTGAAGCCAAGTTTGCCGCTCTGGATGCAGCCGGTGTCGCTGTCGAACATAACCCGACATTGCTGGGCCGACGCATGCAGGCGCTGCTAAAGTAAGCAGATCGCGCCGGTTCTCCCGGCGCGAGTTGAGTTAATGTATCAGCGTGCCTTGGTGCGGGCATTCACTTCTGCGCTGATCCAGTCCGGTAACTGATCTTTTTTTGCTGCTTCTGTCAGCCGGCCGGTCAGAAAACGATCACGGCACAGGTTGCGTATTTCTGCCGGTTGACCGAGTCCCTGATTCATCAGCTGCATGTAGGTGCGGCTATCTATCTTGGAGGTACTCATGATATGAATGCGAATCCAGAAGTCGGCGGCGGAGTCCCGGCATACCTGTGACGGCTTATCCGGCCCCTCCAACATTGTTTTGTCGTGTCCCGCCATCTCATCAACAGGATCCGGGGCAGTCTGTTTGGCAGTACTATCCGGCTGCGGGGGGCCGGCAGGAAACAGTTTGATGGGTTTGATCACTGTAAGAGGGCCCATCGAGTTGGCCTGCTCGGCTTTCGGGGTCAGCCACTGCGGAAACTGGATATAGATGAACAGGCCAATCACTGCGCAGGAGAGGGTGAAGAGCAACAGGAGCAATACGATAAACTGTATATTCAGACGCTTCTTCAGTTTGATCGGGGCGGGCTTTTCATCTTCATCACCTGCGGCGGTGAATGAGCGCTGATCCGTAGTGGTTGTTAATTCAGGACTCTTTGGCTTTGGCGCAGGCAATAGTGATTTTCTGTTTGTCGATTTTTCATCAGAAGTCTCTATTGTATTCGTATTGAGAGACGGCTTATCCGGCACACCGAGAACAACGATTCTGAAAAGCTGCTTGCATAGTTTGCAGTGAATCTTTTTGCCGACAGCCGCACGCATGCGTTCATTAACGCCGTATTTATGCAGGCAGTGCGGGCATTGGATATATTCCATTCATGCTCCCGGGTTCTCATATTGCGGTGAATCGTCTGCTTTCCTATCAAGTTCTGTGCCAGATCAGCGGAGAGTATGCCTTAATAGTGGTCATAGTGCTGCACTATTCGCGCTTATGGGTTTGACTCTGTTTGCAGGCCGGCTACAGTAGGATACAGGTTAAGATTGTTACCGGGAGGATTGAAATGAAAAAGCTGTTGATTGCTGTGGTTGCGCTGCTGCTTGTTGTTGCTGGCGGCCTCTTCTTTGTCTGGTCGTCGCTGGACGGTATCGTGAAAGCCGCGATTGAAACCTATGGATCCGAAGCCACCAAAACAGAGATCACCGTTGCCGATGTGAAGCTGAAGCTGGAAGAGGGCTCCGCAATGATCGGGGGCCTGAATGTAGCCAATCCCAAAGGTTTTACCGATAAGCATATCTTTCGACTGGGTGCGATCAGTACAAAAATAGATACCGCAACGGTGACTAAAAATCCGGTTGTCATTGATGAGCTGATCATCAGCTCACCCGAGGTGTTTTACGAGATTGATAAAGCGGGCGCTTCGAATGTGGATGCGCTAAAACGCAACCTGGGCGCTTCATCTGCTGCTGCAGCGAGCGATAAGCCGGCATCCGGTGAAGAGACGAAGGTTATCATTCGCCGTCTCGTCGTCGAAGGCGGCAAGGCCAGCCTGCGCATTGCAGCCCTTGGTGGTGAAGAGAAGAGCGTGACGCTGCCGCGTATTGTATTGACGGATATCGGCAAGAAGAGCGGCGGAGCTACAGGTATGGAAGTGGCGCAGATTCTCTCCGGTGCGATGCTTAAGAATGTGCAGGGTGCAGTGGCCGGTGCCGGAGTGCAGCAGTATCTGGGCAAGTCCGCCGATATGCTGAAAAAGAGCGGTATGGATAAACTCGGTGGTGCAGCCGGCAGCAGTGCCGGGCAGCTGGGCGGAGCCGTCAAAGGTTTGCTGGGTAACTGATCGGATAACAGGCAACCGGTATGAAATGGTTACTGATTATCCCGGCACTGTTACTGCTGCTGGGCCTTGTCGCCTATACATTCATGGCGATCCAGTCGCAAAAAACACCGGAGAGGCTGGGGCTGAAGCAGGGCGTGCTGCTGCCGTGTCCCGATTCACCCAACTGTGTATGTAGTGAGGCACATAGTCAGGGCAGCGGCGAGCACGCTATCGCGCCGGTGCAGGCCGCTGACGGGGCATGGGCGAAGTTGAAAAAGCGCATGATCGATCTGGGCGGCATCATCGAGCAGGATGACGGCCATTACCTGCATGCCACATTCAGATCACCGCTGTTCCGCTATGTCGATGATGTAGAGTTGCGTCTGGATAGCGCGCAGGGGCTGATTCATATCCGCTCCGCCTCCCGCGTCGGCAGATCCGACTTTGGCGTCAACCGCAAACGGGTGGAGCAGATCGTGCAATAACCCTGCTTGACCGCATGTGGATTCCTCACACTTAGCAGATACAGTTCATCATCATCATTTTAATAGCACAGAAGGGGCAGGGCAATGGCAGAGGTTCAGATCGGTACACCGCTATCAGCGCGGGCAACACGCGTGATGCTGCTCGGCTCAGGCGAGCTGGGTAAAGAGGTGGCCATCGAGCTGCAGCGCCTCGGCATCGAAGTGATTGCCGTAGACAGCTATGCGCATGCACCGGCAATGCAGGTGGCTCACCGCTCGCATGTGGTCAATATGCTCGATGCTGATGCCCTGCGTAGCCTGATTGAGTCGGAAAAACCGCACCTGATTGTACCGGAGGTGGAAGCCATTGCCACCGATACGCTGGCAGAATTGGAAGCGGAGGGTTTTAAGGTAATCCCGACAGCGCGGGCAACCCAGCTGACGATGAACCGCGAAGGCATTCGCCGTCTGGCGGCCGAAACACTGGAACTTGCTACCTCACCCTATCGCTTTGCCGCCGATCTCGAGGCATTCAAAGCGGCCGTTGCAACCATCGGCATGCCATGCGTGGTCAAGCCGATCATGAGCTCATCAGGCAAGGGGCAGTCGGTGATCCGCAACGAGGCCGATATCCAGTCTGCCTGGGCCTATGCTCAGGAGGGTGGCAGAGCCGGCAAGGGTAAGGTGATTGTCGAGGGCTTTATCGACTTTGATTATGAGATCACGCTGCTCACCATCCGTCATCGTGACGGTACATCATTTTGCGCTCCGATCGGCCATTTGCAGGTTGATGGCGATTACCGCGAATCGTGGCAGCCGCAGGCGATGAGTGAGGCGGCGCTGGCTTCTGCCCGCCATATTGCGCAATCGGTCACTGATGCGCTGGGCGGCTCCGGCCTTTTCGGTGTTGAACTGTTTATCAAGGGCGATAAGGCGATCTTCAGCGAGGTATCACCGCGCCCGCATGATACGGGGCTGGTAACGCTTATTTCACAGGATCTCTCCGAGTTCGCGCTGCATGCGCGCGCCATCCTCGGCCTGCCGATTGCCAATATTGTACAGCTTGGCCCGGCAGCCTCCTGCCCGCTGGTGGTTGAGGGCGACTCCACCCAGGTTGCATTCGGTAGTCTCGAGCAGGCACTGGCTATGCCTGATACGCAAATCCGACTGTTCGGCAAACCGGCAGTACACGGCAAGCGCCGTATGGCTGTAACCCTTGCGCGCGGCGCCACGGTTGAAGAGGCGCGCGCAAAAGCTGTTGCCGCTACCGCCAGCATTAAGGTGTCGTTGTAGGCTTTCTTTTATAGCTAGTAATGTGTCTGACGCAGTATTTCGGTCTAATAAAGTCTAAGGGGTAGTGCCCTCTTTTATTCTGTATAAGGAATGAAATCACGCCCTTATTCACTATGGCTCTTAAGAAAAGGGCTCTCCCCCTGTTGTCTATCGTCTCCTTATCCACATTAATAACTATGGGTTTGTAAGGAGATAAGATGTAAAGACCGACCTTGACACTCGGTCTTTGTCTGTTTCATTATGTAGTTAATACCAGCGTGGTATACTAGGAGGTCAACATGAGTACACATACGGATGTAGTTATTGATCATTTTCTTGACGCGATCGGGCAGGTACATGGTGCGGATTACAAAGACAGAACGTCCGTTATTTTTTGCGGAGGGCACTATTTCAAGGTGAAGTACGCTCATCAAGATAAGGGTTCAATTGTGCCAGTCGGTCATCTGGATTTGATGACCAAAGATCTGTTGGAAAATCCCGAGCAACATCAGGCACACCACAAGGCTCATTTTACCAACGTATAAATCTAACAACTGACCAATAGAGATATACCTCAGCGCACAGGCGGTTCTTTGAGGTAACTCTCTTGGTCAGTTATGACCGATTACAGCGATGGGTTTTCGGCGTTTTCTGAGTAATGTTTACCTAACTGACTTCGACGGTTTGCGATCTACATCAACGATATAATCGTCGTGCAACCAGTTGCGGCCGAGCAGGATGTGATAGGTCATGTTCTTGCGTGATTTCAGGGTGAACAGCACAGTTTTTTCCTGCCCATGCCAGTGCACGGTCAGCGGCACTTTGTAGCGTATGCTGGCGCCCTCGGCGTTTCTGATGCGAGTCACTGAGTCGACATCGGCGCTGAGATGCCGCTGCTCACCGGAGCGGTTGCTGACCATAAAACTTATGCGCTGCACAGCACCTGCAGATGTGGATTTGATGATGCGAATATCGCTGGCATCAATCGAGCAGCTGGCCGCACCCGTATCAATACGGGCCTCGAAGTCGATACCCGCTTCCACAATAGTGATCTGTTCAACTGCGCCGACGATCTGTTTTGTAGTCTCTGTCGCCTGAACGGGCAGGCCCAGAAAAATGCAGATAACCAGCCATGGCAGGCGGGCAAGCAGGGGTGTCAACAGAGTCTGGGTTTAACGGACGAACTGGATATCGAGCGTGCGCAGATAGGTGTGCAGGCCGGCATCCTGAACAGGGAAGACATAAGCATCCTGATCCGATTCATTGTGATGCGAGTGCCACCAGCCTGGCGGGGTAACGAATACGGTATTGGTCGCCCACAGCGCTTTCACCGGATCGATGATATCCCCGTTATCATCTACCTTTTTACCGATCAGGGTATATGTGTCCGGGCCGGAGAACACAGCCAGATCAAGTGCTACAGATTGATGGCGGTGGGCCCTCTGCAGGGCACCGGCAGGCAGCAGGTTATACAGCGACCACATGGTGTGGGTGATGGTTTTGGTTTTGGCGCAGTCGCTATTGCCGAGGATGATGCCGACGCGGTTGCGTTTCTGCTGCAGCGAGATATCCCGGATGCGGGCAATTTCGCCATCCATGTAGGCCTTGCTGTAAAATGCCGGCTGAAAGCGTGGAGCGGTCGGTGCAACACCCAGATAGGTCAGTAGCGGGCCATCATGCGTCCAGTAGAGGGCGCTATCCTCATCGGCAAAGTGGGTGATGCCCTGATTGGCCGGCAGTGTAAACGCATCGCCTTGCTGCCAGGTGATGGTGCCGCTTGCCGTTTCACTGCGGCCTGAACCGCGCATGACGAAAAACACTTCCGATGTTGCCTGCACACGGGTTGTGATCTGCTCGCCTGTGCAGATACGTACATAGTTGGCCAGCAGGCCGGGCGCAGTCGCAAGGTAGGGTGTTTCCAGCACGGCCGAGATATCAAGTGCAATCACACGTGTATCCCCATGCTCGTGCAGTGAGGCCGGAAACGGCTGAATCGGTACTTCGTTCAGGTCCGGTGTTGCGGCAGCACTGTATTCCCAGCTGACGACCTGCTCGGCCCACTGTTGGTTATTGGGGGTCATGCCGACTCCTCTGGATGATATCCGTTTCATTTCGTTGTCTCTTATAATTTCTGCCGCCATGCATCGATATCCTGCATATCCTGAAGATATTTTTCATAGGCCAGTGCTTCATGTTCGCTGTGAAAGCCGGTTGTGCGCAGGCGGAACCAGAGCTTGCCCTTGATCTGGACACGTACGTACTCGGCCTTGATGCCGCGAGCTTTGAAATTAACAATTTCCCGCTCTGCCTCTTTTTGCGTTTCGTAGGATGTCATGTTCACCACCCAGCTGCCCTTGGCTATGGCCGGAGTGGTGGCTTTTGGCTCGGGTTTAGGTTGAGCTTCAGGTTGAGGTTCAGGTTTGGCAGGCGGTGTAATTGTAACGACCGGTGTGGTGACAGCATCGACAACCGTGCTGGCAGGCTCGGTAACGGCAGGTGTCTCTTCCTCCGCAGCCGGTTCGGCCATGGTCTCCTGCCAATTCTTGCTGGCCGTGCTGGATAACACCGCAGTCATCGTATGTACCTGCTGCTCCAGTTCCGCGATACGTTGCTCATAGGCTTGAGCCTGTGTTTCCAGCATGGTCAGACGTTGCTGACGGGCCTGGCCGTTGTCTCTGTTTTCCTGGGCCAGCGGAGCAGTAGTGCGCTCTAGTTCACCGACGCGATCAGTAGCGCTGCTGGCAAGCCATGTAGCGCCGCCGACTATCAGCGCCAGTACGGCGCCCAGAATATAGATCATACTATTTGCCAGCAGCTTCATATTGTTTGCTCCATCCTTCTGAGGCTCCGCTACAGGGGTGCTGTTCGGCGGAGTGGTGGTGCGGTCAGGATTTTCAGTTGGCTGATCGGTTTTTGCTTCAGCAGTATGCTCCTCTAGGGCAGCGGTTTCCGGCAGCTTGTCGGACGGGCTGTCAGCATCTCCTGAGGCATGGCCCGTGAGGAAGGCCAGATCACTTTCTATATCGGATATGTTTGTCTTGCCGGCCGGGGCAGATATCTCCTCTGGCAGGTCAATATCAAATTCAGCTTCATCCACGTCCGTATCCGCTTCATCAAGGCGGGAAAACAGTGCATCTTCCTCATCATCCGGCTGTTGAGCGGGTGTGGTTAATGAATCGGCAGTGGTACTACTCTGTGCAACAGGTGTAGCCGGAGCTGCGGTTTCTTCGGCCGGAGCGTCCGGGAGAGCATCGTCTTTGGCGAGCTCTGGCATCTCATCCGGGTCAGTTGCTTTTACGGGCTTATCTGATTTTCTTCTATCCGGCAATGCATCCGGCACGTCATCATCCATGCTGGCCGAGAGAACGTCTTCCATCGAAGCTTCAAATGCGCCATCCAGATCCGCAAAGTCCGCCCGATCCTGCGTAATATCCGCATCCGGTTGCTCTGTGATGGTCTGATCAACTGCATCTTCCTGATTCAGATCATCGCCTGGTTGCGGCTCATCCAGAGGCATATCAAGGTCAAACAACTCATCCGAATCGAGAATGTTATCATCTGATAATAAATCGGCAGCGCCCGATTCTGTCGCTTTTTTGACGTCGGCTGATTCAGTCATATCTCCTCCATTATTGCTAGCCGGCATTTATGCTGCACTGCCGGTAATAATACCGGTATCTACAGGGAGAAGGGCCGTTTATAGCTTCTGTGTCCAAGCATCTTTGATGCCATATTTGACAGCCAGTGATCGTTTATAGGCATCAGCGTCATCCCTGTTGGCAAAGCTGTGTGAGCGCAGCCTGTACCAGAGGCTGCCGCGGATGGTGGTTTGTGAAATATCTGCCTTGATGCCGAGGCCGAGCAGGCGCGACTGCTCCTTTTTGGCGGCAGCATGCGAGTCCAGCGACACCAGGTTGATTACCCAGCCGCCCTGATGCGCTTGTGTTGTTGCAGGTTTGACACTGCGCTTCGGTGCCGGTGCTGCTGTTACGGGGGTAATCACGCGTGGCGCACTCACCTGCTTTCTCGGCATTGCTGCAACGAAGCTTGCCAGGGATGTAATCTGGTCCTGTAACGCACCCAGTCGGGCCTCAGACTGAATCCTCAACTGCTCCTGTGCCGAGAGTCGCTGTTCCAGACTTTGTATGCGTGTGCTGCTATCGGTTGTGTCACTGCCATGATCTGTGCCGCCCGGACTCATCAGCAATGCCAGCGCGGAGAGCAGGATGGCAACAACCGCCAGAATAGTGGGCAGTCGTTGACCGGGTGACTGCCCGTCTGTATCACCGATTGCGGGCTCAGTGTGCTGCACTGGTGGTTCGGGCCTGTCGGTAGCTGTTATGCTTTCATAGGCTGGCGACTCCATATCAGCAGCTTCGTCTGTCTCTGTTTCCATCGCATCCACTGCATCCGGCGTCATATCATTATGGGTTGCGACGGTGGGCTCCATGCGATCCGGAAAGCCCGAAAGATGCTGATTGTCGTCGTCCCATGGCGCAACATAAGGGTCATATTTTTTATTTCTATCCGGTAGTCGTGGATGGTTGGCTAGCGGGTCATCTGCAGCCGGTATACCTGCTTCAGGTCGTTTCTGATCATCGTAAAAAGGGTCGAAATCGGCTGTGTCGTCCAGATGATTGAGTGAGAAATCCTCGTCACCTGTTTTTTTATCAGTCATAGCAGCTCTCTCCGGTCGTGGTCATGTTCATCGGAACCTTAGCCTGATTAGTTTCATCCGGCTAAGGTCCATTTTTTCAGGGGGTAGTGACGGCCGCACCGTTCGGCAGAACCAGTCCTACCTCGGCCAGCCAGCCACTGGTGGCATCTTCGATGTTATCGGCATAGGGGATGTAGGGTTTGATATCCAGCACCGGTGTGCCATCGAGCATATCATGCCCCTCGATCGTCAGGGTACGTCCCTTGATTCCTGTCAGGCGCACGGCGGAGAGGCCGATGCTGTTCGGTCTGTGCGGGCCGCGCGTGGCAAACAGGCCGCGCCGTTGCTTCGGTCCTCTGGGTGGAATCACTGTCGGGTTCCAGCCGTTATTCAGATGCATCCAGTAGATCACCCAGATATGAGAGAAACCATCCAGGTCCGTCAGCGCCTGCTCAAAATTCATGCCGGCATTCAGGTGGATTTGCGCTGTCTCCGCCTGATCCAGAGTGGGCTGTCGCGGTGTGGCAAAACGCTCGCGATAACCGCTCCTGACAACACCGATTGCCTGCATATCCACATGCATGCCAGCACTCTCTTCATGGCTGATCGCGTCTGTATATTGTTTGATCGGTTTGGCGGCACGTTTTGCTTTTATCGCATCACTCATGCAGGGATCGATTCGTCATGATGCAGTACCAGCTGATCCTGCTCGCATT
The DNA here is from genome assembly GCA_002791575.1 of Zetaproteobacteria bacterium CG_4_9_14_3_um_filter_54_145. Lineage (GTDB taxonomy): Bacteria > Pseudomonadota > Zetaproteobacteria > Mariprofundales > Mariprofundaceae > Mariprofundus. The sequence goes on along the minus strand of PFXI01000064.1, from coordinate 12,005 downwards.
CAATGCGCGCCACGCCGCCTTTTTGCAGCACGCCGAACAGAATGGCATCGGCCAGCGGCTTCTTGATATGCTCCTGAATCTGGCGTGCCATCGGTCTGGCGCCCATCAGCGGATCATAGCCGCGTCTGGCCAGCCACTGTTTGGCCTCCAGTGAGACATCAAGCTCCACTTTCTTGTCCAGCAGCTGGGCCTCCAGTTCAATCAGCATTTTGTCGACAACATGCAGAATGATCTCTTCCGAGAGTGGAGCAAATCCGATGATCGAGTCCAGTCGGTTACGGAACTCAGGCGTAAAGATACGCTTGATGGCTGTATCATCATCCCCCCTGCGTGGTTGCGGATTAAAGCCTACGGCATTCTGCTGCATCTCGAATGCACCGGCATTGCTGGTCATAATCAGTACGATATGACGGAAATCGGCTATGCGCCCGTTGTTATCGGTCAGCGTACCGTGATCCATCACCTGCAACAGCAGGTTAAACAGATCCGGATGCGCTTTTTCAATTTCATCCAGCAGCAGTACGGCGTGCGGATGCTTGTTGATGGCTTCGGTCAGCAGCCCGCCCTGATCAAAACCGACATAGCCCGGAGGAGCACCGATCAGGCGCGAAACGGTATGCGACTCCATATATTCTGACATGTCGAAACGGATCAGCTCCACACCCATGATACGGGCCAGTTGGCGGGCAGCTTCTGTCTTGCCGACACCTGTCGGTCCGGTAAACAGGAAGGAGCCGATCGGCCGTTCCGGGTGGGAGAGGCCGGCGCGTGAAAGCTTGATGCTTGCCGCCAGCTGGTCGATAGCCTTGTCCTGACCGAAGACGGAGAGTTTCAGGTCGCGATCCAGATGTGCCAGCTGCTTGCGGTCGCTGGCGTTGACCTGTTGATGCGGTATGCGCGCCATGGCTGCAATCATGGTCTCGATATCATGCACATTGATGCGCGTACGTCGTTTCTGTTCCGGTTTTACGCGCATCGCGGCGCCCGCCTCATCGAGCACATCGATCGCGGAGTCCGGCAGCCGGCGTTCACTCAAATGCCGTTTGGCCAGTCTGGCCGCATGTTCGATAGCAGCCTGCGAGTAGCTGACTGCATGATGGGTCTCCAGACCGGACTTCAGTCCTTTGAGAATCTCGATGGTCTCTTCCACACTCGGTTCGGGTACATCCACTTTCTGGAAGCGGCGGGAGAGGGCGCGATCTTTTTCAAACAGGTTGCGGAACTCCTGATAGGTGGTGGCACCAATACAGCGCAACTCGCCATTGGCCAGTGCGGGCTTGAGCAGGTTGGATGCATCCATGGTGCCGCCGCTGGCGGCACCGGCACCGATAATGGTATGAATCTCATCAATAAACAGCACAGCCTGATCCTGCTGTAGCAAGGCTTGCAGCACGGCCTTGAGCCGCTCTTCAAAGTCGCCACGGTATTTGGTGCCGGCCAGCAGTGCACCCATATCGAGTGCGTAGATTGTGGCATTGCGGATGACCTCGGGTGCCTGATTCTGTTCGATGCGCAGGGCCAGTCCTTCGGCAATTGCTGTTTTGCCCACACCGGCATCACCGACGAGCAGGGGATTATTTTTGCGTCGGCGTGACAGAATCTGCACACAGCGTGCAAGCTCCTCACTGCGGCCGATCAACGGATCGATCTTCCCGTCCCTGGCGCGTTGGGAGAGATTAATGCAGAACTGGCCCAGCGGAGACTTGGCTGCTGCGGAGGCGTCGCCTTCAATCGACGGGTGTTGCGCATCCGGTTCGCTACGGATTGGTTCATCGCGCATGGCGTTGTGCGCCATAAAGCTGACAATATCCAGCCGGGTTACGCCCATGCGGTTGAGAAAGTGGACGGCATGCGAATCTTTTTCAGAAAAAATTGCGACCAGCACATTGGCGCCGGTTACTTCGCGCTTTCCGGAGGCCTGCACCTGCATGACCGCGCGCTGAATGACGCGTTGCAGGCCGATGCTGGCTGTGGTTTCGCCAGCCTCTTCCGGCAGTGTTGCCACATGTTCACGAATGAACTGACTCAGGTCGCCACGCAGTTTTTCTATATCGGCGCGACAGCCAAGCAGAACACCCAGCGCATTCGGGTTATCCAGCAGGCCCAGCAGCAGATGTTCTACCGTAACGAATTCATTGCGGCGGATATGGGCATTGCGGAATGTGTCGTTCAGTGTTTCTTCCAGTTCTTCGCTCAGTATTCCCATGGCAAGCACCTCACAATATATCGTCGCAATATCTGTGCCAATTCATCAGCCGTTGTCAGCATGACCCTGGCCCTGGATGCGATGTAATCATTCATCCGTATCCCGCTCTATAATACAGCGTAACGGGTGTCCGCTGGTACGGCTGGCGGTTTCCACCTGCTGCAGCTTGGTCTCGGCAATATCACGCGGATAGATACCGCACAGTGCGCGGCCCTGCTGATGAACCTCTATCATCAACCGGTTCGCCGTAGCCTCCGATTTGTGAAAGAAACGGATCAATACGTCAACCACAAAATTCATCGGGGTAAAGTCATCGTTCAGCATCAGAATGCGAAACATCGGTGGCGGCTGCAGTTGTGGTTCAGCCGTTTCTGTTTCAGGGTTACGCACCATATCCGGGGTTCTTATATCACTCATGTGGCGATGATAGCAGGATGGGAAATTCTTGTCAGGGGGCTTAAAGTGGCAAAGCTGAAATGTATTCTTTGGGATGTTGACGGTACGCTGGCCGATACCGAGCGTGACGGGCATCGCATAGCTTTTAATATGGCTTTTGATGAAGCCGGACATACACGCCAGTGGGATGTACCTACCTATGGCGAGCTGCTCAAGGTCACCGGCGGCAAGGAGCGTATTCGCTTCGATATCGAGCGCGGTGGTATGGGCGATATGCCGGCTGCTCAGATTGCAGACCTGCATGCGCGCAAAACTGCTCATTATCAGGCGCTGATTGCCGAAGGGCGGATTCCGTTGCGCGCGGGTGTCAGGCGCTTGCTGGAAGCAGCTTTTGAGGCAGGTATCAAGCTGGGCGTGGCCACGACAACAACCCCGTCGGCACTGGATGCCCTGATTGAACACTCTCTGGGCAGCGAATGGTTCGACCGTTTCGCCGTGCTGGCGGCAGGGGATATTGTACCGGCCAAGAAGCCGGCTCCGGATATCTATACTTATGCCATGCAGCAGTTGGGTATGGATGCCGCCGAGACACTGGCGCTGGAAGATTCCGCGAATGGCTGGAAATCGGCACAGGCGGCCGGTCTGCGCTGTGTGGTGACGGTGAATGATTATACCCGTGCTCAGGATTTTAACGGGGCAGATCTGGTGGTCTCCGAGTTTGGCGAGCCGGGCAGGGCAATCGAAGTACTGGCCAATCCGCACGGGCTGGCGGATCTTGAGTATGTGACGCTGGCGCATCTGCAGGCGCTGATGCAGACGTGAAGATGCCGGATATAGCTCTGTTTGATTCGCATTGTCATGTCGATTTTCATCATTTTGACGATGATCGAGATGCCGTTTTTGAGCGTATGCAGCAGCAGGGTGTAACGCGCTTGCTGGCGGTGTCGGTTGAGCTGGAGCAGACACCACGGCTGCAAGCGCTGGTGGCTGCCCGCGACAATGTCTGGTTTTCGGTCGGTGTACATCCGAATCATGAAGTGGATAGCGAGCCTTCTGAAGAGGAGCTGATCCGGCTGGCTGCCCATCCGCGTTGTGTGGCTATTGGTGAAACAGGCATGGATCTGTTTCGCCATCATGTGGATCCGGCACTGCAGCAGAGCCGTTTTCGCACCCATATCCGGGCGGCGCACCGGCTGAACAAGCCGGTTATCGTGCATATGCGTGATGCTGATGAGGTGACGCTAAGGGTGCTGGCAGAGGAAAATATTGCCGGTTGTGGCGGTATTATGCACTGCTTCTCATCCTCCTGGCCGGCGGCAAAGCAGGCACTGGATATGGGGATGTCTATCTCTTTTTCCGGCAATGTAACATTCAAGCGCAATGATGCGTTGCGTGATGTGGCCAGGCAGGTGCCGGATGAATTGCTATTGATCGAAACCGATTCGCCATATCTGGCCCCGATGCCGATGCGCGGCAAACGTAATGAACCGGGCTTTGTCCGGCATGTGGCCGAATGCCTTGCCGAAGTGCGCGGTGTGTCGCTGGAGAGACTGGCGGAGCAGACAACGGCGAATGCGATGCGTCGTTTCGGGATCGGGTAGTCAGTCCAGGCGAGATCTGGCCTTTGTGGGGCAACTGTTCCAGGGTGTCATAGCCTGGGTGAAGTAGTACCTTCCGCCTGAGCCAGCGCATGGGTGGCGGGTAGTTCTGCTTCGATGATATCATCCATTTCATGGATCAGGTCTTTCAACCATTCGCCACCTTTCGGGTCATGTGCCAGTGCAACTGCAATATAGCTGTGTCCATCATGCTCGATCAGGGCACTGTCGGCATGCCAGTCCCGCCACGAACCGGATTTCCGGTACATGCGGATATCCGGGTTTTGCATGGCACCGAGTCCTTTGACGAACTTATGGTTAATCGCCGGTTTGGACAAGATGCTCTTCATTTCTGCTGAGTATTGCGGTGAGACCAGTGCACCTGTTTGCAGCATGTAGTAGAAGCGCGCCACCTGTATGGCGCTGGCCCCGTGTGAAAGGTGATGCAGCGGATCGCGATGGTAGGGCGCTGTGCCGGCATACTCCTTGCCGACCCACAGGCCGCCATTGTGTTGCGGGTCGTATAGCTGGTATTTGGGCAGTGCCATTACCTGATTGATCTTGTCCTTGCCAACCATACGGATCATGGCTGTGGCATCCCTGTTGGATGAGTTGCGGATCATACGGGTCATGGTGGCGCGCGTTTCGTCGTTCAGCGGCAACTTCCCCTGTTTGATCAGTTCAAATGCGGTTAGCAGTACGGCGATTTTCGGCAGGCTGGCAGCGTACATCATCTCATCGCCGTTGATCTGGGCAACATGAGGGCTGGACGGGTCAGTGACATCGACCAGCGCCACGGCAAGTCGTTTTTGCTGGACGGCGCGGGTCAGATGCAGCGCCTTGACGCGCTGGTCCAGTTTTTTCTGCAGATGTTTGCTGGCATTGTCGCGTATCGGATGGTGGCTGGTTGGTGCAGCCACAGACTTATACGGCACCATCAACAGAAATAGTGCTGCTGCTATGATATGAAATTTAAACTTCTGCCTCATCTTGCTTCTCCCCGCAGGGTTTGAGCTGCAATCTGCTTACAACATAGCACAATCATGCATAAAAAGTCAAAGCATATGCATGCGCATACAGCCGTGGCGCGCTTTGGTTTATGCGGTGACGCTGGTCAGCATCAGGCCTTTGACTTACATTTATGCCGGATGAAAACGATATCGAAAGCAGGGTGGTCATGGGCCATCTACGACTGGGCCAACTCAGCCTATACCACGACGGTGATGGCCGGATTTTTTCCGGTATTTTTCAAGCAGTTCTGGGCTGCCGACCTGAGTGCTAACGAAAGCACCTTCTGGCTGGGGCTGGCCAATGCGCTCTCCGGCCTGCTCATTGCACTGCTGGCACCGGTGCTTGGTGCCATGGCCGATCAGGGTGGTCTGAAAAAGCGTATGCTGCTGAGCTTCACTTCGCTGGGTGTGTTGATGACCGCAGCCTTGTTTCTCGTCGGGCAGGGGCAGTGGATCTGGGCCGTGGCGATTTTTTCATTCGGCGCCATCGGCTTTTCCGGCGCCAATATATTTTATGATGCGCTGATTGTGGATGTCAGCAATCGCAGTCAGTTCGACCGGGTCTCTTCGCTGGGGTATGCACTGGGTTATCTCGGTGGTGGCCTGCTGTTTGCCGGTAATGTGCTGATGACACTGCATCCCGAGTGGTTTCTGCTGGCAGACAAGGCCGAGGCCGTGCGCTGGTCTTTCATTTCGGTAGCAGTCTGGTGGGCGCTGTTCACCTTGCCGCTGGCCCGTCATGTACGGGAAGAGGGCGGGGCGGAGTCGACACACTGGGGGCAGGCCGCGCGTGACGGATTCTCACAACTCTCCGGCACCTTTCATCACCTGCGCGGCCTCAGGCAGGTATGGCTGTTTCTGCTGGCCTATTTCCTTTATATCGACGGTGTAAATACCGTTGCGCGCATGGCTGTGGACTACGGACTGGCGCTCGGTTTTGATGCAGCCGTACTGATGACGGCGCTGCTGATGACACAGTTTATCGCTTTTCCTTCGGCACTGGCGCTGGGTTGGTTGGGTGAGCGCTGGAGCTGTAAGGGTGTGCTGCTGATCTGTATCGGGGTTTATGCAGCGGTCTGTATCTGGAGTTCAACGATGCAGAATACTGTCGACTTCTACTGGCTGGCGGCGGCTATCGGGTTGGTCATGGGCGGTGTGCAGGCTCTCTCCCGCTCGATGTATGCGCGCATGATTCCGGCTCATCAGTCGGCGGAGTTTTTCGGTTTTTTCAATATGCTGGGCAAGTTTGCCGCGGTAATCGGCCCGCTGATGATGGGCGTAACCAGTATATTCACCGGCAGCGCCCGTATGTCGATCCTGGTGATTGTATTGCTCTTTGCCGCTGGCGCAGCTTTACTCTATCGTGTGCAGGAGTAAGCGCCGGAGCTGCCGGCAGGCGATAGTGGTTTTGAGGAAAAGGTTTAAAATTATAATGGTTCATGGGATGGAAGGAGGCTGATGATGGTTACTGTGTTATTATCGATACTGGCGGCGATGGGGTTGCTGCTGATCTATATCATTGTGATTTATAATCGACTGGTGGGATTGCGTAACCGCTTCAAAAACGCATTTTCCCAGATTGATGTGCAGTTGAAAAGGCGTTATGACCTGATTCCGAACCTTGTTGAGACGGCCAGAGCTTATCTCAAACATGAGCATGACACGCTAGAAGCCGTTATTCAGGCGCGTAATCATGCGCTGGCAGCCATGAAAGCTGCGGGCAGTCATCCGGGGGATGCAACAGCCATGAAATCGCTGGCCGGAGCCGAAGCTGCGGTGGGTGGCGCGCTGCTCAACCTCAATGCCGTGATGGAAAATTATCCGGACCTGAAAGCGGATAAAACCATGGCCCAGCTATCAGAAGAGCTGACCTCGACCGAAAACCGCGTCTCTTTCTCTCGTCAGGCCTATAACGATGAGGTGATGTTCTACAACACACAGCGGGAGACATTCCCCGATGTTATTTTTGCTTCCATGTTCGGTTTTAAAGAGGCTGCACTCTGGGAGCTGGCCGTGGCGGCCGAACGTGAAACAGTGAAGGTCAGTTTCTAAAAAGCATTCATCACGAACAGTGAACGGCGCGCACAGTCGCGTCGCTATAGCGGTTATGAGCAAGCTGATGGCGCATGTTAGTGCTGTTCGCGGTCAATAGGTTGGTACTGGATGGTGGATTTCTTCGGACAACAAGAGCAGGCAAGGCGGCAAACAAAGCGGCTGGTTATACTCTTCTCTATTGCTGTTCTGATTATTATTATGGCTGTTTATCTGGCAGTCACGGCCGGCCTGTTTCTGGCCCAGTTTTTTCAGGGGCAACAATGGTTTTTCTCTGTTCAGTCGCTATGGAACCCGGTGCTGTTTGCCTGGGTGGTCGGCCTGACACTGCTGCTGGTTGGTGGCGGTAGCTTCTATCGCCTGTATCAGCTCAGGCAGGGCGGGGGGCGGGTTGTTGCACAGATGCTGGGTGGCTCGCGCATTGCATCGGCAAATAGTGATCCTCTACTGCGCAGACTGCTGAATGTCGTTGAAGAGATGGCGGTAGCCGCAGGCCTGCCCGTGCCGCCGGTCTATATGCTGGAGCAGGCGGGAATCAATGCCTTTGCTGCCGGTTTTTCGCCCGCAGACGCGGTGATTGCCGTAACACGCGGGGCGGTGGATCTGCTGAACAGGGATGAACTGCAGGGCGTGATTGCACATGAGTTCAGCCATATCCTCAATGGCGATACACGCCTTAAAATGCGGCTGCTGGGTATGCTATTCGGCATTACACTGATTTCAGATGCCGGCATTCTAATGCTTTCATCGCGACATACGCTGAGCTACTCCAGTCGCGAGCGTGGTACGCATCCGGCTCTGCTGGCTATCGGGTTTCTGCTGTTTCTGGTCGGCACGACGGGTGCAGTCTTCGCCGATCTGATCAAGCGGGCCGTGTCGCGTCAGCGTGAGTTTCTGGCGGATGCCGCTGCTGTTCAGTTTACCCGTAATCCGACCGGTATCGCCAATGCGCTGAAATTGATCGGCGGTTACAAGGATGGCTCGCGAGTAACACATCCCGCCGTGCAACAGACCAGCCATTTCTTCTTCGGCAATGCCATCAAAGGTGGGCAGAGCGACTGGTGGGCGACACACCCGCCACTGATCGAACGCATTCGCAGGCTGGATCCCCGCTTCAACGGGCAATTTGCGCCGCTTGACGTTGCATGGCGTAGTGCCGGCAACCGCGAAGAGGCCGTAACCGCGCTGGCAGGATCATCAGTCCGATCGCAACCGGTTGAGCGAAGATATCAATCTGCAGATGCGGTGGCGTCGGTCGGCCGGATGGATGCTGCTAGCGCGCAGGGGGCGCTGGCACTGCTGCCGGAGCGATTGCGCCGGTTTGCCCGTGATCCGTATACGGCGCGCGCGATTGTTTATGCTCTGCTGCTCGATGCGGATGCCGGGATGCGCACGCATCAGCTGGATAGATTGCGTGAAAAGGCTGATGCCGCTGTCTTTCGCGAGTTGCTGGATATTCAGCCTCTGATTGCCGGACTGGCGGATCAGCTGCGCATTCCGCTGCTGGAGTTGCTGCTGCCGGCACTAAAAGAGTTATCCGCTGCCCAGTATCCCCGATTCAAAGACAATGTGGAGTTACTGATCAGGGCCAATCAGCAGGTCAGTATGTTCGAGTATATGCTGCACCGGATGCTGTTGAAGCATCTGGCGCCTGCCTTTCAGGCCGTGAAGCCGGTGGCGAACAGGCAGTTGTCAAACGAGGCTGTGCTGGTAGATCTGGCTGTGGTGGTGGCGATGCTGGTACGTCTGGGTAAACATGTGCAGCCGGCGCAGGTATATCGCCATGCCATGGGACAGTTTGGTGAGCAGCATGAGCTACCGGTCATGCCGCGTAGCGATGCCTGCAGCATGGCCCGCCTCGATACGGCACTCAACCACCTGCAGAATGCCGCACCGCTGATTCAGCAGAAGGTTATCACTGCCTGCTCCGAGGCCATTGTGGCTGATGGCCGGGTAGATGCACATGAAAGGGAGATGCTGCGTACCGTGTGCGATGCGCTGGGTTGCCCCATGCCGCCACTGCAGGCCGGCGGCCGGTAAGAGGCAGGCGCAGGTTTCCACCTGTAGCGATATAGTTGGCACCTTCTTTGCTGCTTTATTGTAACAGGTTCCTGACAAGGGAGTGTGAGCATGGATGCACACGATTCTGATATAGCTGCGGAGAGGCGCCAGTTCCTTAAAACATGCGGCCAAATGGCGGCAGGCGCCGCTGCTACGCTGGCGTTTCCGGCTATCATCAGTGCGCGCAACAGTCGGCCGACCATACGTGTGGTCGGCACACATGTGACGCTGCAGGAAGCCATACGTCAAAAAGCCGAACGGGATCTCGGCATCAATATTGAGTTCTATCCCGGTGGCAGTGCCGAGGTGCTGCTCAAGGCATCCACCGACCCGAGCGCGTTCGATCTCTATGAGCAGTGGTCCAACAGTCTTAATGTGCTCTGGCAGGCCGGCACCATTCAGCCGATCGAAATCAGCAAGCTAAAGTACTGGAGTGAGATCAATGACCTGACCAAAAAGGGCCGTATTTCGCCTGCTGCCAGAATCGGTTTGGGCGACGCCCCGTATAAGTTACTCTATGCCCAGTCTGACGGTTCACTGGGTTCGAATCCGACCGGACAGATCAGTTTCCTGCCCTATGTACATAATGTCGACTCCTTCGGTTATAACTCGGCGGTCATTCCCAGGGGCATTCCCTATCAAACCGAGAGCTGGGGCTGGCTGCTTGATGAGCGCTATGCCGGCAAGGTGGCGCTGGTGAACGAACCGACTATCGGTTTGTTCGATGCTGCACTGGCGGTGAAGGCGCGCGGATTGATGGACTTTGCCGATATGGGCAATATGACACGGGCGGAGCTGGATGAGCTGTTCAAGATTCTGGTCTCCTACAAGAAGCGCGGCCACTTCAGGGGGGTGTGGACTTCGGTGCCACAGTCTGTGGCGCTGATGCGCTCCGGCGAGGTGATGATTGAAAGTATGTTCTCACCGGCTGTCAGTGCGCTCAACGGTATGGGCACACCCTGTATTTATGCCGCCCCCAAAGAGGGGTATCGCGCCTGGCAGGGGGTAATGTGCCTTTCCAGCCAGTCAACAGGTGAGCGACAGGAGGCCGCCTATGCCTTTATGAACTGGTGGTTATCCGGCTGGCCCGGTGCCTTTATTGCGCGCCAAGGTTATTATATTGCCAATCCAGAGCGCTCCCGTCATCTGATGTCGGCCTCGGAGTGGGATTACTGGTATGACGGCAAAGCGGCAAGTGAGCCGCTGCGTGGTACCGACGGCCGTATCTCGGTGCAACCGGGTGAGGTTCGTTCCGGCGGCTCCTATATCAAGCGTTTCGAAAATATCGCCGTGTGGAATACGGTGATGGACAGCTATGAATATTCGCTCCTGAAATGGAACGAATTCATGATGGCCTGAGACGCAGATGCCGCTGTCGTTGAAACTCAGACATAAAGTGATTGTCGGCTATCTGGCGGTAGGCCTGGTAGCTACAGTGATTGCAGTGCTGGCCTATTTTGCCTTTGACAGTGTGCTGACGAATTTCAGGAGTTTTATCTACGCCTCCAACAAGGCGCAGGTGAATCTTACCCTGTCACGCGATGTATCCGAGATTCAGCGGCAGGCGCTGATTTATACCTATGAAGGGCATCCCAGTGCTGCAGAGCAGGTGCATCTCCTCTACCGTTCGATGATGCAGGCGCTGGATGATGATCAGGGGCTGGTGGTTCATGCCGCGCTGATCAGCGAGCACCTGAAAACCTATATGCAGGCTTTTAAGCAGTTGCAGCAGCAAAGAGAGTTGCAGTATCTGTTGATCCATCGTGATTTCAGTAATGCGGCAGCCAAAGCCGAAGCGTTCCTGCGCCACCACATGCAGCAGGAGCAGGCTTCCGATGGCGACACGCTGCTGCTTGAGGATGAGCGTATCATCAATACGCTGCTGGAGATCGAAAGGGATGCCATGCTCTATTTTGATTCGCTCGACCCGAGCTATATCAAGCGCGTAAAGCGTGGTTTCTCCGAGGTCAGAATGCGCATGCAGGCTATGAATGCGCATCTCAGTCAGCAGGCTGGCAGGGCCAAAGCGCTGGATGCCAATGATAATATTGATGAATTCGAGCGGATTTTTCTGGAGGCGGTACAGCGCACGCGTGGTTACCTGTTTCTGGTCAATGTGGTGATGAGTGCTGAGGCCTACGAGGTGTTGTATAACGCCAGAAAGATGTCCGAGCGTGTCAGGCTGGATATGCAGGCTATTGAGCAGGACACATATGCGATGTTGCGCTCGGCTATTGAGTCAGTTGTTGCAGCAATCGCACTGTCGTTGCTGTTTGTTGTGCTACTCTCCTTTCTGATCAGCCGTAATCTGATACGCCCTGTCGTGGGGTTGACCACGGCTTTCAATGCTCTGTCACGGGGTTCGTATGATACGGCCATTCCTGCCTACCATGCCGATGATGAAATCGGTGATTTGACACTTGCAGCTACCGTATTCAAGGAAAAGAACCTGCAGATGAGCATATTGCTGGAGCAGTCGAAAGCACTGACAGAGGAGGTGAAAGAGCGGGAGACGCGTTTCAGGCGGCTGGTCAGGCAGGTGCCGATCCCGCTGGCCTATGTGACAAAGACAGGGGCATTCGAGTTTTTTGGCGCTTCACGAAGTTGTGTGGGCAGCACAAGTCGAACCTGCCTGATTGGGTGCCGGATACAGGTCCAAAGCACCCAAGTGAAAGTAGATCG